>JAFVCA010000009.1 GCA_017479705.1 Bacteroidales bacterium
GGAGGCCACTACATAATTGTCTGTCACAGCAATGTCATCATAGAGTTCTTTCCCAACGGTGAGTAATGCGGCCAGACTCCAGGTATTCAGCGAAGATGAATATTTAGACCAAACATCCGCGATAAATGAGTTTGTCGGGGTAGCGGTTAGCCAATCGCCAACTATGACCACATGCACTCCCCCGGAAGCCCTGAACACCTCAAGCCGCTTCGGGATGGCTATTGTTGTGCTAACCCAAAAATTTTTTATAAGGACATTCCCCGAGTACACATCACTGATGGCAAAGAATCCCACTTCCGGATAACCTTCGTCTCCGCAATAATACACTGTGTCGTCAAGGATTTCCATATCTTTCACAATTTCATCCACAGAAAAAGACCATCTCATATTGGTCTCTGTATTGATTATGTGAAAGATACGGTTGCCAGTTCCGTGCGATGTGTACATCACCACCACATTAGGTTTGCTGTACCGTATTATTGACGTGTCAGCCAATACGTTTTCCATGTTAGCCAAGTGTGCTATTTTGTCTTGACCATAGACAATGGTGCAGCAAATACAAAGAAATAAAAATACTATATGTTTCATGACTATAAATTTTTTTGCAAAAATACAGATAATTTTTTAATCCACCAAATTTTTTTTGCCTGCACCTAAATGTTTGTTTTGAGGAACGCATGTGTTTATGCGGTTTTAGGACACTTCTGCCTATCCTGTTTTTTGTTTCTACCTGCCGTCATGCAGAAGGGATATACCCCATTTTTGCCACAGGCAGGTAGGGCTATTCGGTAACCAGTCCGCGGGACAGTTTGGTGTTGGAACCTCTTTTGCAATCGGTTTGGCGTCAGTGGCGCCCCCGCAGGGGGCGCGGTAGGGCGTGGGATGCACGGTCCCGCCCGGCTGCGGTCCGTGCCGACACCCTTTGTCCCCGAAGGGGAGTGGCGGCCTTCGGCACGGCAATCCCCGCCGCCGGGAAGTGGGCGCTCCGACGGACGTTTGCTGTCCGCTGTCTGACAGGCCGTAGCCCACGCGGGGCAACCGAGCCGTTCGATTTTCGGACATTCGCTGCTTTCCCTCCACGTCCTTTCCGCTTCCACGCAACAAGGGGCACTCATCCCAACAGCAGAACCCACTTTTCTTGCAGTTTTTTTCATAGTAACACAATATATATTAAATCGAAGCGTTATTTATCACATGAGACGGTTATTTCCATATTTCATTCTCCTTTTCCTTGCCCTGCCTCTTCCCAGCTCGGCACAGATACCCGAGATACTGCTACGCACATGCCCATCGGCGTATGATGAAGGTCACGCGCACATCCTCTGCACCTCAGGGACAGCAGAGGAACCCGGCCGCGACACTGGCATAGTTCCGTCCCTGCACCAGTTCATCATCGCCCCTCCGCCAAGAATCCGTGTAGGCAATACCGACCTCTCCGACTCCTCACGCAGTGCAAGCATCACCTACTTCTACCGCGTTGACACAAACGATAAACAACTATTCTGCACCTCGTTCGGCAGTCAAGTCGCTTATGCTGCCGGCGATACAGGTTCCAGGCCCGAATTCTCCATCCGAATACTCGACTCCAACGGGGTGTCTCTCGATTCCAGCTATTTCGAAGTTGTCTACTCTGGCGACAACACAGACATCTGGGCTCAAGACACCGACATCAACTCGATGGTACATCTTAGGCTCCTCGAACCGTCACAGATCTGTTTCGACCTTCGGTCCCTCCACGGGAGGGTCGTCCGCATCTGCTTCAACACCACCTGCCACGCCTCCTGCCGTTCCTATTGCACTGCGACTTTCACCCTCGACTGCTACAAATTCTTGGGGATTTCCCGTTCTGACCCCTGCGAGCTAACCGTATCCTATGCCGCCCCCATCGGTTTCCACTACCTCTGGACACTCGCCTCCGACACCTCCACCGTCCTCGGTACCGACATGGTTTTAAACGACAGCCGCAACCAATACTTCTCCACACTCCGTTGCCAACTGAGTTTCAGAAACCCCGCAGCCCCCAACTCCCGTTTTGTCGAAAATCTTTACTATACCCCAACCGCCAGATTCGCCCCTGAAAACTTTTTTTATAGTGCAGCCTATCATTGGGACACTCTCGGCTACATTACCTCAGGCGCCTGCGCCGCGCATTTGCGTCTCAGGGACAGTACCACCATAAGGGTCATGGACTCGTCCGGAACCTACTCCGTCCACGACAGCTCCATCTTCATCACCCAGTATCGTCTTGTCGGCCTATGCGACACCCTTATCGTCCCCGGCTCCACAACCATTTTCGACCTCAAGCCCGGAGGCTATATGCTATACCGCGACATCATTACCCCCACCTGCGTCTTCACCTACTCAAATCGTTTCATTGTTTACAATTTCCCTTGTGCCCACTACGACTCCCTTATCCGCACCTGTCCCGACGAAATAGACACCTGCTCAATACGCTATCTATGTTACGTCGAAAGCCCCTATTCAGACAATCTCCCTCTATATGACTCCCTGGGCAATCGTATTGGCTATACGCACATAAACTATGTCTACCCCTACAATTATTTATTCCCCTATGACCACATTCTTTACCGTAACACAAGCAATCACTGGCACCACCCCATCACCTCTCCTGGCCTCGACCCCAACACCCTCAACCAGCTTCCTACCACACCTCCGGGATTCTCCACCTCTTTTATTCTCGGAGATGAAAGATTAACCACACGTGTGGAAACAGGCCAAAACCTGTTGTTCCAATATCATGTCGACACCAACCAACACAGCATCCTCATGTTTCGCTATGCACTCGTGATGCAATACCCACTATATACCCACCACCCCAGATTCCTCTTCCATCTTCTCGACTCCACTGGGCGTGAAATAAACCCCGACCTCTACACCATCGACATCACATTAGACACCATACCCGATTGGAACCTTGGCATTGACTCCAACACATTCTGGAAAGATTGGTGCACATTCGGTATCGGACTCCAAGCCCTGCACGGACGCAACATTTCCATCCATATCGCCACTGAAACCGCCAAGCTACTCGATAGCACTATACCATATCCTTATTCTCACTACATTTGTGGCGGCATATGCTACACCTATTTCAATCTCCAATGCATTGCGGGAAACATCCAAGCCATCCACTGCATGGACACCAACTACTACACCGCCCCCGACGGTTTCACCTACCAATGGTTCTACGACGGTCGCCCCGACTCCATCATAAGCACCTCGCAACGACTCATCTCCACTTCCGACAGCACCTTCTATTGCCGCCTCACCGACATTAGCGACACCTCTACCCAGATCCTTATCCCCACCATCCTCGCCCCGCCACAATACCCCGTGGCCCGATTCTCGCTCGACACACTCGAAATCCTCGACGACTGCTCCCTCCGTTTGCACATCAACAACAACAGCCACATCGTCACCGAACACCGCCCCGACTCCATCACCACCTCCCCTTGCCTCAATTTCTCTTACTGGATTGACGACACCCTGCCCGACCGACCCTACACCCCAGTCCCCAACTTGGCGGACACTTTCACCGTTGCTCCCGGCGCACACACCATCACCCTCGTGGCCGCCATCAACGGGACGCATTGCACCGACACCATCGTCTACCCCTTCCTTGTCACAGACTTCTGCCACTGCTACGACACGGTTTACGACACCATAGTCCAAAACCAACTCCCCTACACCTGGCACAACGTCCTCTTCACCGATTCCACCTTCCTCGACTCCGTTGACAGACCCTCCAACTCCACCGACACCTCACTCTTCATTCCCGGCACCCGCCCGCTGTGCGACAGCCTCATCTACTATCACCTGTGGCTCTACCGCAACATCGTCGACTCCTCCTTCTTCATCCTCTGCCCCGACCATATCCCCTACGCCATCAACGACTCCATCCTCATCAGTTCCGACACCACAATCGCGTACCGCGCCGCACACGGCGAGGACTCCATCGTCCACTACCACATCACCCCGCTATCCCCCACCGACACCACCATCTACGACACCATCACCGACGCCCAACTGCCCTGGTATGTCCTCGACACCTGCTTCAACGACGTCGTCAACACCTACATCTACCACACCTACAACGAGGCCGGTTGCGACAGCATCATCTACTACAACCTCCACATCTTCTGGAACGGAGACCACTGCGACACCGCGCTCTCCTTCCCCAACGTGGTCACCGCCAACGGCGACGGCAACAACGACCGCTTTGTCATCGACGGACTGATAGAGCACAATTGTTTCAAGTACAACGAACTCACCATCTACGACCGCCATGGCCACTGCGTCTATCACAAACGCAATATCTCCACCGAGTCCGACTGGTGGGACCCCGCTGCCCAGCGCATCCCCTCCGGAACCTACTTCTACTACTTCAAAGCCCACGGCGTCAACATCCAAACCCAACACCGCGGCGTCATCGAAGTCCTCCACAGCAAATAGTGGAGCCCTTACTCACCCGCCTCCGGCCGTCACAAAATCACTACTGAAGAATAAGCGGAATATCCCCAACGGAGCATCCCTTCCGCCGGGATCTCCCTCTTAGTGGCGCATCACACCTTTTCAGACTATCTTTGTATGCTTGCTTTTCGCCATCTGACAGGCCGTAGCCCCCGCGGGGCAACCGTGCCGTTTGCTTTTCGGCCCCCCGCAGCATCTCCGCCACAGGCCGTTTATTTGGCCGATTGTGGCGGCAGCGTTTGCCCAACGGAGTTGGGAGAAGTGATGGGGAAATGATGAGGAAATGACCCGCAAGGAGTGGAGGTGGTGCGGACTTGCGAGCGGAAGGAGGAGACGGACCTCCCGAAGGGAGGTTATTGGAAGGAGACCTCGGCCTGGCAGGGGTTGAGACCGCGTTTGAACTTGGTGTTGCCGTAGGCCGCCACACTGACGCGGTCGGGGTCTATGCCCTGCGCCACAAGATGGCTGCGGATGGCTTTGGCGCGGCTCAGAGAGAGGTCGTAGCTGTGGCGGTCGTCGGTGCCGGGCACGTTGACGGAGACTTTGACGGTGCTGCCTGCATGCTGCCGCATGAAACGGACCACGTTGTCTAACTCGGCGCTGGCCATGGGCAGCAGCCGCGCGGTGCCGGGATGGAACTGCACCAGGGGCATGGGCAGGGGGTCGGCCAGCTGTCGCAACTCGTCGAGATCATAGGCCTGGAAGGCCACCGGGACCTGTGTGCGTGCGGCCACGGGACAGGCGGGGACATAGAGCCAGTCCGCCGTGAGAAGGGCCACATAGGGTTTGCCTTTGTAGAGGCTGAGGGGCATGAGGGTGTCCAGCTCGGCCTCGGCTAAGCGGTGCACCGTGCGGCGGGAGGCGGGGTCCACGATGTCCATGCCGCGGGCCACGTCGAGCACCTGCGACAGATCGAGGGTTACGGTGCGGTGGGCGTCGGCTGTGTCGTGGTCGACGGTAAAGGTGCTGGCGGCGTAGTTGCCGCCATGGGGCGAGCGGGAGGTGAGCAGGAGGAGCTGTTCGTTGTCCATAAAGGCGACGGAGGCCTCGTCGAAACTGCCGTTGCACTCGCGCCCCAGGTTGACAGGGGTGTTCCAGTGGGACCAGTCGCCAATATCGTTGCGGGTGGCAGTGTAGACGTCGCCATAGCCCAGGCCGCGGGCGTCGGTGACGAAATAGAGGGTCTTCATGTTGCGACTGAGGAGCGGGCTGCGCTCACAGTAGGGGCTGTTGACGGGCAGACCCAGGTTGACGGCTTCGCCCCACTGGCCGTCGAGCCAGGGGATGAAGTAGAGGTCCGTGGCCAGTGCCGTGTCGCCATGGAAGTAGGCGCCGGACTCCTGCACATTGTGTCCGCCGGGGCGGTCGGAGGCCAACAGGAGGCCACTGCCGTCAGGCAGCATGTAGGCATCGGTCTCGACGTAGAGGGTGTTGACGGGCTTGGGGAGAGGCTGGGGGTCGGACCAAAGGGTGTCGTTCACCACGCGGGCGGACCAGATGTCGTCGTTGATGCCGAGGAGGACGCGCCGGCCGCCATCGTAGAAGCCGAAGGCGGTGACGGGGGCCGTGACGCCCTGAATGGTGACGCGGCCGCTGACAGCCCAGGGGGTCTTGCCCTTGGGGCTGCGGCGGGCGAGGGCCACGGTGCCGTCGGAGGTGCCGCCCGCGGAGGGGACGGTGAAGTAGACGCGGCTGCCGTCAGGGTGGGCAAAGAGGTGGTGCATGGGGCCGGAGGAGAAGAGCGGAGTGCGGCGGCCATGGCCACGCTCGGCCAAGAGGGCGGCGAGCTCGTTGTACTCGCGCGTATTCAGTTCTTCAAAGCAGATGGCGAACTGCTGCAAGCGCAGCAGGGCGTTGGGCCACTCCTTTCGCGCAATCTGGCCTTGGAGGATGCGTTGCAGAGCCACGAAAGCGGCCTTGCGACCCATGCAGAGGTGTATGCAATCGGTCATGCGGTCGATGTCGGCTTCGACAAAGGGCTTAGTGAGGTCAAAGGAATCGATGACGGCACTGCGTGCCAGGTCGGAGCGGACGGCCATGAGGTAAGGGTAATCGGGGTTGTCGGCGGCAAAGGCGGCGATGGGCTGGCGGTTGCCGTCGGCGGAGAACCAGCTGTAGTACTCCTTGTAGACGGCGGAGTAGTGTTCATCGAGGGGGAAACGCTGCAGGTAGAGTGTGGCGGCCTGCTGGTTGTGGTCGGCCAGGGCCATGCGGCGCAGGGTGGCCAGGGCGCTGTCCGCCAAGGGGCTGTCGGAATGGGTCTGGGCAAACTCGGCATAGTCCAACGGGGTGCGGAGCAAGCCGTAGTCCATGGCTTGGAGGGTTTGCAGACGGGCCAGGGCGTCGAGGTAGTCGTCGCCACGGGGGTAGCGTTGCAGGTAGTGGGCATAGGCTTGCTGGGTGTTGGCCTGACAGGCGGCATAGTAGGCAATGCGGCTTTTTTGGCGCATGGCGGCATGCTGCATGGCGCTGCTTGCCGGGAAACGGGCTGCGGCGGTGTCGACGGCGGCTTCGGAGTCGAAGGCGGAGAAGAAGCCTGTGGCCAGGAGGGCGAGGGCGGCCTGGGCGGAGTCGGCCTGGGCGGTGCCGGGATGGCCGAGGAGAAACTGATAGTAGGCCTGGATGGTGTTCTCGTTGCAGACCTGAAGGTATTCGTCGTGAATCTGACAGGCGCGGATACGGTTGGCGATGACGCTGTTGCCGGCAAAGACGGCGAGGTAGGTCTCACGCTCCATGGCGCCCATGGCGGGGGCGTGGGTGCGGACGTAGAGTTCGGCCTGTTCGGTGACAGATTGGCGTTGCTGGCGGATAAGGTTGAGGGTGATGCCCTTCTTGATGAGCCTTTGGAGGTCGCGATAACGGCCGCGTTCTTGCAGCCAAGCGGTGTAGAGGGCCTCGGCACGGGCCAGATGGGTGGCGGCGGTGGCGAGGTTGCGCTGGGGGCTGTCCGGGTGGGAATAGTAGCGAGCCAAGTCCATGAGGTTGGCAACGTCGTCGGGGTTCTTGGCATAGGCGCGGCTGAGGGTGACATAGAGTTGGCGGAACTCGTCGGATCGGTCGGCCTCCTGCCCCACCACGGCGGTGCAGAGCAGCACGGAGGCCATGAGTATCAACAATCTCTTCATGCTGGCAGGAGTATGGCGGTTAGAAAGTCAGGCTGCCTAAGATGGACTCGAATTCCTTGGCCATCTGAGGATAGGTGGCTTTGGTGGTTTCGAGACGGAATTCGACAACGGTGTTTTGGACTTTGAAGTAGACCATGCGGAATTGGTAGTCACGCTTGTCGTTGACATTGGTGTAGGCGCCGATGTAGCCCATGCCACCCGTTTTGGGCAGACCGAGACCCGAGGTGTAGTCCTTGAGGGGCTGGTAGGGTTCCTGCACATAGCGGTCGTAGACATAGTCGTAGATGGTGCCGGTGTAGTTTTTGCGGACACGGATGCGAAGATAGGGGAGCGCGGTGTCGCCCTTGGAGACGATGATTTTGGAGGTGTAGTAGTAGTGATAGAGGGTGGTGTTCTGGTCAATCTTCTGCGTGCTGAGGAAACGCCACTTGCTGGGGAAGGTGTATTGCACACGGGTGCCGGGGATGGCCACCTGGGCCTGGAGCGCACCGCAACAGGCAACGAGGAGCAGCAGACCGACAAACAGCCGGCGCACAAGGGCAGAATGGGATGAGGACAGCTTATTCATAATTATTCAAGGTTTAAATGTTTTTCGTAAAAGGTGATGAGCTTGCGGGTGAGGGGTTCGGTGCCGTAGTTGTCGGCAACCAAGCGGCGGGCATTGGTGCCCAGCAGCAGACGCATGGAGGGGTCGGCGACACAGCGTTCAATCTGTGTGGCAAACTGCTCGGGGGTGTCGGCAATGAGCAGGTGCTGGCCGTCGACATAGGGGATGCCCTGCGCCCCGCAGGTGGTGGTGACCACGGCTTTGCCCGCTGCCATGGCCTCGACAATCTTGACTCTTATGCCACTGCCGCTGAGCAGGGGGACGACGTTGATCTGCTTGGAGGCGATGAACTGCATGGCGTCGGGTACTTCGCCCACCATGTTGACCCCCGGCAACTGGAGGGTTGAGAGGTCGTCCGGCATGCGGCGCCCCGCTAAATGAAGGGTGAGGGAGGGCATGCGGCTGTGGACAAGAGGCCACACCTTGTCAAGAAACCACCGCACGCCCTCCTGGTTGGGGAGCCAGTCCATGGAGCCAAGGTGGAAGAGGGTGTTGGGCTCTTCCGGCTGGGAGGCCGGCGGCGCGGGGTTGATGGCAAAGGGAATGGTGACGATGGACTTGCGACACCCTTGGGAACGGAAGTAGTCGGCATCGTTGTCGGTAATGCAGATTACGCCGTCGAAGTCGTTGACATGTTCGCGCTCGTAGGCTCCAAGTGTGAGGGCGAGGTGCTTGATGTACCACCGTTTGAAGGGGCTGCGCTCGCCCTGGGCCATGCGATGCCAAATCTGGTGTTCCACGTTGTGGGCGCGGAGGAAGAGCGGTGCCTTGCTGTGGCTGCGGACAACGGGCACGTAAGGGGCCAGAAAGATGCTTTCGAGATGGACGATGTCAAACTGTTCCTCGGCGAGCAGCTGCGCCAACCGCGCGGCAAAGGCTTTGCTGACAAAGCGGCGCACGTGGTAGGAGTCGGCACAGAGCAGAGCAAAGGCGGCATCGAGGGGATGGATGGCGAGGTCGACGTAGACCGATTCGAAGCGGGTGGCCTGGCGGTAGGCGTCGGGGATGCGGTCTTCCAACACGGGGTGCTTGTCGGTAGACATGGCAAGGACCTTGACTTCGCACCCGGCAGCGAGGAGCCCCTGGGTGATGCTGTTCATGGCCAGGGTGCCGCCGTCGACAGGCGGGAAGGGCGGTTTGTTGCAGAGTTGGAGCACCTTCATGGGGAGAGGGAATTACTCGGTGGGCAGGGCTTTGAAACCTTTACCCATGATCTCGGCACTGTCGATGACGTTGACGAAGGCCGTGGGGTCGAGGTTGCGGAGGTTGGACCGGAGCTTGACAAAGTCGGCACGCTCCATGGTGACGTAGATGATCTTGCGCTCGGTGCCATTGTAAAGGCCCTCGCCCGTGATGCAGGTGCCGCCACGGTTGAGGTCGTGGAGGATGTATTCCTTGACAACATCGTGCTTGTCGGTGACGATGAAGGCGGTCTTGTAGCTCTTGATGCCGTCGACAACGAGGTCGATGACCTTGCCTTCGATGAAGATGATGATGATGGAGTAGATGGGGAGACGGATGTCGCCAAAGGCGATGAGGGTGGAGAGGGTGATGCAGCCGTCGACAATGGTGACGAGGGTGCCGAGGCTGATTTTGGTGTATTTGTGGAGAATCATGGAGATGATGTCGCTGCCGCCACTGGTGGCACCGCTGCGGAAAATCATGCCGATGGCCACGCCGTAGATGAGACCGGCGACGACGGTGTTGAGGAAGTAGTCGGGGACGAACCAGAGGCCGTCGTGGGTCTGGACCATGTTGAGGCCTTCGATGGCGTTGGCAACGATGGGACCGTCGTGGATGACGGGGTTGTAGCCCCATATCCAGCTTTCAATGGCGTAGGTGAAGCCGAAGATGAGGAAGGTGGAGATGATGGTCTTGACACCGAACTTGGGGCCGAGTATCCAGGTGCCGATGATGAGCAGGGGGACGTCCATGCAGATGGCCCAGACGGAGATCTTGCCACCCCAGAGGGTGCTGAAAACGTTGGAGAGACCATAGGTGCCACCAGGGGCCATGAGATAGGGGTTGACAAACATCACATCGCCCACGGCAAAGAGGGCGCTGCCGAGAATCAAGAGCATGTAGGCAATCACTTCTTGCTTAAAGTTCTTCTTTTCCATTTAGAGTATTAGTTATTTATCGTGTTGTTATATTGCATGTTGTATTATTCCACACCCAAGGCATGGAAAATGCAAAGTTACGAAAGTTATTCGGTATAACGAGTTTTTGAAGAATATATTTCCCTAACGGGGGGACTCCCGATATAGCCCGTCAGGGCTTTTCTCTCAGTAGGAACACTTTGATTTCCTGAATTTATTCCCCGTAAGGGATTTCTCTTATTATAGAATGAACCTGAGAGAAAACCCCTACGGGGTATGATGTATGTGCATGGTTTTTCTACTAAGAGAAAACCCCTACGGGGTAATTTCACTTAAAGCCTTAATTCCGCAAATGCTGTGTTAATAAAATGAGCGACAGGCTGTTGAAAACTTTTCAGGCAACCTGTCGCCTGATTCCATAATTATGTGTACTTTTGTATTGCATTAAAAAATACATAATTATGGGTGCAAAGATACAA
>JAFVCA010000002.1 GCA_017479705.1 Bacteroidales bacterium
CCGCATGGGGAGGGGGAGGCTGTGTCCGTACCCAAGGATTTTGCCAGTCATCTACTGTACGGGCTGTGTCGATGCCCGATTTTTCCCATACGAAATATTACTGGAACAAACTTGTTTTTTGTTTGCGGATTTTAGGTATTATAAAAATCATCATTTTTCTAATTTAACCCTTTTAACACATCATCAACATAATCATTCACAACAATATATCATTACAACGGATAAAGACATACGAATTTTTTTGTTCGTATGGCAAAAAATGAGTATTTTTGCATTGCAAAAAACACTAACAAAACACGAAAGAAATGTCACCCAATCTTCAAGCGATACTCGACCGGCTCCAACTGCAGCTCGACTCCATGAGCCCCGAAGAGTACCAAGAGCAACTCGCCCTCATCGAAGAGATGAACGACGGCCCCACCGCCGACGACCTCATCCGCTCCTTCCATGAGTCCTCTGTAAACTATACGACAACAAACAAAGACTACTACGACATCGTCAACCCAACAAATCCAGAATACACCCCTTCTGGTAAGGATTATTCTTTGGCAGCTTAATTTGTTATGGAAAAGGCAGCATTTAAACTTAACAACTATCAATTCCCAAAGGCAACAATCGATTTCACCAAAGCCGAGGAAAAAAACGAAATTGAACTCCAGTTCGCCCCTGAAGGCCAATTCGAGAAAGACAAACGTTTGTTCCGTCTTCATTTCTCTGTCCGGATTTGCCTGAACAATTCTGAAGAACCCGCTATGGAGGTGCATTGCGTTGCCGAATACAGTTTCCAAAACGAAATCGAATTTGCCGACATTCCTCCTTACTTCTATTCAAATAGCATTGCTATACTCTTCCCTTATGTCAGGGCTTTCATCAGCAATCTTTCTCTTCAGGCCAACTTTCCTCCCATGATTCTTCCCACCATGAACCTCTCCGATCTCGGCGAAAAGCTCAAAGCGCATACGCAAGCCATATAATGTCCGAACTCTCTCCCATCTTTCAAACCTTAGAAGACCGTGACAATCCCGACAAAGTCGAACAGCACGGCCCTTATCAAAGTGAGATTTCACATTGGCTGGGCAAAGGGTATTATTTCTGGGACAGAAACATCACTCGAGCCCATTGGTGGGGAAGAAAATGGTATAAAGGCAACCCCTATATTATTTGCCAAGCCAAGGCAGTCTTTGAAAAAGAATCATTCTTCGACCTCTACGACAATCCCGAACATTGGGAATTCTTTGAGCAATATGCCCAAAAACTCAAAGCCAAATTCCATAAAGACAACCTTAGAGCATCATTTTTTTTGCGTGACATGAGAGAAAAAGGGAATTTCCCGTTCAAAATAATGCGCGTTGAAACCCCGGACTGCGGTGGTGACCAAAGATACTATTTTAACGGGTACTCCTTTCTCAACACCAACAAAGCTATACAGCTCTGTATTTACGACAAATCCCTCATCCACGACTACCACATAGTCTACCCAACAGATTATACTATCCCTATCGGATAGCCTCCCCACCAAGCTTCTCACTTCCCCCTGTCCCCTGGCGCAATCCCTCCCGAACGCATGGCTTGTGTGTCGGCTGGTTTGGTTGGGCGGGAATGGGATTGCGTCCCCTCTCCATCCAATCTATCTGCTAAAACAACACATTTGCTTTATAAATCTTCTCATTCAGTCCGGCATCGAAATGATCCGTATAAATCCCCTGTATTGCCAGGCTGCTGTGGTCTGCGTGGTGCTGCACTGTCAGCTGGTTCACTCCAGCATGCAGCAAGTCCGTTATCCCGGTATCGCGTAGGCTGTACAACTGCATCTCGTCAGGCAGCATCAAGTCGCGCCTCATCTTATCCCACTGCTTCCTGAAGTAACCCTTGTTGATGGGACGCGCAGCGGGCTCCATGTTACCCTCCCCGAACAGGTACCAATCCTTTTCCTTCACCTGGTCTATTACCGGCATCAGCTGGTTCATCAGGTCGCCCGACAGAGTGGCGCAACGGCTCTTTCCGTTCTTAGCCACCTCTTCGGGCACCCTCACACATCGGTGGGGCAAGTCGAAATCCCTTACGCGGATCTTCTGAATCTCCAGCGGGCGCAAGGCAGAATAATACACCAGCTTGCACACAATCGTCATTGCCGGGCGATGAGTGTCGAAATAATCCATTATCCTAACTCTTGTTGCCTTGTCTATCAGCACCTTTTTTTTCTTCTCCTTGGGCAGAACCCGCATCCCTGCGAAAGGATTCTCCTTGCAATAACAGTGATCCAAAGCCCATTGGAAGAAACACCGCATAGCCTTCAGGGTATTGTTGTAACTCCTATTACCATTTCCCTTATCCATGATAGAATCCATATAGCACACTCCGTCCGTCTTCAGGAACGTGCCGCTGAACCTCCGGGCCCTTCCCGAGTCCTCGCACCAGCGGAGGAACAGACCCGTCATCGACGTATAGTTAACCATCGTCGTATCCCGGCAGCCCTCGCGTTTCTTAGCGTCGAGGAATCGTTCGCGCAGGGTGTCGATAGGCGTATACAGGCGGCTGTCGTCGCTCTCATGCAGAGGCGACCAACCACCGGCCAGCTTATGGTTCAGTTCCTCCGCAATCTGTTGGGCGGCGATAGCCTGTTCCCGTTTCGTGCGGTACCGTTTGATGAGCTTTTGGATGCGGATACGTTTCCGGATCATCCTCTCATCCACAGGGTCACAAACGTAATACTCTACAAACCAGCCCATCGACGGTGTTGTTTTTGTGACGGCGGGCAGAAAATTCTGTATTTTTAAAAGGTCAGTTTGGGACATTTTTTTCTTGGCGATTTGGGCGAACCCAGCACCAAGACGTTGCACGAATCTGTCACACTTTTTTGACAAAAACCAACGCAACTAATTAATACTTAACGATTGAGCGACAGACGGGGTTCGAACCCGCGACCTGCGGCTTGGGAAGCCGCCGCTCTGCCAACTGAGCTACTGTCGCATTGAGGGTGTCTGACGGGTGCTTCATTTCCAACAGACACCCCGAATAACTCGCCTTTTACTTTTTTATTGTATGCAGACGAAAAAAAATTCAAATAATTTTAGCGACGACGGCCACCGCCATTGCCGTCACTGCGGCGACGTTCGCCACCTTCACGACGGGATGAGCCACGGTTGCCACCTTCGCGACGGGGAGCACGGTCGCTTTCGCGGCGAGGGCCACGGCTGGGTCTCTCCTCTTCATAGCCTTCGGGCTTGGGCAAGAGAGCCTTGTGGCTCAACTTCAATTTGCCGTTCTTCTCGTCGACAGCGATAATCTTCACCTGGATAATGTCGCCCTCGTTGAGGATGCCTTCAAGGGTGTCCGTACGTTTCCAGTCGTACTCACTGATGTGCATCAGGCCCTCTTTGCCGGGCAGGAACTCCAAGAAAGCGCCAAACTCGACAATGCTGACGACCTTGGCATCATAAATCTGCCCCACTTCGGGGACGGTGCAGATGTCCTTAATCCACTTGATAGCGGCATCAATGCCTTCCTTGTCCTGCGAGGCGACGTCGACGATACCGAGGTCACCGACTTCTTCAATATTGATAATAGTGTTGGTCTCGGACTGGATTTTCTGGATGACTTCACCGCCCTTGCCGATAACAGCACCAATGAAGTCTTTGGGAATCTGAATCTGCTCGATGCGGGGGACGAAGGGCTTGTAGTCCTCGCGCGGAGCGGGGATAGTGTTCTCGATGTGGTCAAGGATGTGGAGACGGCCTTGGCGAGCCTGCTCCAGAGCCTTGGCGAGCACGTCGTAGCTAAGACCATCGACCTTGATATCCATCTGGCAGGCGGTGATACCGTCACGGGTGCCGCAGACCTTGAAGTCCATGTCGCCAAGGTGGTCCTCGTCGCCGAGGATGTCGCTCAGCACAGCCCATTTGTCACCCTTGCTGATAAGACCCATGGCGATACCGGCAACCGGCTTGCGGATCTTCACACCGGCATCCATCAGGGCCAGGCAACCGGCACAAACGGTGGCCATGGAGCTTGAGCCGTTAGACTCCAGAATGTCAGAGACCACACGGATGGTGTAGGGACACTCCGTCTCAGGAGGAAGAATCTCCTTCAGCGCACGCCAAGCCAAATGGCCGTGGCCCACCTCGCGACGGCTGAGACCGCGGTTACCCTTCACCTCACCAGTGGCGAAGCCGGGGAAATTATAATGCAGCAAGAAGCGGCGGGTGCCCTCAATGACGGCACCATCAATAATCTGCTCGTCGAGCTTGGTACCCAGCGTGACGGTGCTCAGCGACTGAGTCTCACCTCGGGTGAAGATGGCGCTGCCGTGGGCAGAAGGAAGGTAACTCACCTCGCTCCACAAGGGACGAATCTCATCCAGCTGGCGGCCATCCAGACGGCTGCGCTCGGCAAGCACCATGTCGCGCATGGCCTCACGCTCTGTGTCGTGGTAGTAGCGGTCAATCATAAACTTTATTTCGTCGGTGAGGGTCTCCTCCGTATAGTTAGCATCGATAAACTCCTGCTTAATGGCCTCAAAGCCCTCTTCGCGCTGATGCTTGTTAGCGATCCCCTGCTTGCTGAAGTCGTAGCACTTCTGGTACACGGCATCGTGCAGACGCTGGCGCAGCTCCTCGTCGTTCACCTCATGGCAGTACTCGCGCTTCTCGGTCTTGCCGGCCTCGACGGTCAGCTCTGCAATGGCGCGGCACTGAATCTTGATAGCCTCATGGGCAGCCTTGAGGGCATTCAGCATCACCTCTTCGCTCACCTCCTTCATTTCGCCTTCCACCATCATGATATTCTCTTCGGTGGCGGCAACAATCAGGTCGAGGTCAGCACGCTCGATGTCGGCCATCGGTGTGTTGATGACATACTGGCCGTCGAGATACGACACGCGCACCTCCGACACGGGACCATTAAAGGGGATGTCCGAAACAGCCAAAGCCGAAGCGGCAGCCAAAGCTGCCAGCTGGTCAGGCATAGTGTTCTTATCGCCAGAAATAAGGGTAATCTGCACCTGCACCTCGGCATGGAAATTGTCGGGGAACAAGGGGCGCAGAGCGCGGTCCACCAGGCGGGCGATGAGAATCTCATGCTCCGAAGGACGCGCCTCGCGCTTAAAGAAACCGCCGGGAAAACGCCCCATGGCGGCATACTTCTCTTGATAATCCACGGTGAGCGGCATGAAGTCAACATTCTCTCCCACCTCCTTCTTCGCGCACACAGTGGCCAACAGCATCGTGTCATTCATTCTTACTACCGCAGCGCCGTCGGCCTGCTTGGCAAGTTTGCCAGTTTCAATCTCGATCATGCGGCCATCGCCCAGATCGAATCTCTTTGTGATAATGTTCATTTTTTTCCTTTATTATTTCTTTGTTCCGCTACGCGGCGCACCGTGCGTCGCGCATCATGCCTTGCACCCTGTCGGCCTGTGGCCTCATTGCGCCAGGCTGTATTCAGTTCAAAATCGTTAGTCTTTTTCAAAAAAGCCTCCCCAGAGAACCCAGGGAGGCCAACCATAACCAAATAAATATGAAAAACTATTACTTCCTTAAGTTGAGTTTCTTGATGATGGCACGGTAGCGCTCAATGTCAACATCCTTCAAGTAGTCCAGTTGACGGCGGCGCTTGCCGACCAGCGACACCAGTGCGCGCTCGCTCACCTGATCCTTCTTGTTCTTCTTCATCAGTTCAGTGAGGTGCTGAATTCTGTAGGTAAACAGAGCAATCTGAGCCTCTACCGAACCCGAATCTTTTGCGCTTTTTCCGTATTCTGCGAAAATTTCTTCCTTCTTTTCTTTTGTCAGATACATTTCTTAGTCGTGTTTATTCGTTTTATTTTTTGTCCTTTTGTTTCTTTGAAATCGGTTGCAAAATTACAACTTTTTTTTCACATAGCAAGCTTTTTCTCCAAAAAAGTCGGAATTTAACTCTTATTAGGAAAGTCGGAGGCTGCATCGAAAAATTAACAATCTTTTTTTCAGCAAAATAAAAAAAAAGACGTACCTTTGCAAAACTAATTAAGTACAACTACACATCAATGGATTTTTGGGACATTCTACTGATTATTATCAAATTTGCAGGGGCCGTAGTGGTGTTCATCTACGGCATGAAACTAATGAGTGAGGGTCTCCAAAAGGTTGCCGGCAACAAAATGCGCTCCATAATGGGCAAAATGACCAACAATACCTTCAACGGTATTGCCACCGGTGCAGCCGTCACCGCGGCCATCCAGTCCTCCACCGCCACCACCGTCATGGTCGTCAGTTTTGTCAACTCTGGGCTCCTCACCCTGGCTGGTGCCATAGCCGTAGTCATGGGTGCCAACATCGGCACCACCATCACCTCATGGATCATCCTGCTCGGCATGGGCGGCAGCGCCGGGAAATTCGTCTTCCCCCTCATCATCTTTGCCCTTGCCGCACCCTTCCTGCTCACCAAAGGCGACAAGGCCAAATCCATCAGCGAATTCATCATCGGCTTCGGCATCCTCATGGTTGGACTCCAGTTCCTGCAGGACGCCATGCCGGACCTCAGCCAGAACCCCTCCATCCTCCAAATGATGGACGGCTGGTCCGACTGGGGCTTCTGGTCCATCCTCATATTTATTGTTATCGGCGCGGTTCTCACCGTGCTCATCCAGGCCTCCTCCGCCGTCATGGCCATCACCCTCATCATGACCGCCAACGGATGGATCGGGTTCGACATTGCCGTGGCCATCATCATGGGTCAGAACATCGGCACCACCCTCACCGCCAACGTCGCCGCCATGGTGGCCAACTCCGCGGGCAAGAAAGCCGCCCGGGCGCACTTTGTTTTCAACATGGTCGGCACCATCCTCACCCTCATCATCCTCTACCCCGAACTCAACCTTATTGCCTACCTTGCCGAATTCTTATCCGGCCACAAACCCGTCTTCGACTACCATCTGCTCCCCGTTGGCCTCGTGCCGCTGGCCATCACCATCTTCCACACCTTTTTCAACGTCATCAACACCGTCATCCTCTCCTTCTTCATCCCCCAGTTCATCAAAATCGTCGACCTCATGGTCAAAACCCCGCCCGAGGAATCCGAGGACGAGTTCCGCCTCCGCTTCATAAGTGGCGGCTTCACCAACACCGCCGAGCTCAACCTCCAAGCCGCCCAGAACGAAATCCAGAACTTCTCCATGCGTATGCTGCGCATGTTCACATTCCTGCCCAGCCTGCGCACCGCCAAGGACGATGACGATTTCAACAAAACCCTTGAACGCATTGAGAAGTATGAGGGCATCTCCGACCGCATGGAAATGGAAATAGCCAAATTCCTCACCAAAACCGCCGCCGCCGACCTCTCCTCCGAAGGCTCGCAGCGGGTCTCCTCCATGCTCCGCATTGTCGACAACCTCGAAAGCATAGGCGACATCATCTACCAAATAGCCATGACGCGCAAAAACAAACGCGACGCCGCCGTCCACTTCGACCAAGGACTCAACGACAACCTCAGCCACATGACCGAGCTGGTCCAAAGAGCCCTCAACATCATGGACGACAACATCCGCAACGACAACCACCACATCAACCTCCAAGCCGCCTACGACGCCGAAGAGGAAATCAACCGCTACCGCGACATCCTCCGCGCACGCCACCTCGACGCCCTCAAACTCGGCGTTTACGACTTTGCCATCGGCAATGCCTACAGCTCCCTCTACGCCCTCTACGAAAAGCTTGGCGACTACATTATCAACATCTCCGAAGCCATCGACGACAGCGTCAAAACCGCCACCGTCCTCGGCGATGCCGAATAACAACCCACAACGACAACATCCATTCAAACACCACGATACTATGGACACATTAAAATACAACCTTCGAGGCGTCTCCGCTTCCAAAGAAGACGTCCACAACGCCATTAAGAACATCGACAAAGGCCTCTTTCCGAAAGCCTTCTGCAAAATCATCCCCGACTACCTGGGCGGCGACGACTACTATTGCAACATCATGCACGCCGACGGCGCCGGCACCAAATCCTCCCTCGCCTACCTCTATTGGAAAGAAACTGGCGACATGAGCGTCTGGAAAGGCATAGCCGTCGACGCCGTGGTCATGAACCTCGACGACCTCCTCTGTGTGGGCGCCGTGGACAACATACTCCTCTCCTCCACCATAGGCCGCAACAAAAACCTCATCCCCGGCGAGGTCATCAGCGCCGTCATCAACGGCACCGAAGAGTTCCTGCAGCAGATGCGCGACCTTGGCATCGGCATCTACCTCACCGGCGGCGAAACCGCCGACGTAGGCGACCTTGTCCGCACCATCATTGTCGACTCCACCGTCACCGCCCGCATGCGCCGTGCCGACGTCATAGACAATGCCCACATCCACGCCGGAAACGTCATCGTAGGCCTTGCCTCCTACGGCCAGGCCACCTACGAGGACCAGTACAACGGCGGCATGGGCAGCAACGGCCTCACCTCTGCCCGCCACGATGTCTTCTCCAAACACTACGCCCAGAACTTCCCCATGAGCTACGACCACAACCTTCCACCCGAAGTGGTGTATTGCGGCAGCCGCCGCCTCACCGACCCCACCGAAGTGCCCGGCATCGATGCCGGCAAGATGGTCCTCTCCCCCACCCGCACCTACGCCCCCGTCATTCGTCGCGTGCTTGACCAGTACCGCCCGCACATCAGCGGCATGATTCACTGCAGCGGCGGCGCGCAAACCAAGGTACTCCACTTCATCGACCACCTGCACGTCGTCAAAGACAACCTCTTCCCCATCCCACCACTCTTCCGTATGATTCATGACGAGAGCGCCACCGAATGGAAGGAGATGTACAAAGTGTTCAACATGGGGCACCGCATGGAAATCTACACCGACGAGAACACGGCCCAAGGCATCATCGACATAGCCCGCTCCTTCAACATCGACGCCCAAGTCATCGGCCACGTCGAGGCCAGCGACACCCCGCAGGTCACCGTCGCCACAGAACACGGAACATTCATCTACAACAATTAAACACCCTCAATACCATGGCATCAATATTTTCACGCATCGTAGCCGGCGAAATCCCCTGCTACAAAGTTGCCGAAACCGACAACTGTCTCGCCTTCCTCGACGTCAACCCCGTGGTCAAAGGCCACGTCCTCTGCATCCCCAAAAAGGAGGTCGACTACATCTTCGACCTCGACGAGGACCTCTACTGCGACCTTCAGCGATTTGCCCACCGCGTGGCCCGCGGCCTCAAAAAGGCATGCCCCTGCGTCAAAGTGGGCGTCGCCGTGCTGGGTCTCGAAGTGCCGCACGCGCACATCCACCTCGTCCCCATGCAGACCGAAGCCGACCTCAACTTCCATCACCACATCAAGATGGAACCCGACGAAATGCAAGCTCTGGCCCAAAAGATTGCCAGCTGCATAGAATAACGCCACTCGCAACAAACAACGGAGGGCGCCCCGACAGGCACCCTCCGTTTTCATTTCCATTCAAGCCCGGCCCCGCCGCGCTATCGGGAACTTCTACAGCCGCTCTTCCGCCACTCGCCTTAGGTCATCCCGCAACGACTTCATCAACATTTCTCCCTCCTTCGTTGGGCAAACAGAACAACAAATGTGGGCCGCCGAACCCGTGGCGACTGGAGGAAGAGCGACTATGCCCATTTGAGACGTAGGCTGTTCAGCACAACACTGACGGAGCTGAAAGCCATCAAGGCCGAAGCCCACATGGGGGTAATCTGGAAATCGAGCACAGGGCTGAGGGCTCCGGCGGCAAGGGGGATACAGACAACATTGTAGATAAAAGCCCAGAAAAGGTTCTGGCGGACGGTGCGCACGATGCGCGCCGAAAGGTGCATGGCCTCCGGGATGCGGCGCAGGTCGTCGCCCATAAGGGTTACTTGGGCCACCTCCATGGCCACGTCGGTGCCGCGAGCCATGGCTATGCTCACATCGGCGGCGGCAAGGGCCTGGGAGTCGTTGATGCCGTCGCCCACCATGGCTACACAGTGGCCCTGCTGCTGAAGGTAGCGGACGAGGTCCTCCTTGTCCTGTGGGACAACGCGGCTGCGGTAGTGTTTGATTCCTGCCTGAGCGGCCCAGTAGCTGGCGGCATCGTCGCGGTCGCCGCTCATCATATACAGTTCCACCCCTTGGGCTTTCAGCTGGTCCACCGCCTCGCGGGCGTGAGGCTTCAATTGCTCGCGTTGATCAAAGGGAATGTCGTCCGTCTGGGTGGTGAAGTCGATAGCCTGGTTGGGAATGGTGAGGGTACCCGTCTTGTCGATGACAAGGGCGTCGACGCGGTGCAGCTGCTCAATGGCTGCGGCATCCTTGACCAGGATATTCTTCTGCGCCGCCTTGCCAATGCCCACCATCAGAGCCGTGGGGGTTGCAAGCCCCATGGCGCAGGGACAGGCAATGACCAGTACGGAGACGGCCGAAAGGAGAGCGTGGGGCAGCTGGGCAACGCCTCCCAAAGCCAGCCAGAGGACAAAGGTGAGCAGGGAAAGGCCGACCACCACGGGGACAAAAACAAGCGCCACACGGTCCACCACGCGCTGCACAGGAGCCTTGGAGGCCTGGGCCTGCTGCACCATGCGGATGATGCCGGAAAGGACGGTCTGTTCGCCCACCGAGCGGGCACGCATGACGAAGGTGCCTTGGCGCACAATGGTGCCAGCAAGCACGCTGTCGCCTTTGTGCTTGGCCACGGGAAGGGGCTCGCCGCTAATCATGGACTCGTCGACATAGCCCTCGCCGCTGCGCAGCACCCCGTCGACGGGCACCTTGTCGCCGGCACGGACTTCGAGAAGGTCGCGCGGACGGATGGTGGAGACCGGCACATCGGCAACCTCGCCGTCCGTCACAAGCCGGGCTGTCTTGGGGGCAAGACCCATCAAGGCACGGATGGAGGAGGCCGTGCTGCCTTTGGCGCGTTCCTCAAGCAGACGGCCGGTGAGGACGAAGGTGATGATCATGATGGCGGCATCGAACCAGACGTTGTTCTCAATGCCGCGCGAGGTCCACACCTGCTCGCCCCAAAAGGTGTTGAAGACACTGAAGAGGAACGAGATGGAGGTGGAGAGGGCCACAAGGGTGTCCATATTGGCACTGCGATGACGCAGTTGGGTCCACGCCGAACGGTAGAACTGGCCGCCACAATAGAACATGCCAGCGGCGGTGAGGAGAATAAGAATGAGGTTGCGCGGCAGGGCACTGCCCGCAGGGTGCCACAGCATGGAGATGGCCATGACGGCAACGGCAAAAAGCCATGCAACGATGGTGCGCCGACGCAAGGAGAGGTAGGCGTGACGCTCAATGTCGTCGCTGTTACGGTCGGGTTCTATGACGAGGTCGTAGCCTATAGCAGCCACTTCGCGTTGCATGTCGGCAAGGGTGATGGCATCGGGGTCGTACTCTATAAGTGCAGAGCGTCCCGGTAAAGATACCGAGACGCTTTGTATTCCCTGCAGCGATGCCAAGCGACGCTCGACATTGGCCGAACAGGCTGCACACATCATGCCCACAACGGGGATGGTGCAGGTGGTAAGGGTTTTCATATCGAAAGATCGTAGCCGCAATCCTCGGCAGTCTCCTGCATCTGGGCAGGGGTCACACGGGAAGAATCGTAAGTTACTTCTACTTGTTTAAGCTCGACACTGGCCTGAGCGGCCTCGACACCGTCAAGACGGAGCAGGGCTTCCTCAAGACGTTTCTTGCAGTTGGGACAGGCCATGCCCTCGACGGGGAAAAGACGTGTTTCCATGACAGAGGAGGGTTTAGCGTTCAACGGTGAGGATTTCGAATTGCATGGTGCCGGCAGGGACAACGACGTCGACGGTGTCGCCCGCACGCTTGCCCAAGAAGGCTTGTGCAAAAGGCGAGGTGACGGAGATTTTTGCCTCTTTGAGACTGGCTTCGCTTTCGGGAACAATGGTGTAGACCTGCTTGGCATTGTTCTTGATATTGCGGATGGTGATTTTAGAAAGGAGCAATACCTTTGAGGTGTCAATCTTGGACTCGTCAAGGAGACGGGCATTGGCAACGAGGTCCTGAAGCTTGGAGATACGGGCTTCGAGATGGCCTTGGGCCTCTTTGGCAGCATCGTACTCGGCATTTTCGGAGAGGTCGCCTTTGTCGCGTGCTTCAGCAATGGCAGCAGATGCGGCAGGACGCTCAACAGCGATGAGGTGGTGGAGCTCGTCTTTCAGCTTCTGCAACCCTTCTTCACTATAATATTTGATTTCTGACATGATAGATTTAAAGATTTGAAATGTGAAAGCGTTTAAAAATTAGGAAAGGCTATGAAAGCCTTTCCTAACTTTGTTTTATGTGATTTCCCTCTTAGAATCGGAAGGTGCCTCCGATGGCATGGGTGCCGCGAAGGTTGGCACTGGTGCGGTAGGAGTAGTCGATAGTAAGATAGGTGGGATTGTCACTGCCTTTCTTTGACAGGGGCACATCGACAGAGGCACCGGCACAAAGACCCGTGTTGGCGGTGGTGCGGAGGCTCTCGTCGAAGATGTCGGTCTGGTAGACATAGCCGCAACGAAGGTTGAACATGTTGAGCAGGCTGTATTCTAAACCAAGAGAGAAGTTGTCCTTGAGGAAGGCGTTGGAGGTGAAGGCACCGGCAACGGTGAGACGCTGGCTCAGGGCTTCGAAGAGGAAGTCGTAGGAGATACCGATGTTGAGGCAGGTGGGAAGCTCCATGTTGCTGGCACGGAACTCGGCAGTCATATTGTTACCTGCATCGTTGACAAAGGTGAAGGTCAAACCAGTACCATCGAAACTAAAGGCAGGCCCCCAGTTTTTCAGGCTGATACCGAATTTGAGTTCATCGTTGGCACCGGTGACATACTGAATACCAGCATCGATGGCAAAGCCACTGGCAGAGATATTGTCTGTGGACTCACTGATGATCTTGATGTTGACACCACCACGAATGGAGGCAGTGAAGATGTGAGAGTAAGCCACATTAATATTCATCAGAGTGGGCGAGAAGGTACCATTGATGGGTTCAGGACTCTCGACAGTGGTCTTGTCAATATCGCCAAAGCCCATAGACATGAGGCTGATGCCCATGACACCACGGTCGAAGAGGCGAATGCCAAGACCAAGAGCGTTGATAGAAGCACCGCTGTTAAGACCACGGACACCACCATAGAGCATGGTGTTGGTGTAGGTGAATTCGAGTTTATTGACGTAACTGAGACCAGCGATGTTCGAATAGAAAGCATCCAGGCCACGAACATTGGCCACATTGGCACTTCCCCAGCCAGTGCTGCGGGCCCACGGGTTGATAAGCAACTCCGTGGCACCAGCAGTACCTCTACGCCTGTCGTTACCAGCCCAAACGGACTCGGCGGACATGAGTACCATGATGGCTACTACAGCAAATATTCTAATTATGTTTTTCATTTCTGTCATTTTTAAAGATTAACAAACAGTGCTTAGAATGTGAACGAGTTCAGGTCGACAGGACGCATGGTGCCAAACCATTTGACAACACGTTCGCCAATACCAGGAACTTTGAAATGGATGAGATAGACACCACCGGCAATGGGGATACCCGTGTGGTTGTGGAGATCCCAGTCGAGGGTGGTAGCAGTACCTGCCGTGGGGCCGAGACGACGGACCATGGTGCCATCAACAGTGTAGATGGAGATGACCGTACCGGTGGGGACATTGACAAAGCGGACTTTGGTCTCCAACTGGCTGACAGTCTCGTAGGCAGAATAGCTGTAATAGGGGTTCGGGACAACATTGATAAGGCTGAGGATGGAATCCTGATAGCTCTTGGTTGCACCATCGCGAGAGGCCTGGTTGGTGAGCGTGGCGATGTCGGGAGTCAGCTCGAACATGTACATGGGATAGTTGGCGTTCTGAACCTCGGCATTGTCGAAGAGACGGACTGCCGCGCCATTGGGCGAGAGGTAACGGCCATAGGGCGTGTTGACGTCAAGGTCGATAGTCACATCGCAGGGCATGTCAATGGGGTTCTTGAACTGGAAGCGCGGATTGACCAAGGGCATGTTGACCCAAGCAACAGAGGCAAAGAGCAAGGAGGCAGAGTCACGCTGGGGGATGAGAGAAGTGCTCTCACCATCAAGGATGCCATGGTAGCAACGCAGACGGTCCACATCGGATACAGGAGTGAAGTCCATGAGACGGTCGAGAGAACGGAGCATGCCGACGGCCCAGCGACCGGCATCGTAAGACGGGGTCTTGTAAGAGGTGACAATGGAGTTGCGGCCATTGACAATGTCATAGAACGTCTGGTCGGTAGCATTCATCACATAGATGAAGTGGCGGCCACCCATGACATAATTCTGAGTACCCTCGGTGAGGGCGAAGGAGGGATTCCACATCATGTCGGTGCCATTGTACTGGATGAAGCGAGAGTCTTCACCGAACATGATGTTGAGACGCTCACCAGTGGTGGTATTGATGGCATAGCCGGGGAACCAACCCATACCGTCCTCGCTGATGTAAGCAGGATTGTTGACATCATCCACATCGGGAGTTACACCGAGCTCGGCAGCGGTACGACCCAGCTTGTCGACAGAGGCGTGGCGGCGCATCTGGAAACGACGAGCATTGCCTTCGGACTGAGTGTAGTCATCGCACATTTCAAGAACCGGGCAGCGAGTCCATTTAGAAGTATCGTTGGTGAAGACAATACGAACGCTGGGGAGCTTGGACAGATCATTGAAGTTAAGAGACTTGTTACGGAAGTTATCCATCGTCTTACGGACAATGGTCCAGTAATTGTAGGTGCGGGCAAAGACCGAGCTAATACGGGACAGGCTGTCGAGAACGTCATTGCCTGCCACATAGTAGCGATAGCAGAAGCCGGGATGGAAGGGGAGTGTGGAAACGAGGCCGTAAGGAGCCCAGCCACCGGCAACACTCTCGAAGACCTGGAAGCGGTCGACACCAATACTGGAGGCCTGGCCATTGGCAGAAAGGAGCTGGCTCTTGAAGTAGTCCTCATCAACATAGTTCTCACTGTAGTTGACCTCACCAGTGGTGGTAGTGAAGATGCTGCGAGTACCGGCGGCAAATTGGGTACCCGAACGCACCCAGTTTTGCACCCAGTAACTATCATCGTCGCTGATATTGAGCAACCAAGGAGTCTCATTGTTTTGGTAGCGAACAGAGGAGGAAATGAGAGAGTTATTGTTGACGAAACCGCCCCAATAACGGGAAGCATAGTTCTCGCTGTTCTGAGTGGTGATGGCAAGCGGAGTGGCGACACCCTGAGGATTGCTCAACGCAACGGCAATGCCAAGGTCAAGGAAGAGCTGCTCATTGTAGCGGCCAAGAGCAAAGTCGGAATGGACACTCTCGACATTATCATAGATGTAGGGGTTGGTGGCATAGGTGGGGTCTTCAGGAGACTTGGAGATTACCCAGCCGCAATCGTTGATGTTAGAATCTTGGTCAAACTTGATGACGTATTTACCAACCTTGACGTTCAGCGGGTCGATAACCTCGACATGGATGGGACCGTAGTTCTCTTCGTATCTGGGGTTGAGGATCTGACAAGGATTGGCAAGCATGCCATTTGCATCGTTTCTGAGTTTACCGGCAGGTTTGCCAGGCTGACCGGGAGCACCCATAAGTTCGGCAATGCTCTCTTCGGTGAGACGGAGTACGGAACCACCATTGCCATAGCCTTCGATACGGGTGATGTTGGGGCACATGCCAAACTCGGCATTCACAACGGTGCCACCATTTTCAGAGGCGGGATCGTGAGGAATGGCAACAATAGGAGTAATGGTGCGGCCAAACTCGTCTTTACGGCCAGCAAGATAGGGCTCTTTCTGACCATCGAGTTTATCGGCCTCAACGGCGAACTCTTTGTAACGGTTCTGTGCGTATGCAATGCAAACGAAGTAGTACTCTTTATTATTGACAAGAGTGGAATTACGACCTGTTGCAAAAGCGTCGGTCTTGATGCGGAAAACGTGCTGAATGCCTTGGTTGGAACCTTCAACCATAATATTGGGGGTCATAAGACCCGTGGTGCTGTTGCGGGTGTAGTTGACAAGGGTTCCGATAGGCAGACTGGGATTCTCGTTGAAAACGGTGTCGTAGGTACGGCTGGCAGAGTCGAAAGTGATGCTTTCAATCTCATCATAGAAGTTGCGCACGTCGCACTGGGCAACGAGGGCAGCCTTGGTGATGTCGCGGATGTCAGCAATGGAGATATTGGCATCTTTCAGCTGATAAATCTGGAAGCCCTCGAATTTGTAACTACGGTCTTCGTCGGAATAGAAAACAGTGTTGCCGCTGGCATCGGTGTAAGAACGGACGATGGCAGGATCAACCTCAGAGTATTTCTCACCGTAGTTGTTGCTACCGGGGTTGTCGTACTTGATGTAGAGGATGATTTCGTTGTTCATCTCCTGGGCAATAAGTGTGGGAGCATCGGGGCCATCAAGGACCTTGAAGCAGTTCTCGAACAGAGCCTGGCAAACATCGTCAATCTCGCGGAGGAGTTCGACAGAAGAGAATGCTTTTCCAGAAGGAGCCTGGGCAAAAGGAATACCCACAGTGACATAGTTCAAAGCGCCGGGCTTCAGGGTGAAAGGACCAGCGGACTGCATGAAACGACGGTCGTTAGGAGAGTTTCCAGCAGAGACCTCTGTCCAGTAATCAACCTCGTTGCCATTGGTACCCCAGTGGAGAGGATCACTGTCGCCAGGGAACATGAAGTCGCAGTCGAAGTCGGTAGTACCTGTTGAAATACCGTTTCCACCGTATTTCATGCGCTGACCGTTCTTCCAGTAACCACGCAGGTAGTTATAGTAGTCGGTAGCCTTAGCAGGTTCACCATTGATTGAGTTGGAGCTGTTATCGTAGTAGACGAATCGACGCATACCGAAACGCTCATCGTCAACAATGTTGTTACCGAAGTTCACACCATTGATGGCGCAGTTTCCAATAGCATCGCCGGGGACAAAGTACCATGCATTGGGGTAGTAGAGGTCGGCATCGTCGGTAAGGCTGATGGTGTCATACGTTCCATCGGCGAGACGATAATGATCGAGTTGCTGAGGATAGTAGGCACGCATTTTTGCGATATCAATCTTAGGATTGTCCTTACCATCGGGATCCATGTAAGGACCCTGGAAGAAGTCGATACCTACGGCAGGAGGGATACCGGAATAGGAGCCGGAACCAGGACCATCGTCCTCATCACCATTGTAGCAGTAGCCAAGACCACGCTTGACATCGCAACCCACATAGTCATCAAAGGCATAACCAAGGTCAGCATCAACCCACTGGCTGAAGTAGGTTTCGCGCAATTCATAGGTGGAACGGTTGATGATTTCGTAGGTGTAGAAAGTCATGTTATTGATTTCGTCGTTGGTGGAGAAGGCAAAAGCCTGAGCACGGATTTCCATACCAATGGGTTGACCGAGAGACTCGGTATGGACATTACCCATATCGTTGAAAACCCACCAAATGGTCTGGTCGCCCTTCAGCACCTGGTCGGAAAGAAGACCACCGGTCACAATGCCGGCCTCGGTCTCAAGGGTGGTGGTGACGTGCGAAGTGTAGTCACGACCCCACTGAGCTTTCAGCGTGCGGGGGCAAAGAGCATTGTTGAAATCATAGTAGGGATAGTCACCGTCTTCCCAATTGTAGGCACCATCGTGGTTGGCATCATAGTAAGGAGCCAAATAGGGAGACTGGTTGGCATTGATACCAGAAGCGGGCCAGTTTTTAATAGTGGCGGGAACGGCATCGGGGGAGAAATGCTCATTGGGGGTTGCACCTTGATCACTATAGTCGAACATGGACATGAATTCCAAAACTTCGTTCTTAGTGATGATATAGTGCCGGTCGAACTGGTTACAGACAGGAAGGTCGACAGAGGCGGTCTTCAACTCAAGAGGACCAGGCCAGTAGTCGTCGCCCTCTGAACCGAAACGCAGAGCGGCGATACGGAGCTGGTCATTGACATCTGTACCGCCAATCCACAATGCAGCGCAGAAAAGAGGACAAGTGTTGCTGTTTTTGGGCAGGTGGTATTGAGCCACACTACCATCGTACCACATGTTGCCATAGCCATTGATAAGGGCTCTGACGTTGTTGACATTCAGCTCAGCGGTACTCTGTGCTCTTTTGCACACAGCGGCTTTGGACTGTACAGCGGCCTTGTGGGCGGAAGTCTTTTTACAGACCTTGCAATCCACGGCGAGCGAGGTCCCAGGCAAGGCGGTGAAAAGGAAAGCCACCAATACTAATTTGCTAAATATATTCTTCATATCTAAGTATTTTTTTCACGTTAGGAATTAGAACGAGTATGCTATTGTAGCCATGAAGCGACGAGGAGTGGAGTATCTCCAGTAGTTATTGCTCAAGTAGAATACTGAGTACATATCACGGAAGGCATCAGGATCAAGATAGCGCTCGATAACCGATTGTGTCTCGGGGTCGGTCAGGTAGCCGTTATCGTCGGGGTTACCTGTGACAGCCCAAACACTGGTGGTATTGCGGATGTCAAGAAGGTTTGTGACACTGAGAGCGATGGAGAGCATGGACTCACGTTTGCCAACCTTGATTGGGAAGCGTTTGTCAATGATGAGATCCAGATAGAAACCCCATGGCAGACGGGCTCCGTTGTAGCTACCGACAATAGTACTCTGGGTGTTGCTGAAAGCCTTGGTGTAAGGACGGCCAGACTGCGCAACGGCGACGATATCAATACCAAAGTTTTCAAGGAGCTTGACAACTTCCTGACGGTCCTCGCCAGTTTCCTTGTCAGTAACCTTGCGGGTGATGGTGGGACCGTTGTATCTCTTGCCACCAAGATAGCGGAAGTCAAAGTTGACCTTGAACTCATGGCGACGGTCATCAGCAATAGGATTGAGCATCTTGAGGGTCGTGTAACCTTCCTTGATAAGTTCCTGCATCGTGGTGCCAGTCAGACCTGTACCTTCAGCATACTGAAGGGTGTAGTTGGCATTGACACGGATGTTCTTGGACTGACGGAGGTCATAGCTGATGGTGATACCCTTAGTGGTCTTGAAGTCGATATTGTCGTAGGAATAGTAGTTGTTGTTGGGGTCAGCACCTGCATACTGGACAACCTGGATCAGGTCGCGGGTTTCTTTGTAGAAGGCACTGATGCTGATAGCATTGTTTTTGTTAAGAGCCTGCTGGAAACCGAGCTCATAGTTGGTGATGCGTTCGGGTTTCAGGTTGGGGTTGTTGATGGCAGTAATCTGAGACATGTAGAGATATTTCAGATATTCAGCACGCCAGTTGCCGGAAGGACGGCGGGCGATAATGTCGTAGCTGGCTTTGAACTGAGAGTTTTCACCAATGGGGAAGGAGAAAGCGATACGGGGCTGGACAACAACCTGAGGTTTGTAGTCCTCGAAGGCAGTCGAGCTAACCGTGTTGTTGGTAAGAGCCTTCTGACCGTCGGGGGTACGATAAGGAGTGGGTTTACCAGACTTACCTGCAATTGAATTGGGAGAACTGAGTTCAACACCATTGGCATCATACCAGGTGGAACCGTTACGGTAACCATAAATGGTGGGGTTGTCAGCATCGGCAGCATCAACATAAACAATCCAGTTGTCGCCGGCACCAGAGTAGATATCACCCTGATAGGGGGCCTTGTTGTCTTTCAGATCCTTGACAGTCCAGGAGTCATACAACAGATAGGGATCCTTCAACACGCTCTGGTTAGCATCGAAAATGTCGACACGGACACCTACGTTGAAGATAAGGTCAGAGAAGTAGAACTGATCCTGGATGTAACCAGCCATGTAAGTGGGGGTGTAAGCAGGAATGTAACGATACTGGGGATCGCGGGGGTTGAAGAAGTCATCAAGACTCCAGTTGCTGCTGTTGTATTTCTTACCTGCGTGGTCGTAGCCATAATAGGATACCAACGAGGAACCATTGTTGAACAACTCGTCAGAAGAGAACATGTTAAGGCCACCAGCCTTCACATATTCATCGGGGGTGTAACGGTCAATATCGAGGAAAGTAACTTCACCCTTCTCATCGCCACTCCACTCGAGCCAGTTACGCATGGCACGGTCAAAGTAGGACTGACCTTCCTTATTGAGCAAACGGTCAAAAGTGACATAGAGAGTAGAACCTTCCCAAGTATAGGTGGGCTTGCTGAGGTCCATCTGGGAGATGTGGCGGTTGGCGTTCTGACGCATGATGGTCCAAAGAGAGGTGGCTGCCAGTTCATAGTAAGAACGGTCCATACGGTCATATTGGAAACCAATTTCCAAAGAGTGGCCCTTGATTTCAGCGGAAGCCTTAGCTGCTACATAGATGTAGTCATCCTGAGCGAAAGCGAAGCCTGTGTTCTGGACACCCACATTGTTGATAATACCATAAATATTGGCCGGGCTGTCGCCATTGGCAAGACCCTTGTAAAAACGAAGCATGTCGATATTGGTAAGGTTGCCGGCAACATCAGGAATGCCGAGAAGCTGGAGGTCGTAGTTGGCTAACACCTGATTGGGAGCATACGGTTCAAAGGTGGACCAATCAATAACATCGTACCAACTGTTCTGAACCATAGCAGCACGGCTGATACCATTATAGCTGTAGTTGGGGACAAGTTCATAGCTGGGGTGCTGTTCCGTCACAAGACGACCGATGTAACCATATTTGAAGACATCGCCGAGGTCGCCACCAAAGACTTCGTTATAAGAACGGGCACGGTCGCGCTCGAACATGGCCACGATGTTATACATGACATTCTTGATAGCACGGCCATTTGACGAGGAGCCATCGGTGTTTTCAACATTAGTAGGCTCTTCATCCGGGAAGCGCTGGGTGAAATCAACAGTCACGGACCAGTCAAGGTCGCGAGAGACACCGTTTGCGCTGCGGGACATGTTCAGAGGAGCAAGCGAATTGTTGGGGCTGTAGCTGTAGTTCAGGTCTCCCGTGATAGCCAAAGTGGCATAATCGGAGAAACGGATGTCGAACGACAGGTTGTTCTTGATGGAATAGGAAGCAGTATGGGGGACACGGCTTGCATCACCACCAAAGTTCTTTTTGGACAAGGTCGACACCTCGACATAGTTTTCGCGGGTTAGACCTCTTTCGGCAGAGTAGTTCGTTGTACCCGTGACGGGGTCATAATCAATAGGAGCCTGTTCGAATTGACGAACGAGGTCATCGTTGACAACCATGTAGCGATGGTCGCGAGGACGATAGAACGGGTTATGCTGATAAGTGCCTTGCGAAGTGAGACGGAAACCTATGAGGGTTCTGTCACCGGTAATATTACCGTTTTCGTCTTTCAAATCCTGCTTGACAACGGGGCCAGTGATATAGGCCGTGAGACGGTTCCACAGGCGGTAGTCAAGAATGGACTCAAGGCTGAAGTAGCCCTTGAACTGACTCGAAGGCGGTTTAAGGGTGATAATCTGGGTACCACCGATAGCTTCACCGATGCTGGCGGGGGTACCACCAAGGATGACCTGAATTTCGGCAATAGCCTCTTTAGGGACATTGACACCCGTACGTTTGCGGACACCGCCGACGTTGGTGACCATGTTGTCCTCACCACGGGCCGTACCCGTACCACCATCATTATAACCGACACCACCGACAGCGGCAACGATGTTCTCGACAGAGGTACCGGGCATCTGCGCAATAGCCTCGGCTGAGACACGCTCACCAGATTCTGCAGATCCGATATCGATAATCGGGTTTTTGGATTCCTTAATTTCAACCACTTCCAGAGTCTTGGAGGCAGTTGACAATTCAATGTTACAGACAGAGAAGCCGGATGCTTTTACCGTAAAGTCTTCACGAGTGTAGGTGTTGTAGCCTACACACGAGGCCTGAATCTCGTATTGGCCGACATTCAGGGGCTTAAGAGTAAAATTACCATCCATGTCTGTCTGCGTACCCTTGATTTGTTTTCCGTCTTGCTTAGCAACGACGTTGGCAAAAGGCACTGGCTCTTTTGTCTTCGAATCGATAATGGTACCTTTAATAGTACCCTGTGCGAGGACGAAGTTCGCCATCAGCAGCAGACCGATTGTCATTAGTACTTTTTTAAACATACTCTTTTAGGTATTATTACTATAAAGGATTAATTAATTTCATGTAGATTTACCTCCGGCACATATTTGGCCGTGAGGATAGTGTGGTAGATAATGGCCTGTCGCAAATCAAAATCGGCACCCGCCGGTTCCCTATCAACCTGCATGGTCCCTCTTGCAAAAGAAGAGACAGCAGTAGGTGCAGCAGCCGAAGCTGACTGCGGGGCTGCGGGCTCTGACTCGTATGTGAAATAGCCAGCGGCAGCTTCCTCTTCAGCAAAAGAAGTCTCTGTCTTGGCCTCGTCAACAAATAGTGACTCGAAAGCAGGGCGAGAGGGCTTTTGCGGTTGATAGGAGTCATCCTCCAGGTCGGAGACCTGCTTGCGCATGTACTTGCGCGAGCTAATCCCGACCCAGAGGACCATTCCTACTATGAAGAGGATATACTTCATTATCTTATAGAGCTGAGAATTTATGCCTCAATTTGTTTTTGCTCGCGGCGGGAAATCTCAAACACCACGGAGCATGCAATGCACACCGAGGAGAAGACACCGCAGACAACACCAACCAGAATGGCGAAGATAAAGCCACGGATGACCTCACCACCGAAGATGAACATCATCAACAGCGTGAAGAATGTGGTACCGCTGGTGTTGATTGTACGAGCCAAAGTTGAATTGATAGCATCGTTCATGTGAGTTTTGAGAGTACGCTTGGGATAGAGCTTGCGGTATTCGCGCACACGGTCGAAAATAACCACAGTTGCGTTAATAGAGTAACCGATAACCGTCAACACCGCCGCAATGAACGACTGATCCACATCAAGGTTGAAGGGGAGCAGCCCATGCAACAGGGCAAAGAAGCCGATGACGAGGATGGTGTCGTGAGCCAGAGCCACAACACTACCCACACCGAAACGCCAGCTGCGGAAACGGAGACCGATGTAAACAAACATGACAAGCAGACCACCAATAACTGCCAAGAAGGCATTTCGGACAAGGTCGTTGGCTATCGAAGCTCCAACCTGTTCGGACTGGATAATACCCAGCGGGTTGGTCTCGGTGCTGCGGAACTCGTCCTCAGTAATTGTATTGGCGAAGAAGTCTTTTGTACCGGCATACAGCAGAGAGGCGATCTCGTTGTTCACAGATTCACCATCCTCATTGAATTTATACTTGGTGGTGATTTTCAACTGAGAGCTGGGGCCATAGGTCTTGACTTCAGGAGCCTCGCCAAACTGTTTGTCGAGGGCAGAACGAACGTCAACAGCATTGACGGGCTGGTCAAAGCGAACCACATAGGTGCGACCACCGGTGAAGTCAATACCACGGCTCAGGCCACGGGCAAAGATACCGATAAGGCAGATTGCCACGGCACAGACAGCAATGGTGTAGAAAAGCTTGCGACGGCCGATAAAGTCGTAGTTGGCGTTGCGCATGAAATTCTCCGAGAAGGGGAAGGAGAAATTCATCTTCTTCTTGTGGTTCAACATCCAGTCGATGCAGAGACGGGTGATGAAAATAGAGGTGAACAGCGAGGTGACAATACCGATACAGAGAGTCACGGCAAAGCCCTGGACAGGACCCGAACCGAACATAATCAGAACGATACCCAGCAGGAAGGTGGTAACCTGGCCGTCAATAATAGCGGAATAAGCGTTGCTGAAACCTGCCGACACAGCATTGGCCATGCTCGAACCGGCTCGCAACTCTTCTTTGATACGTTCATATATAATAACGTTGCCGTCCACAGCCATTGCCAAAGTCAACACTATACCTGCGATACCAGGCATGGTAAGAACTGCACCCACCGAAGCGAGCACACCGAACAGCAAGAAGATGTTGGTCACAAGGGCGATGGCCGAAACCCAGCCGCCGCGATTGTAGAACACCACCATATAAATAAGAACAATGATGAAAGCAAGGATGAAGGAAATCAGACCCTTGTTGATGGATTCCTGACCCAGCGAAGGACCAACCACAGCCTCCTGGACAATCACAGCAGGTGCGGGCAGCTTACCAGACTTCAAAATGTTGGCAAGGTCCTTGGCCTCTTCCAGCGTGAAACTACCCGTAATGGAAGAACGCCCACCGGCAATCTCGCCGTTGACAACAGGAGCGGAATAGACCAAATCGTCAAGAACGATGGCAATGCACTTGCCTACATTCTCACCGGTGATACGCTTCCAGTCGCGGGCACCCTCACTATTCATGGTCATGGAAATCTCGTTGCCGCCGGCATTGCTGAAGTCCTGACGGGCATCGGTGATGACGCTACCGTCAAGCAGGGCGGCACCGTCGCGGGTATTGATGCGGATGGCAAAAAGCTGATAGATGTCGGAACCGTCCTGAACGGGCTTGGCGCTCCAGAGGAACTTCACGGTGCGGCTGTCGATGATGCGCTTTTCAAAAGCAGTAGCAATCATACGGCTGATGGCATCACGGCTCTTAGCGTGAGCATAACCGACAACAGGACCTTCGAGCAGACCACCCTGGGGGTTGATGTTCGGCATCAACATATTCTCATTAAAGAGGGGGTGATCCTTTGACAGCTCATCGGTCGAAGCACTCTCAGTGTTATTGTCAGCACCCAGGGCGCTCAGCAGCGAGTCGCTCTCGGCAACAGGCTCGGCAGCGGTGTCCACCACCTGAGCCGTCTCCTCGGTATTGGCTTCGGTGCCGCCAATAGAGGAGATATAAGAATCCACCTTGTCAAGCATCCGATAAGCTTCGGAATTGTCATAGGTCAGCCAGAACTCCAACTGGGCAGTACCCTGAAGGAGTTTACGGACACGCTGGGGATCCTTCACACCCGGCAACTCGACGAGGATGCGCTCCGAAGCACGCAACTGCTGGATGGTGGGCTGAGCCACACCAAACTTGTCGATACGCTGGCGGAGAATCTCGTATGTGCGGTCGTAGGCACTGGCAGCCTCTTCCTTGACGACCTTAATCACCGCGTCGTTATCATCATTCAGTTTGATGCGGTCACGCAGCTGGGTGTTGAAGTAGGAAGCCAGCTGCACATCGGGATTAACCTGACGGATTGCATCGTAGAACAATGACACGAAGTCGCGGTTGGTGGTCTTCTTCTGCGTGGCAAGAGCCATGTCGATGGCCTTGTTGAACACCGAGTCCTCAGTGTGACCAGCCAATGCGCGAACCACATCAACAGTGGAAACTTCGAGCATCACATTCATACCACCCTTCAGGTCCAGACCGAGGTTAATCTCGCGAGCCTGACACTGACGGTAGGTGTAACCCAGATAGACTTTCTCGCTTGCCATCGAGTCCAAGTAAGCGGCCTCGCGGGCAATGGAAAGAGAATCTTTCAGCGTTTGTGCATACAGAGCATCACCATGCGACTTGGTGTTGATTAAATTTTGCGCGGTTGTGCTCTGAACATAGGCGTCTGCCGCTTTTGCTGCGTTCTTCTCAACCCTGCTCGTAACAAAAGTGAACGACAATTGATACAAACATACCAAGACAAATGCCCATGTAAGAAATCTAATAAGTCCTTTATTCTGCATATCTTACGTGTTAAAGTTTTAATTAGTTATTACACTTTTTGAACATGCAAAGATAACAAATTTTATCGACACAACAAGCATTTTTCCAAAAAAAGCCGTATTTTTGCAAAAAAATAGAACCGACATGAACGAAGACAACGCCAACGCTACCCGCGCAAACCTCCCCATCAACCTCTGGGCAGAGGAAGACCGCCCCCGTGAAAAGATGCTCTCTCAGGGCAAAAAAAGTCTTACCGACAGCGAGCTCATAGCCATCCTGCTCCGCACCGGTGTGACGGGCACCAGCGCCATCGATCTGGCCAAGCAGCTGCTACAATTGTCAAACAACAGCCTTACCGAACTATCGCGTATGGAAATCAACGACTTGAAGAAAGCACACAAAGGATTGGGAATGGCCAAGGCGGTCACCGTTCTCGCCGCCCTCGAACTGGGCAACCGCATGATGCGCGAAGCACGGGAAGTCAAAGAAGATATTGTCCACGGCAGCGAAGACCTCTTTCACTACATAGGCCCCACAATCTGGGACCTCCCCAACGAGGAGTTCTGGGCCATCTACCTCAACCAGCGCAACAAAGTCGTCCGCCGCCTTCGCATAGGGTCTGGCGGGCTCACCCAAACCACCGTCGACCTCCGCATCATCTTCCGCGAAGCCCTGCAATACAATGCTGTAGCCATTGCCGTTGCCCACAATCATCCCTCCGGCAGCCTTGCCCCAAGCAGTGTCGACAAAGACCTCACCCGCCGCATTGAACAAGCCGGGAAAATACTAAGCATCAAACTTGTCGACCATCTCATCGTGGGCATCCTGCCCGAAGGCCAACCCGGATACTACAGCTTCACTGAGCACGGTCTTTTGTAATCTCCACCGTCACAGAATCCAACTGCCCTCCCAATGGGGGGTTCAGCTTCGTCACCCTCACCTCAACGTGCTCAATGGCAGCGAATTCTGCCAACAATGCATGGACCACCCGCTCACCCACATGCTCCAGCAGGTGCGACGGCCGCTCCACCTCGCGTTTCACAGCCTGGTAAACATCCAGATAACTCACCGTATCCGCTATATTGTCAGACTTTTGTGCACGATGCGTATCCGTCTCGAAAGCCACATCCAGCACAAAGTGAGTGCCAATGGCCTGCTCCTCGGCAAAACATCCATGGAACGCATAGAAATGCATCCCGTTCAACGAAATCTTGCTCATTCCACTAAACAATTGATAATCACCCGCAAGAGGTGCCACTTGCATACAACCTGCAAAGCCCCTCCAAGCCTCTTCACGCGGCGGGACTGAATACCCGCCACAAGCCCCGGCGATACCTCTGCAACATGCAATTGCGTATCCTCTTGCAGTGCAGGAGTTTTATACTATCGTGTCGAACTGTTTCAGGAAGCGGAGGTCATTCTCGAAATAGAGTCGCAGATCGCGCACCTGATACTTCAGCATGGCCATTCGTTCCACACCCATGCCGAGAGCGAAACCGCTATACTCGTTCGGGTCTATACCACATGCTTTCAACACATTGGGGTCCACCATGCCGCAGCCCAGAATCTCCAGCCAGCCTGTACCCTTGCAGATGTTGCAGCCCTTGCCGCCACAAATGCCGCAGGAGATGTCCATCTCGGCCGAAGGCTCTGTGAAGGGGAAGTACGACGGCCTCAGACGTATCTGTGTCTGCTCGCCGAACATCTCCTTGGCAAAGTAGAGCAACGTCTGCTTCAAATCGGCAAACGACACGTTCTTGTCAACATACAGTGCCTCAACCTGGTGGAAGATGCAATGGGCGCGGGCGCTGATAGCCTCGTTGCGGAACACACGCCCCGGCGCGATAATACGGATGGGGGGCTTGTTGTTCTCCATCACACGCACCTGCACCGACGAGGTGTGGGTGCGCAGAGCCACCTCCTGCTTGCCCTCCTCCTTCTCCACAAAGAAGGTGTCCTGCATGTCGCGGGCCGGATGGTCGTGGGGGAAATTGAGTGCCGAGAACAGGTGCCAGTCGTCCTCAATCTCCACCGACTCTGCCACCGTGAAACCAATGCGCGAGAAGATGTCAATAATCTCGTTCATCACCACCGAGAGCACATGGCGGCTACCCATCTCGGAAAAGTCCGTAGGCATCGTCAGGTCGTTGGTGCTCTCCTGCGTCTGGTGCTCCTCAACAAAAGCCTTGAACTCCTCAATCTTTTGGGTTGCAGCCGTCTTCAGCATGTTGAGAGCCTTGCCGAGCTCCTTCTTCTCGTCGTTGGGCACAGCCTTGAACTGTTCGAAGAGCTCGTTGATTACACCCTTCTTGCCCAAATACTTCACGCGGAACATCTCCACCCGCGCAGCTCTGTCTTGAATGTTTTCAATCTGAGTGGCCTGGATATCCTCGATATAGGCCTGAATTTTGTCGTTTAGTATGCTCATCTTTCAATAATAGTCATCTTCATTTTAACATCCTCAAGCGGCCTGTCCATCGGCCCGCACGGCACTGCGGCAATCTTGTCAATCACCTCCATGCCTTCCACCACCTCGCCGAAGACCGTATAGTCCCCGTCAAGGAAAGGCGTGCCACCCAACGTGGCGTACACCTCGGCCTGTTCCTTGGTGAAGGTGCGCCCCATGCGCTGCTCCACCATCTTCAGCCGTCCGGCATCCCACTTGTCGCCCTGCACAATGTAGAACTGGCAGCCGGACGACCGTTTCTCGGGGTTCACCTGGTCGGCCTGGCGGGCCGCCGCCAAGGCTCCTTTCTTGTGGTACAAGCTCGGCACAAACTCCGCTGGGATGGTGTATCCCACGTCGCCGTCGCCCAGCATCTGTCCCGGCTTGGCATTGCGCGAATTGGGGTCTCCGCCCTGAATCATAAACTGATTGATAACACGATGGAAAAGCACGTCGTTATACGTGCCGTCTTTCACCAATTTTAAAAAATTATCGCGGTGAAGAGGGGTCTCATTATACAATTTGACCACCATGTCGCCATAAGAAGTTTCAATTTTTACATAGTACACCTTCTCACCCTTTCCTGCCTGTTTCACAGCCGTTTGTGCATTGATTCCCGTCAGAAACGCGAGAAAAGCAATCAGAAAACAAAATTTTTTTGTTGTCATACCGTCTTTTTTTATTATCTTTGCAGATGCAAAAGTAGTCAAAAAAATTCATATAAACACAAAATACAAGAAAAATTATGAAGAAAAAAACTCTGCCTATTTTGGGACTTCTGTTTATCAGCGCGTTATCTTTCCTCTCATTTGGCTCTTGCGAGAAGGATACCAAATGCTATATCGAGGTCACAGTATTAGATTCCAAGAACAACAACCTCCCTGCTCCGGGTGCTTGGGTCAAAATCCAATACGTTAAAAACAACGAGGAAGACCCCAATAACAACATCGTTGGAACCATCTCCGACACCGGCCAGTGCGACCAGAACGGCGTCTACCGCACCTTCTTCTATGCTCCCGCCATCTTCACCATCCAGGCACGCATCGACGAGCCCGACACCCTCAACCACAAATTCTACTATCGCCAGGGCGAGCGCACCATCCGTCTGAAAGAAGGCGAAACCGTCACCAGTACCGTCAAAGTGACCGGCGACAAGACCCTGGGCCGCGCCGACTTTGGCGACATTTAATCATTAAAGCCCTCTGTCTATGTCCGCCAAGTTCTCCGCCCAAGACCTCCAGCAAATTGCCAGCCTCGGTCTTACCGAAGCTGACGTACAGCACCAAATCGACAACTTCCGCCAAGGGTTCCCCAAGACCGAGCTTGTCGAAGCCGCCACAGTCGACAACGGAGGCATTCTCCGCCTCACCGACGACGACATCAACCGCTACGCCTCCCTTTACGCTACAGCCTCGCAAGGCAAGAAAATCCTTAAATTCGTGCCCGCCTCAGGGGCTGCCACCCGCATGTTCAAGGACCTCTACGCCTTTGCAGCCACCTATTTCGGCATCGACTACAAGATTGAGAAGGAACACCCTTCGGTCAAAGAATTCCTTGAAAAAATACGCACCTTTGCTTTCTTCGACGACCTCGTAGCCTGTATGGCCAAACACCAAGCCGACTTCGGCGACTATATGGACCGCGGCGACTTCTCCACCGTCATCAACTTCCTGCTCAAGGAGCAATACATGGGCTACGGCAACCTGCCCAAGGGGCTCCTCAAGTTCCACAAATACGGGCACCTGCAACGCACACCCCTCGAAGAGCACATTGTGGAAGGCGCCGAATACGCCCGCATGAGCGACGGCACCGTCAACCTCCACTTCACCGTCTCGCCGGAGCACCGCGCGCTCTTCCGCAAGAAAGTGGCCGAGGTGAAACGCTACTACGAAGATGCCTTCCACGTCAAGCTCAACATCTCATTCTCAGAGCAGAAGCACTACACCGACATCATCGCCGTCGACGAGCAGAACAACCCCGTGCGCGACGAAGAGGGACGCCTTGTCTTCCGTCCCGGCGGACACGGTGCACTCATTGAGAACCTCAACGAGCAGCGCGCCGACCTCATCTTCGTCAAAAACATCGACAACGTAGTGCCGGACTGGATGAAACACAGCACCATCATCTACAAGAAAGTGCTGGCCGGCCTGCTCCTCAACCTCCAGCAGCAGTGCTTTGACCATCTACACACGCTCGACCACGGGGCAACACCCAGCCAGCTCGACGCCATTGAGCAATTCGTCCAGCGCCAACTGCACCTCGAACTGCCCGAAGGCTACACCCAGCTCGGCCCCGACCAGAAGGCACAACGCCTCCACGACCTGCTCAACCGCCCCATGCGCATCTGCGGCATGGTGCGCAACCAGGGCGAACCCGGCGGCGGACCATTCTTCACGCGCAACACCCATGGAATCAAAAGCCTCCAGATTGTGGAGACCGCCCAAATCAACCGCAAAGACCCCAACCAGGAAGCCATCCTCGCCAGCGCCACACACTTCAACCCCGTCGACCTCGTGTGCGCCACCAAGAACTACAAAGGACGCTACTTCGACCTCCGCAAATATGTCGACCCCGCCACCGGCTTCATCAGCAAGAAGAGCAAAGGAGCCACCGTGCTCAAATCGCAGGAGCTCCCCGGCCTCTGGAACGGAGCCATGGCCAACTGGATCACCCTCTTTGTCGAGGTGCCGTTAGCCACCTTCAATCCCGTCAAAACAGTCAACGACCTGCTCCGCAAAGAGCATCTCGAAGCTTAAGCACATCCATCTCCATTCTTTTACCGTCCCGCCACACAAGCGGGACGGCTTTTTTCATCACCCGTCGGCCAACCCCGCCCCTGCCCTCTCCTTCCCCTGCCCTGCCACTCGCAAAGGCCTATCTGCCCGGCTCCGCACAGCAGCGTTCGCCCTTCCGCCACTCGCTGCGGGTCATTTCCTCAACACTTACCCTTCATTTCTCCCAATCCCGTTGGGCAAATGTGCCCCGAAGTGCGAGCCATCGAAGCGGGAAGGAGCGGAGTGTGGACGGAGGAGCATACCGACATACTAAAGTTCTGAAAAACAACAAAAACAGAGGGGTCATATACGACCCCTCAACAACAAAAAATCAGTTACAAAGAACAATCAATTATTCAAAAACGCCCGTGCGCTCCGCCGCCGCCGAAACTGCCGCCGCCGAAGCCACCAAAGCCGCCCATGCCGCCGAAGCCGCCTGAACCGCCACCCCACGACGAGCCGCCACGGGGGAAGAAGACTCCGCCCCAATAGGGGCCGGCACGACGGCCTGAACCGCCGGAGAAATGGTCACCCGGATCATCCTTATGGTGCTTCTTGTCATACTGGTGCGCCAGCACAAGAATCACCACCACAATGAGCATGAAGCCCAGGAAGAACCAAAGGGCTGCGCGGTCCGACTCCTTGTAGTCGGCATAGCTGTATTCGCCGCGGCAAACAGGCTCAATGACATCAAGCGCCTGTGTCAGGGCGGTGTAGTAATCGCCTTCGCCGAGGGGCGAAATCATTTGGTCATCAATGATATGCTTGCAGAAAGCATCGGGCAGCGCACCCTCCAACCCATAGCCCGGAACCAGGGCCACGTCGCCGTAGGGTTCCTCGTCGGTCTTGGATTTGATGAGGATTACCAACCCGTTTTTGAGGTCCTTTTGCCCCACACCCCAAGTGGTGCCGATGCGGGTGCCGAGTTCCATAATCTCGCACCCGTGGAGCGAAGGGGTGATGATAACCAGAATCTGGTTCGAGGTGCTGTCGTCGAAAGCCACAAGACGCTGTTCCAGCTCATTGCGCTGCGTCGGCGAGAGCATGCCGGAGTAGTCGTTGACCAGCCTGTTGGTTGGTTCGGGGCACCACAACTCCTGCGCCGACAGGGCGAGTGTCGGCAGCAGGAGCAGCAAAAGGAGTATTTTTTTCATGCTTGTCAGAAGTCAAACTTCACCTCGACAGGGTTTTCACTGCCTTCAGGGGCTGTGAAATAGCCCTTCTTGTCGAAGCCACAGATGCCGGCAATGATGTTGTTGGGGAAACGGCGCAACATCTTGTTGTAGGCGTTGACGGCATCGTTGAAACGTCCGCGCTCGGTGGCGATGCGGTTCTCGGTGCCTTCCAGTTGCACCTGGAGGTCGCGGAAGCCCTGCGTGGCGGTGAGTTCGGGGTAGCGTTCCACCACGACGTTGATGGAGCGTGTCAGGGCGCTGGAAAGGGCGTCCTGGGCTTTCTGGAATTGTGCCACATTGGCTTCGGAGAGGTCGTTGGCGTCCACCTGCACCGAACTGGCTTTGGCACGGGCTTCGATGACCTCGGTAAGGGTGCCTTTCTCGTAGTTGGCAGCCCCCTGCACGGTGGCCACGAGCTGGGGAATGAGGTCGGCACGACGCTTGTAGGCGTTTTCCACCTGCCCCCATGCCTGGGAGACGTTCTCTTCCGTGTTGACGAGTTTGTTGTTGATGCCCACGCCCCAGAGGAAGCAGAGAGCCAACAGGCCCACAATGGCCAGAATGACAATAGATGTTTTCTTCATCGCATTAAAAATTTATCATACTTACATATACCGCTTTCAGGGCGGCTTAATTCAAAATGCAAAGATAAGTATTTTTTTGCATATAGCAAGAGTTTGAGAAAAAAACTGCGTCATTGCAAAAAAAAGTTGCGTATGTCAGAATATCTTCGTAATTTTGCAGAATCTTTTCGAGACGTACAAAACAAAATTGTACACGGTGAATCAAGAAGTTAAACAATAAAAAATACACACAACTATGGGTATCAATGCCAATAAAAAAGTAAAAAGAAGCAAGGTTAGAATCAACGGCAACAAGAACTCCACCAACAACTGGGGCATCAATGCAGCCGGTTGGAATGCCGTTCACAAGGCCGTCATCAACGCTGAATAAGCAGAGATAAGAGAACTTGATTGTCCTGTCAACCAGTCAAGGGCTTCGGATAAGGGAAAGAGTCGCGAGAGCGGCTCTTTTCTGTTTATACGCTCACGGCCCGAAGCAGCAAAAATGAAAAGGGCACCCACCGGCGGCGGGATGCCCTTTGACAATGAAATTTATTGCAATCGCTCTATTTCACAACAAGTTTCTCGACCATATTGACCGACGGACCGGCAATGCGGACAAAGTAGACGCCCTGCGGCAGCGCGCCGAGGTCAAGGAGCATCTGGCAGCCTTCGTGGCACACCAGGGTGCTGCGCTGTGCTGTGCGGCCATTGATGTCGAGCACCTCGACCGCCATCTGGCCGTTGACGCCGCTCAGGGCAAGGGTGGTAGTGCCTGTGGCGGGATTGGGGCAGAGCTTGGCCGACAGACCCGCCTTCACGTCGGCAATGCCCTGGTTGCGGATGGTGAAGGTTCCACGCTCGCTATAGACACTGAGGGTGTTGTCGTTGCACTGGGCACGCACATAATAGTCGTAGGTGAGGCCCGGGGTGAGACCTGTGAGCTGGTAGCGTTCATCGGTGATGCCGGTGACGGTGGTGCCGCCACCCACAGAGAAGTGCTCCTCGCCGTAGTCAAGGACATAGTTGCCCACATCGCTGCGCCAGGTGAGGAGGACCCTGCCGGAATCGGCATCGAGGACTGCGCTTTCGAGGTCGGTGACAGGCTCGCACAACGCAGTAGTGAAGGTGATGACAGTGTCGCACCAGTTGCCGGGCATGCCGTCGCAGAGGGCGCGTATGCGGGCATGATAGGTGACATCGGAGAAGAGGTCGGTGGCCGTGAAAGGACTCTCGGAGGCGGTGAAGGAGATGTTATGTGCCGTGTTGTAGACGTTGACTTCCCAAGCCTCGGCATCGCCACTCCAGGCAAAGGTGGCCGAGTTGTAGTCGGTGCCGACCAACGAGAAGTCGACCGGGGCAGGACAATTCTCAACGGAGGTCACCACGGTGCGCGTGGCCCAATGGGAGGAGATGCCGCTTGAGCAATGACTGCGGAGGCCGATGGTGTACTCCGTATTGGGCTGCAGACCGGTGAAGGTGTAGCTGTTGCCTGTCACGGTGACACCACTGACGCGGTCGTTCCAAGCCTGGTCGGTGATGTAGGCCTCCACCGTGCCGGAGGCACTGAAGTGGACGGTGATGCTGTTGGTGGACTCGGTGATGTTTTCGATAACAGGGGCCTGACAGTCGGCACTGGCCACCACACTGATTTGCAGACTGTCGACAAAAGCGTAGTAGCGCCAGTTGGAGATGTAATTGATGGCAAGGAAGCGTGTGGTGGAGGGGAAGTCGGCCTTGTAGAGCTTCCAGACGATGCCGTTGGTGGTCAGGGTGTCGGTCCAGGTGAAATCCTCAGGATTGCTGCCGGAGATGGAGTAACCCACGCGGAGACGTTCCTGTCCGAACATCATGTCGCTGTAGCGGAAGCGGAAAGTGAGACTGTCCTGGGCGTTGAGGAGGGGCGAGATGAGGTATTGGCTGTAGTCCGACGTGCGCTCATTGGAGCTGAAGCGGAAGCTGCGACCGCCGGCATAGGCCGCTTCGGTGCTGTGGACCATGGCATTGGGGTTGCCGTTGGCGCTGCGGAGGGTAAAGCAGGGTGCCGGGGCCTCTGCGGCCTCAAAGCTCTCTTGGATGGGATAACCCGCGGCAATGGTGTAGGCATCGCACATGGTGGTGAAGGAGACCTGGACGCTGGCGGGCGAGGAGGTGCCTTCAGCACAATAGGCTCTTACAATTAGGTCGTAGGTCGTGCCCGGAATGAGGCTGGTGAGGGTTGCCGTGTTGGTGCTGACATTGACGGTGTTCCACACGGTGGTGCCTTCTGCACGATACTTGATATCATAGCTCAGGCCTGTGCCTTCCCAGGCAACCGCAGCATCGGTGGCCGACAGAACCGTCACCGAGACATTGCGCGGACGGCGGCAGGGCGGAGCCGGGACACAGGAGGTGTAAAGCTCGTAGCCAGCAGCGGTGGCAGCGTTGTGGGAGACGAACTCGATGGTCATCGGGCCTGCCTCGGAGACTAAAACGGCATCCACGGGCTCAGGACCATAAGTAGAGCTTATCTGGTAGAGCAGTGCGCCTGTGGTGCCCTCACCCTCATAGATGCGGAGGGTGTCACTGTCCCAAGGGTTCAGGTCCACCGTACCGCCATCAAGGCGCACGGAGAGCGTGGGATCGGAGGGGCGGACCACAAGAACCGACTGGTTGTTGTTGCTGTAATTGTGTCTGGCGCCACCGTCGTCATAGATGACCAAGCCGCAGCCCGTCACAGTATCGGTGTGGTTGGCCGCCATGATGACTGTGCCGGCAGCAAAGTCAATGGGACGCCAAGCACTTTGGCCAGAGCCACAGATGGCTCTGATGTAGGCCGTATACTTGCCTCCAGAAGTGAGTGGAGGCAAAGCATAGAAGGTATCGGACACGGTGACCATGTTGCGCATGGAGAGGAGATTGGTACCGATGGTATCCCAATAAAGCTGCCACTGCGCGGCATGGGAGGGATTATTCCAGGAGAGAATGATGTTGGAGGGGTTGTCAAGGTTGAGTGCAACAATGTTGCTGGCCGGCAGACAGCCGATAGCTTCGAGGACGGTGATGTCGTCAATAAGGGTGGCTTCAGCTCCGACAGCCGTGTGTGCCAGCACCATACGGGTGCCCGTGCCTTGGTAGTCGCTGAAATCATAGCGGAACCATGTGTACTGTGAGAGGGACTGGTCGAAATCCGATAGGGTGTCTAACCAGTCGACAAAGGTGCCCTCGTCATCGGTCACGCCCACCATAATGCCTTCGCCCTCATAGGCCGGGGAGAGCATGGCTTTGAAGTTGATCTCCAGACGGTTGACCGGATACTGGAATTCCGGGAGTACCGCACCGTAGACTGCCGTGGCCGGCTGCCAGTAGAGGCCGCCATAACGGTGGCTGACGACACGACGATTGTATTTCCAACAGGGGGGCATGGATCCTGAAGCATAGCTGTCAAAGTTCTCCGTGTAGGGGACGTGGACGCTGCCACAGGCCGTGGTGGCCGAGACCTGGTTCCACAGGGTGTCGGCGTCGCACACCGTTCCCACCCGCACAACGTAATGGGTTGCGGGGCTCAGACCGACTATAGTATACATGAGCGATGATGTTGTGCCCGCAGTGACAAAGGTGGACGCCGAGGCCTGTTTGTACTGCACCACATAGTCCACAGCGAGATCGCCGCCACCAACCCACGACAAGGCAATGTTGGAGGAGTCAGGCACAATGCCTACCACCATGGGCGAAGTGCATTCATCCATGCTGCAATCCGTCAGCAGACGGACGTCGACAGCGGTGCGCAGCTCGCTATAGCCAAAGATGGAGGAGGGCGCAGCCATGGAGATGCTGGCCAAGCTGTTCCACAGGACGGTGGCCTTGTGCGGCGTGGGATGGTAGTACCACGACGAGGGACTCAGCACAAAACGGGTGTTGGTGTAGTGGACGGCCACGACAAGGTTGCGCAGCGTGTCATTGATAAACGGGGTGTCGAAATAGATGACCTGCCATTCGGCATTCGAATGGGCAAGGACATGATTCACTGTCATGGGCGTGAGAGAATCAGCAGGTATGTATGAATTGACATCAATAGCAGTCTGCGACGTATTGGCCATATATAGACTGAAGCGCAACGGCTCGTTGACACCCGTCGAGGTATGGTAGGCAATGCCCCAAATGGTGTCCGAAGCCGACAGCTCGTCGCGGAGATAGAGCGTCTGCGCATAGGAGTTAGTCATATTTGTATTGACGAAATAGTCGGAGCTGCTCAGCTGTCCGTTGCCGGAAACTTCGCTGCACGAATTGGTCATGAACTCGAAAGGCACCCCGTTGGCGGTATCGCTGGCAGCCCCTGTCTGGCAGAGGTTGCGCACATACACCGTGTAACAATGGCTGGGCTCCAAGCCCGTAAACACCACACTGTTGTCGCTCACCACCGTATCGCACACAGGCGCTGCGGGGTTCTGCCGGTCGTAGAGCGTGATCCATGCGCCCATCGAAGGGCTGCCGTTGAGGTAGTCGTATTGCCAACTTACCATGGCGGCAGAATAATGGACATTGGACAGCTGCACCTCCGACACCGGGGCGCAAGACATGGTTGTGGTAAACGGTGCCGACGCGCGGAACTCCGAGCTGTCCTCGTCGCAAGCCGTGCGTACCCAGGCATAGTATGTGGTGGCCTGATCCAGCCCCCAAAGCAGCACGCTGGTATCAGTCACGTAAGTGTAGAGCGTGGCATTGAAGGGGTTGTTTTCAGTTGAATAATAGACATAATAGCCCGTGGCGTTGTTGCCAGCCGCATTCCATTCAAGACGGGCGCAACGGGAGCCCACGCTGTCCACCAGCACATAGTCGGGACGATGGCAACCATTGTCGAAGGTGATGCTGAGGTCGTCCACAAATCCATTGCCGAAGAGGTAGCTGCTCCCCTTGAAGAAGAAGGCCACATAGTAGCGTGCGTTGGAATCGAGCTCGGAGGTGCTGAACTCGTAGTCGTACCAGTTATTGTCCATCAGCCGTGTATTGACCAACGAGACGAACGTCGAGGTATCCGAGAGGTCTGTCATCACACCCGCGCGAAGCCGCGAATTGAAAAGATACAAGTCGTAGGGATACAGGCGTATGCCATCCTCCAGCCGTGCCCTGAACGAGACATTGATGCGGTTGCCGGGGACGGGGACCAACGGCGTGGCCACAACATTCCATCCCTCGGCTCCAAAGAAGAGGGAGAGCGAATCGGAGTAGGCCGCCTCGTCGGTCACCTTGGGGGCTTCGCCAAAGGTGATGATGGGATTCCAGCATGAGGGCAACTGCCCGACAGCCTCACCATCAAACGTGTTGTAGTACGGCAGATGCAACGGGGGGCACGTGGTGCGGAACGAGCCCGAAATCAGTTCCGAGCTGTCGGTGCCAGAGCAGACAGCCCGCACATCCACCGTGTAGTTCGTGTTCAACGTCAGGCCCGAGAGGTAGACAATGGGGGCCGTGGCCGTAGTGTAGAACGCCCCGTTGAGGTACAGGCTCCAACTCGACTCGGTACCCAGCGGGGTCCAGGTGATGGTGGCGTAGGTGCTGTCCGGGCGGCACACCAAATCGACCGGGCGGACACAGCTGGGGCAGGCCGGCATAGCCTGGGCCACAATAGTACCAGTGGCAAAATCGCCCGCAATGACCTCAGGGAGAATCATGCTGCCATCGCCGTTGGCAATGGCCAACGTAATCTCATAATCCAAGGGGCCGGAAATCCACACGAACCGCATAGTATCGTTCGCGCAGACAGGCACGTCGTACTCGCCTTCGTAGCCCGACGTAAGCGACACGCTCCCACGGAGGACGGTGTCTTGCCACACCTGTAGCACGCCGCCGTTCCAGCCGTCGCCCACCATATCGCCGCAATAGACGGTGATAAAGCAGGCCGCCACGTCCGGAGGGCACTGCGCACGTCCTGTTCCAAAGAAAAAAAACAATGTCAGCAAAAGTGACATCATGCAGGAAAACTTTCTTTTTCGCATTGTTGTTGCTTTTTGTTGTTATTATATTTGTTACTAATTATTTACAGGTTTAGCAGAAAGATTCTTTCAGTGGGCAGTTTGGCGAGTCTGTTTGGGCCTGACGACCAAGTCGTATTTTTAGGTGCAAAATTATTATGAGTTATATCTCCTCATGGAAAAAAAATCCGAACCGTCCCACAGCCTCCCGCCAGAAAGCCCAAACCCAACATACCGGGCTATCCTACAACTCCTTTCGCAGGGCATTCCAAAGTGCAAAGATACGACTTTTTTTTCACATAGTAAGAATTACTGTCGCCGTTGGTTCGGTCCAGCTCCACTCCTTAGCATACCGATATACGAAGTTTGCGGTACCATTTATCCCTCAAAAACCTTATATTTGCAATTGCAAAATAATTCGTATTTTTGCAGGAAAATATTAATGTTTAATCACATAGGTCGAAAGAGAGGGGGCGGCGGGACAACCAAACTTTAAAAACGGAGAAGAATCCATTCCCCTATTATGGA
>JAFVCA010000010.1 GCA_017479705.1 Bacteroidales bacterium
ATCGGAAGATTTTATCCTGCAATTTGACCTATTGCCGATTTTTATTTGTTAAAATTTGTCTCAAGCACCTTGATTCTCGAAAACGCCAATAAACACTGGCGTTTCGAAGGATTTTATCCTGCAATTTGACCTATAGACCTCGTTTACCCCCATTTGTCCAATGAAAAAGGAACAAATGAGGAACAAATATTAGAGAACTGACAAAGAACGAGCGAAGGTGGAGATAGGCATCTGCGCTCTCAGGGCTGTTGGGCAGAGACCGGCAGGGCGTTGAGGGCAGGGGGCAGTTCGATGCGGCCCAAGCCTGTGGGACCGTGTGTTGGTGCGGCCTTGGGGGCCGTCGGCGCGGTGAGGATGAGGGTCGGGCGGCCTTGGTGGTCTGGGTCGTAGTCGTAGGGGTTGGGCGAACCCACGAGTATGGCTCCTTCGTTCAGGTGGATGTGCACTCCGGCGGGCAGGTGGATGCTGCCGGTGAGGTAGCGGCCCACCTCGAAGAGGAGGGTGCCGCCCCCGTGGGCGGCAATGTGGTCTACGGCGTGCTGGATGGAGTTGGTGTTGAGGGTGGAGCCGTTGCTTTTGCAGCCGAAGAGTGAGGCGCGGTAGAGGGGCTGCGGCAGGGTGTCCTGCGGCTCGGCTGCGGTCGCGGGCTGAGGGGCTGCGGCGGGGCGCTGCCTATGGGTGGCAAGGCTGTTGCCATGCAGTTTCAGATGGCGCACGTTGTTGGCCACAAGGGGCGCGGGCGCAGCGGTGCCCACTATGGTGAGGCGGTCGGCATCGTCGGCCACGATGGCGGGCCGGTAGTCGGCATGGCGCAGACGGAAGGTGACGCGCCGCAGGATGACGCTGTCGGCGTGGCGCAGGTAGAGCCCCCACGCGGGGAGTTCTTTCCACATGGAGAATTCGGGATAGCGGCGTTCGTGCTCCGGGATGGCGGCCAGCTCGGCCGGGGTGGTGCCGCGGCGGGCGTAGGCCGTGTCGGCTAAGCCGGGATAGACGAGTTCCACGTCCTGTAGGGTTATGTTGCTGATGCGGAGGCCTGGGGTGCCGGCGATGATGGAGGGGCAGACGTTGCGGGGCTGGTCCTCGACGGGGCCTTCGTAGGGGTAGCCGGCGTCGGGCTTGGTGTAGGGCACTTCGGCGTAGAGGTGCTTGATGGTGATGTTGCGCAGGCAGGGCTTGTGGGGGCTGTCGGGTGCAAGGTTGCGGGCGGCAAGGCGGAGGAAGATGGGGTTGCCTGTGTTGATGCTGCGCAGACTGTCCACCACCACGTCCTCAACGATGGCCCCGTCTACACTGGCGATGGTGAGGGCGCTGCGGTAGGTGTCGTGGATGAGGATGTTGCGGAGGCGGAAGTGGCGGAAGGTGCCGCGGGTTACGGTGCCGAACTTGATGCCGTTGGCACTGCTGCGGCCTGTGCAGTTTTCGACAAGCACATTCTCTGACAGGCCTTGGGTGCTGTGGCTCTTGAAGCAGTAGGCGTCGTCGGAGGCATCGATGTTGCAGTTGCGAACCACCACGTTGCGGCAGTCGACGATGTCGAGGCCGTCGTTGTTCCAATAGCATTTGGAGTCGACGCTGATGCCGTCGATGAGCAGGTGGTTGCACTGGTCGTACTGCTGGCACCAGGAGGCTGGGTTGCGGAGGGTGATGCCGCGGACGGCCACATGGTCGCAACCGCGGAAGTGGATAATCTCCGGGCGGTTGGTTTCGTTGGGGCGGTCGTATTTGAGGGGGTCTTGGACGAGGCCTTTGTGGATGAGGTCCACAATGTTGTTGGCCACTTGCCAGCCGCGGCAATCGATGGCGCCGGTGCCGGAAAGGCCGGTGTGCTGCTGGCCTACGGCAAAGAGGAGGGCCGTCCAGCGGCAGAGGGGGTCTTTGATGTAGTCGAAGGGATTGAGGGAGCCGAGGAGCAGGGCACCGCTGTCGAGATGGAGGGTGACGCCGGTTTTGAGGTATAGGGTGCCGGAGACGTACTGGCCGCGGGGCAGCCGCACCACGGTGGCGGCACCTGTGCGGGCGTAGCGGGAGGCAGCGCTGTCTATGGCGGCTTGGAGGCAGCGGGTGTTGAGGGTGATGCCGTCCGGGACGGCCCCGAAGAGGGCGGCGGAGAGGGTGTCCGTGGCCGTGGGCAGGGGTGCGGGTGCAAGGAGGTTGTCCTGATAAAGGCCGAGGTGGTTGATGACGGGGCACGCCCGTGCGCTTTCGAAGACGATGCGCAGCCGCCGGGTGGTGCAGGAGGGGACGCGGAGGATGCGCTTGTAGCCGATGGTGGTGGCGCGGGCAAGGGTCTGCCAGCCAAGGGCGGGGCTGAAGGTTTCGACCCGGAAACGCTCTACGCGCTGCCCCAGTGGGATGTACTCTTGCAGCAGGAGGCGGTTGAAGGTGACGGGGCTGTTGAAGGCGAGGGTGAGCACAGGGGTTAGGCAGCTGTCCGGCACGGCCCAATAGGTGTGGTAGTCGGTGTTTACCAGGTTGGCAGGGGAGAAGTCGTTGCCCCGACAATGGGAGGCGGTGATGGTGGCTTGGCGGGCAAGGTTGTGGCGGAAAATGCTGTCGAGGGCGGCGCGGAACTCCATGAGGCGGAGGGAGTCGGCGGCGGGGATGAGGCCACGGGTGTCCGGCGGTACGTTGAGCAGCAGCAGGGAGTTGCGCCCCACGCTGGTGTAGTAGATATTGAGCAGTTCCTGCAGGCTTTTGGGTTGCTCGGCGGCGTGGTAGAACCAGCCGGGACGGATGGAGACATCGGTCTCGGCCGGAATCCAGACGGTGCCTTGTGGGTTGCCTTGGTTGAGGACGCTCAGCGGCGGAGCCCCTGCGCCGGGAGTGAAGCCCGCGGTGTCGAGCAGGGACCAGCAGGTCTCGCCGTTGAGGCCCTGCTCGTTGCCCATCCAGTGGCAGCCGGGGCCCACGTCGCTGAAGATGAGGGCTTGGGGCTGGAGGGCGGCTACGGTGCTGTTGAAGAGGGGCCAATCATATTGTTGCTTGCGGCCGTTGGGGCCTTCGCCGTTGGCACCGTCGAACCATTGTTCGAAGATCGGGCCGTAATGGGTGAGGGCATGGTGGAGCGTCTGCCGGAAGGTTTCGTTGTAGGCGGGAGTGCCGTAGGTGGGGGCGTTGCGGTCCCAGGGGGAGATGTAGACACCCATGCCGATGCCCCCTTCGCGGCAAGCGTCGGAGAGGGCTTTGAGCACATCGCCCTTGCCTTGTAGCCATTGGCTTTGGGTCACGGTGTGTGTGCTGGCGGGGTTGGGCCAGAGGCAGAAACCGTCGTGGTGTTTGGCAGTGAGGATGATGCCCTTCATGCCGGCGCCTTTGGCGGTGGCCACCCATTGGCGGCAGTCGAGGGCTGTGGGGTTGAAGAGGTTCTCGGCCTCCGTGCCTTCGCCCCACTCAAGGCCCGTGAAGGTGTTGGGGCCGAAGTGGCAGAACATGTTCATCTCCATCCGCTGCCAACGCACTTGCGCCGGGGTAGGGCAGGGGCCGTAGGGTGCCGGAGGCTTTACTGCCGCGCAGCCCCACAGCAGCAGGGGTAGGAGCAGGAGGAGGAGAGGCTTCATCCTGTGTCAGTGTTTTTTGCTTTCGGTGTTGGCTTGGAATTTGGCATTGTCGACAATGAAGCGTTCGTGTTGCCCCTCGCCGATGAGGCCGCAGGTGTCGTAGGCTTTTACTTCGAAAAGCAAGCGGCGGCGGTCCACCTCAATCAATTGGCTGTCGCACCACACCTCCATGCCGACGGGTGTGGCGGAGCAGTGGCTGACGTTGATGTGTGTGCCCACGGTGCTTTGCCCTTCGGGCAGGAGGGGAGCCACGCTTTCGGCACAGGTCTGTTCCATCAGGGCAATCATCATGGGGGTGGCGAACACCTTGGCTAAGCCGCTGCCCACACGGTCGGCAGTCATCTGGTCGGTGACGGTCTGTCGCAGTTGGTTTTTAATTCCTGGGGTAATCATATTTGATTCGTTAGTATGTGAATGTGTGAATGCGTGAATGTGTGAAAGTGTGAATGTGTTAATGTGTTAGTCTTGTTTCACTTTTCACTTTAATCGGTGTGTTAGTGCTTGAATATGTTTGTGAATGTTTGAATGTTTACACATTCTGATTAGTGTCCGTAGTCGACAAGGAACTTGATGCGCATGAGGCGGATTTCCTCGTGGGTGTAGTCCTCGTCGTCGTCAAACTCGTCGTAGGCCTCTTGCAGGGCCTCTTCCATATTGACGTTTTCGGATTCGCGCCAGTAGTCCATGAGCACCTCCTGATGTTCCGGCTCGATGTTCTCGTCGATGTAGTAGTCGATGTTGAGCTTGGTGCCGGAGGAGATGATGCGTTCAATCTCCGCCAGAAGCTCGTCGAGGGTGAGGCCCTTGCCACTGGCGATGTCGTCCAACGATTTGCGGCGGTCAATGGCTTGGATGATGTAAATCTTGTTTTCCGAGCGACGGGCAGCGGAGTGGACCACGATGTCCTGCGGGCGTTCGATGTCGTTCTCTTCGACGTACTTCTTGATGAGGTCGACGAACGGTGGGCCGTACTTCTGGGCTTTGGCGATGCCGACGCCCACGCAGCGGCTCAGTTCCTCGACGGTGCAGGGGTACTGGATGGTCATGTCGTTGAGGGAGCGGTCCTCGAAGATGACGTGGAGGGGCAGTTTCTGATGGCGAGCCATGTTGCGCAGCAGACTTTTGAGCTGGGCGTAGAGAGCCTCGTCGCCCACGGCGGCGGCACCTGTGGGAGCAGGGATGTCGTCGTCCGTGGAGCCTTGGCTGAAGTCGTGGTCGCACGCCACCATGATGTCGTAGGGTTTCTTGATGAACCGGTGACCGGCGGGTGTCAGCTTCAGCACGCCGTACATCTCGATCTCCTTGGTCAGCAGTTTCTCGAAGAGGGCTTGTCGCAGGACGGCTTTCCAGAAGAGGGCGTTGTGGTCGGTGCCCTGTCCCCATTGTTCCAGTTCGTCCTGATGGTAGATTTTGGTGTTGCTGTTTTTCTTGCCGAGCATCACGTCCACGATGTCCTGCGCCTTGAAGGCTTGCTTTGTGGCCACGATGGTTTCTAAGGCGTATTGCATTTCCTCGCGTGCCGGCACACGGGGCTTGGGGTGCAGGCAGTTGTCGCAACAACCGCAGTTCTCCTCGTTATAGTCCTCGCCAAAATAGCGCAGCAGGTTGAGACGGCGGCAGACGGATGATTCGGCATAGCTGACCACCTCCTGGACCAGTTGGTTGGCCATCTCTTGTTCGGTGATATTCTTGTCGGTGAAGAATTTGTAGAGTTTCTCGACGTCTTGTTCGGAGTAGAAGGCGATGCACTGCCCCTCGCCGCCGTCACGCCCGGCACGTCCCGTTTCCTGGTAGTAGCCTTCCAGGCTCTTGGGGATGTCGTGGTGGATGACAAAGCGCACGTCGGGTTTGTCGATGCCCATGCCGAAGGCGATGGTGGCGACAATCACGTCCACCTCTTCCATCAGGAATTTGTCCTGATTCTCGGCACGCAGCTTGTTGTCCAACCCAGCATGGTAGGGCAGGGCTTTGATACCGTTGAGTTGTAGCAGCTCGGCAAGGTCTTCCACCTTTTTGCGCGTCAGGCAGTATATGATGCCGCTCTTTCCTTCGTTTTGGCGCACGAATTTCACAATCTCTTTGTGCAGCTCGATGGGTTCGGAGGGCTTGGGCCGCACCTCGTAGTAGAGGTTGGGCCGGTTGAATGATGAAATGAAAAGGCGCGCGTCCTCCATGCGCAGGTTCTTGATGATGTCCTGTTGCACCTTGGGGGTGGCCGAAGCCGTCAGTGCCAGAATGGGCACGTTGGGATTGATGGCATCCACAGCGGCACGCAGCCGGCGGTATTCGGGACGGAAGTCGTGCCCCCATTCCGAGATGCAGTGGGCCTCGTCTATGGCAAAGAAGGAGATGTGCAGTTGTTGCAAAAACTCTACGGTCTCCTCCTTCGAGAGGGTCTCAGGTGCTACATATAATAGTTTGGTCCCGCCTTTCAACAGGTCGTCCTTCACCTCGCGGGTTTGGACCTTCGACAGAGACGAGTTCAGGAAGTGGGCCACACATTCCCGCCCGGCAGTGTAGCGGACTGCGTCAACCTGGTTCTTCATCAACGCAATCAGGGGCGAAACCACTATAGCAGTGCCCTCACAAATCATTGCCGGCAGCTGGTAGCATAGCGATTTGCCGCCACCAGTAGGCATAATCACAAACGTGTCGTTGCCGTCCAAGACGCTGTTAATGATAGCCTCCTGCTCGCCTTTGAAATGGTCGAAGCCGAATATTTCCTTTAATTGTGTCTGCAAAACCGTCATAATCCAAAAAAAATCTGTAATTTTGCAATTCAAAAATAGCATTTTTTTTTCAAACGGCAAAAAAAAATTAGTCTTGAAGACCCAAGAAGAAATACAGAGAATTGCAATAGAAGTAATTGCAGAAGAAAAAAAGGCAGTCGAAAGCTTGGCTCAACACATCGATAATAGTTTTTCCGATGCGGTTGAAACCATATTTTCAGCATCTGGACGTGTCATCCTGACGGGAATTGGGAAGAGCGCAAACATAGCAACCAAAGTTGTCTCCACCCTCAACAGCACGGGTACTCCGGCCCTCTTTATGCACGCCGCCGATGCCATCCATGGCGACCTCGGCATGATTCAGCCGGACGACGTGGTGGTGTGCATCTCGAAAAGCGGCAATACCCCCGAGATAAAAATCCTCATCCCCTTGGTCAAGAACTTCGGGAACAAACTTATCGCCATGGTGGGCAACACCGACTCCTTCCTGGCCCACGAGGCCGACATTGTGTTGGACACCACCGTGCAGCACGAGGCCTGCCCCAACAACCTGGCACCCACCAGCAGCACCACGGCCCAGTTGGTTATGGGCGATGCCCTCGCCATAGCCCTCATGGCTTGCCGCAACTTCACCGCCCGCGACTTTGCTCGTTTCCACCCCGGCGGGGCCTTAGGCAAGCAGCTCTACATGCGCGTCAGCGACCTCTACCGCCAGAACGAGAAGCCCCAGGTGGCTCCCGACACCCCCGTGCGCGAGACTATCCTCGAAATGACTTCGCGCCGTCTGGGCTGCGCGGTTGTTGCCACCCCTACCCCTCAGGGGGCCACCGTGCAGGGCATTGTGACCGACGGGGACTTGCGCCGCATGATTAAGGCCAACACCTCCTTCGACCAACTGACCGCAGCGGACATCATGACCCGCAACCCCAAGTGTATCCTCGACACGGAGTATGCCGTCAACGCGCTCCACCTGATGCGGACCCACAGCATCACCCAGCTTGTGGTTGTCGACGGCCAGGGGCTCTACCTCGGCGTGCTCCACCTGCACGACATCCTCCGCGAAGGTATCATCTAACGGGATGGGCGGAGAGCCTCCGCGGGTATTAATCGTGAAGGTGTGAGTCGTTTTAATTATTAATTATTAATTTTCAATTTACACACATGCAACTCCGAACTGAAAATGTAGTCAAGATATACCGGTCGCGCACCGTGGTCAAAGAGGTGAGCGTCAACGTCAGCCAGGGCGAAATCGTCGGCCTCCTCGGTCCCAACGGCGCAGGGAAGACCACCACTTTCTATATGATTGTGGGCATCATCAAACCTTTCTCTGGACGCGTCTTCCTTGACGACCTCGAAATCACCAAAATGCCTATGTACCGCCGTGCTCAGCTCGGTGTGGGCTATCTGGCACAGGAGGCCTCCGTCTTCCGCCACATGACTGTTGAGGACAACATCATGTCTATCCTCGAATTCCGCAAGGATCTCGACGCCGCCCAGCGCAAGGAAAAACTGGAATCCCTCGTTTCCGAATTCGGACTTGAAAAGATACGCCGCAGCAAGGGCATCCAGCTCTCCGGCGGCGAGCGTCGGCGCACCGAGATTGCCCGCGCCCTTGCCAACGACCCCAAATTCCTCCTCCTCGACGAGCCTTTTGCCGGTGTCGACCCCATTGCCGTGCAGGACATCCAGGACATCGTTGCGCACCTCAAAGACCGCAACATCGGCATCCTCATCACAGACCACAATGTCCACGAGACGCTGAGCATCACGGACCGCGCCTACCTGCTCTACGAGGGCACGGTGCTCCACCACGGCACCCCTGAGGAGATGGCTGCCGACCCCGACGTGCGCGAGAAGTACCTGGGCCGCGACTTCGAACTGCGTCGCGCCAGCACCCGCGCCCTCAACGCCGACTGATGCCTCAGGTGGAAAATTGACAATTGATATCGCGATTGTCTAAACGCATGACTTTCACTGGGCGGTCGGAGCCGATGGCGAGGCGGCTGCAATTGTTTAGCTGGCCGGTGTCGCGGAAGCCGCATTTCTGCATCACGCGGCCACTGGCTTGGTTGTCCGGGAAGTAGTCGGCCCAGAGGGTGCGAAAACCTTTCTCGTGGAAGCAGTAGTCGATGAGCATCCGCAGTGCCTCGGTGGCGATGCCTCGGTTCCAGCAGGGGCGTGACACCCAGTAGCCCACCTCGGCATCGCGGGGGCCGATGCCAATATTGCTCTCGTCCGACGTGTAATAGCCGATGCATCCGATGGGTTCCCCGCTTCCCTTCAAGACGATGGCCCATATATGGTCATTGGCAAAGAGTGTGCGGATAATCTCGCGGCTTTCGTCCACGCTGCGGTGCGGTGGCCAGCCAGCCCGTGGTCCCACCTCAGGGTCGGAGGCATAGCGATACAGCACTTCGGCATCCTCTTCGCGCCATGGGCGTAGCATTATCCTTTCGGTTTCCATGACGGGCTGTTGCAGATTCCTCTTGGCCTCGAGCCTGTTGGCATGCAGCGCACCAACCGTCTCGCAATGGTCCATTTCGGGGCATGCGCCACAGGTTGCAACCCCTTTCCGCATGGCGCACTGCCTTATGGCACAGAGCTCGCTACAGTAGTAGGTCTTTGCCCCGTCAGCGCGGCAGCCCTCACAGTTTATGTGCTCTGGCAGGATGGTGACGTGGTTCAGCTGGCCCCAGAGCTGGGCTGTCCGCTCGCGCAGGGATTGGTCGTCATTCTTGGTGGCGATATAGGCGTCGCACTTCGTGCAGTCCAGTCCACAGTAGGCAATCATGTTGTTCATCGTTGGCAAGGAATGAATGTGTGAGCGGAGAATCTCATAAATTGAAAATTGAAAGGTGAAAAGTGAAACACGCCTCAAACAGTTTCAATTTCCACTGCGGGCCAGCCGTAGTCCTGATAGTAGTGCACGTTGAGGTTGTGCTGTTTAACATACTCCTGTAGCTGCTCTTTGCGGACGGCCTCGCGGACCTCTTGGTTAGAGTGCATGTTCTGATAGATGTCGTAGTATGAGCCGAAGATGCGGCGGGCGCTGGCGTCGTTGCCGGCCCCGTCGACGGTCTGCTCAAAGGCGGTCACGGTGTATTTGCCGTTATTATCGTCGAGGTGCATCAGGCCGCTGTGGTTGCCCCCGGAGACGCATTTCAGCGTGTCGCCCACAACGTTGTACCACAGCACCCAGCAGTCGCACAACACGGGGAAGTAATTGGAGTCCGCTCGCTCGGAGGCGACAATCATGAGGGTGGGGATGCAGAGTTCGCCTTTCAGGTAGTGTTCGCCAATCTCTTTTACCAGATAGTCATTGATGGCGTCGCGCCGTGCCTGCTCGTCACGGCTGATGGCGATGTGGCGGATGCAGTCGGCTTTGTGACCGTCGAAGTCGGACATCAGCCACTGGCCGTCGACCTGCTCCATGTAGAGCTTGTGTTCCTCGATGTCGGCGGTGGAGTCGAAGGAGCCGTCCTCCCACCTCTGGCGCACGCTGATGGTGGCCACGGCATGGGTCTTGTCGGTCTGCTCCACAGCGGTGACGGTATAGTCGGCCATGGTGCCGCCGTTGCCCGTCACAAAGTAATAGAGCCATTCGTGGTCCATGGCCTCATGCTCCGGCAGCCGGTTGAACATCGTGTCCAGCACGGCATAAAAGTCCGCCGTCATGTAGTCCTTGGACTGCTCCAGCAATTCATGGTCGGGGATATAGCGGCAGAGCTCCTCGGCGCGTTGTTTCAGTTTCTCTTCGTTGCTTGCACATGCCGCCATCAGCAAGGCGGCAAGGGTGAAAATGAGTGTCTTTTTCATTGTTCTCTTTATTAGTTTATCGGCAAGTTTTTGTATTAAATCGCACTGCAAAGATACAACTTTTTTACCGATACCAGCAAAAAATAGTTACATCAATGTTTATAGAATCGCCAAGTGTCGCTGTGTTTGTCGCGATAGGTGAAACTCCATTGCAGAAGGTCGGCCGTCAGGGTGTCCAAGTGGAATTTGTATTCGTAGTCGATGCTTCCGCCCACAACGGCGATAATCTTCTGGGGCAGCCCGGAGGTTGTGTCGCCCGCTGCCACATCCATTTTGAAACGCTCTTTGATGCCTGCAAAGTAGAGGTCCTCGCCGTCGAGATGCCAACGGCTGGGGCTGACATAGTTGAAGACGACGGTCGCTGTGTCACCCTCTGCGGAGGTGATGAAATAAACCTGACGTGCGGAGTCGAGGGCGGTGCTGTCGGCATAGAAGTCCATTGTGCCGGCTTCTTGTACATCAAAATGGTTTCCGTCCATATCGTAGTTGAACGCATGCTCGTAGGTGTAGTGACCTTCCACCTTCGGCTCGGAGGGCCGGGAGCCGCATGCGGATAGCATGCAAACGACCGATAGTAAAATGGGGATAAAGTATTTCATGGTATTGGTGTTTAATATCTTTTCTCAATTGACCAGCTGACCGGGCAGCCGCAGTTTCTCCTTCGGGGGGAAGGTGGCCTCGTAGGCTTCGAAGGCTTCGGGATGGTGGTCGGCAACAAAATATGCTTTGGGCGGAGTATACGTTGCCTCCGTTATTCCGTGTTCTTTGAGCCAGTTAGGGATAAGTTCCTGTGCAAGGAAATAAGGCACCACGGCATCGTGCGGCTCATCATGGTAGTGGATGCCGAGTTTGCTGGCAAGGTCGAAACCCGCATGGCGGTAGAAGTCGATGTTGCCCTCCATGCAGAGGAACCCCACACCCGTCTCACGGGCCCTCGCCAGTGCATAGTTCAACAAACGGAGTCCAAAACCTTTGCGTTTGTAGTCGGGATGGATGCTGATGGGGCCAAAGGTCCACGAGGGCACATGCCGGGTGTTGTCCACCACCAGCTCCGCTCTCGAAAACATGACATGCCCGATAATGCGGCCATCAATCTCCATCACGTAGTCCAGTTCGGGAATAAAGTCGGGGTTGCTGCGATATTGATTCAGCACATAATGCTCCAGGCATCCCGGACGGTAGACGTTCCAGAAAGCCTCGCGGGTAAGGTTTTCCACCTCGCGGTAATCCTCCAGTTTTTCTAATCTGATATTTATTTCCATTGAGTATTAATGTTTTTTGTTTGTCATGCTTTTCTTGTCGCAGACGTAGCTGCACTGCTCAAACACATCGGCAATCCTTTGGTTGGCTCGGCGTTCGCTTGCACGAATCTCGCGGATGCGTTCCAGCAACTCGTCGAAATAGTCCTTACCGAAGGGCTGTCCGTTCTTGAGCATGTCATCATTCAGCACAAAACCTTTGGTGATATATTCCTTCAATGTCTTGGTTGCCCAAATACGGAAGGCCGTTGCTTGATGGGAGTTGACTTGATAACCCACAGCGATAATCATATCAAGGTTGTAGTGGCTAATTTGACGGTTCACACTTCGATAGCCCTCTTGCCGAACGAACAAAATTTTTTGTGAGTTCGTTCTTTGTCAAGTTCTCCCTCTGCATAGATATGTCCAATATGATAGCTCACATCCTGCTGTGAGGCATCGAAGAGTTGCATAATTAGCTCCACCGGGAGCCACACATTTTCTCCCTCGAACCTCACATTCACCTGCGTGATTCCGTTGTCGTCCTGATATATCAGGAACGCTTGATTGCTGTTCGCCAATTCGTTATTATTTTTCTTTGTCATATTCATACAACCACTATATTTCATTTATTATCACATCAGCCCACATACATTATATGCCTTTCCTTATTTTGCAAAGATATTCAAATCATTTCATAGTTACTGTCCTTATGCGATTTTCAATTGTTTGAAGTCCGAAATGCAGAAAAAAGGGCGTAATAGACAAAAGGTAGGCTGTTTAAGGGGAGAATAAGTTCAAGTGGACAAAAGGTAGGCTATATTTTCAGTATAAATTTTGCCGGATGGGAAAAACGGTGTAATTTTGCATCGTCGATGAAGCGGAGACGGGCTC
>JAFVCA010000001.1 GCA_017479705.1 Bacteroidales bacterium
AGCCCGTCTCCGCTTCATCGACGATGCAAAATTACACCGTTTTTCCCATCCGGCAAAATTTATACTGAAAATATAGCCTACCTTTTGTCCACTTGAACTTATTCTCCCCTTAAACAGCCTACCTTTTGTCTATTACGCCGGCATATTTACATCAATAAAGAAAGGCATGAGACTTATGTACTCATGTCCGTCTACGTTAGGTATCGCCAAACACCTTGAAGGAACTGGATTATGAAACATATCTCACGCCTGAGGATATGCCGTGGCGTGAGCCAATAGCATACACAACAAGCAAAAGCATTAATGCTCGTCCCCCTAATAGAAATTTTGCCGATTTCAATGATAGGACAATATCGCAATGCTTTTCTTGCAAACTGCTTACGTTGCTCTTGTAAGCGGCTGCAAAGATACGAAGAAAAACCGACATAGCATCACTTTTTTTGTCCAGTAATTCAGAATGACCAGTAATAACCTGTTGCTCTTTCAGATAGAATGATGAATACTAAGGCTCGCCTCAACAAAGGAGAATAACAGCTGCTGTACTGCATTGCAGACAGGCCTTTTCCGTAGGATAAAGAACACACTTATCCAAGGGCGGCGGCGCGGTGTCTTTTCCCCTTTCCTTGCGGCGGTTGGGGGGTCTCGCAAAATTTAACATCTGCCGAGTGCCTGTAGCCGCAAATTTATTCGTATATTTGCATTCTCTACAGCCTTGGCCTGGTGCATCAAAAAGCCCTGGCCAATAGCTGTTTAATTACAACAAATGTTCAACCCTTAAAACTCAAAACAATGAAAAAGTACGTTTGCGACATCTGCGGTTACATCTACGACCCTGCCAAAGGCGACCCCGACAGCGGCATTGCCCCCGGCACTGCTTTCGAGGACATCCCCTCCGACTGGGTATGCCCCCTCTGCGGCGTAGGCAAGGACGATTTCAGCCCCGTCGCCGAATAAGCTTGATTGTGTAAACAAGTGATTGAGCCAGTGTGTCCGTGCCGCAAGCACGCACCGACACACTGGCACAATCAAAAACAACACAATCGTTTTGTTCGTCCACATCGATTGCAACTCCTACTTCGCCTCGTGCGAGGTGGCCACCCGTTCCGGATTAGAAGGGAAACCCGTCGTTGTGGCCAACGACAACGAAGCGGGCGGAGGGGTTATTCTTGCCCTCACCGCCGAGGCCAAAGCCCTTGGCCTCAAGCGCGGCACGCCCCTCTTCAAAGTCCGCAACCTGCTGCGTCTGAACAATGTCGTCATCTGTCCTGCCGACCATAAGAAGTACCGGCGCATCTCCCGCCAAATCATGGACGCCGTGAAGCAGCAGCAAATCATCCTCGACTTTGTGCAATACTCCGTCGACGAGTTTTTCGGTTCCCTGCCCATCGACGACCCTGACGAGGTGCGCCACTACGTGCAGATAGTCAAGGACCACATCACCTCCACCACGCACATCCCCGTCAGCTGCGGCTGCTCCCAGACCTACACCCTTGCCAAAGTGGCCACCCACTACGCCAAGCGCTACAGCGGCTACCGCGGCATCTGCGTCCTCACGCCCGACAAACGCCACAAAGCCCTCTCCATGCTCAGCATTGCCGACGTGTGGGGCATCGGGCGCAAAAACCGCCTCAAACTCATGGAAAGAGGCATCACCACAGCCCAGGACTTCGCCGACTGCGACCAGCACACTGTCGAGGACCTCTTCACCGTCTCAGGGCAGCGCACCTGGCGCGAACTGCGCGGAATCCCCAGCATAGACCTTCACCGCCCTGCCACGCAACGCTCCATCATGCAGAGCCGCACCTTTGCCCGCATGACCGAGCGGCGCGAAGACCTCGAGCAGTCGGTGCGCCAATTCGCCTCCGCCGCCGCTGCCCACCTGCGCGCCCAGGACTGCGTCTGCCAAGCCGTCACCGTCTTCCTCTCCACCAACCGCCATCGCGACGACCTGCAGCAATACCGCAACAGCGGCACCGTCAAGCTCCCCTCCCCCCCCGCGGACACCCCCACCCTCATCAAAGCCGCCCTCGCCGCCCTGTCGCAGCTCTACCGCGAGGGCTTCCTCTACAAACAGGCGGGCGTCGTGCTCACCGACATCAGCCAGGCTCAAGGCCTTCAACTCGACCTCTTCAGCGAACCTGCCGACCAGCGGCACCGCAAACTCATGCAGATAGCCGACCAGCTGAACAAACGCTTCGGCGACGACACCATCAACTTCGGTCCCAGCAACCCCGCCTGACCCAAATGGTATAAAGACATTCAAAAATCCAAATGAGGCAAATAAATAATGCTTTTAAGTAAAAGAAAAAACAACATGCAATAAATAAAAGATTAAAACGTTATAAGGGATATATTATTGACAATAATAACAAAATGAAAGAATTTAAAGTACATATTACAGAATTAGGTCCTATCAAGGATGCCGTCATTCAATTATCTCCCCTTATGATATTCACGGGCAAATCCAGCTTAGGCAAGAGTTATGTGAATTTTTTATCCTACTATGTGTTTGACCTGTTTGGCAACAACGGCTTGTATAGATTTTTGGAGTCAAAAATTGAAGGGAAAAACTTCAAAGACCATACTTTTTCTTTTGGATTTAAAATAGACGAAATGCGCCAATGGATGTCTGAAGATGTTAGACAATTCATGCGAGAGCTATTAGCATACAAAGATTTGGTTTGCGATATTGATTTTCAATTTGGTAATGACACTGATAACGACATAAAAGTTCTGGTTAAAGATTTTGGTGCGCTCAATCCTGTAAGAGACAGAGAGTCATTCAATCAAGAAGTAGTTGATAATAGCTACCGACAAATAAGCATCCGAATTACCAGCAATGAGCCATCTATATGGCCCAGAGAAGTATCGGCAATCACATTAGATTCTAATTTATCATTCACTATTTCCAGATCTGTGTCTCAGTTACTTTCATACAAATTGTTGGGAAAATTATTCATGTACGCTTTCCTGTTGCCTCCAGGAAGAACCTCTTTAATCAACAACTCCTTCAGTGTTAAAAAAGTGGTCAGTAACACTGGCATGTATGATAGATTCCTACACGACTACGACTCCCTACAAAATCAGAATTTTAGATTTAATCATCAGAAAGAAGACAATCAGTTTTTCATATCTCAAATTAAAAGACTAATTCATGGGGATGTTGTAACAGAAAAAGAAGAACAATATCTATTATTGGACAATGGACAGAAGATACCATTGAGTGCCGCAGCATCTTCCATTCGAGAATTAAGTCCATTATTATTCTGGATAAAGAATAAAAATATTGAGATGTCGTCCGTATGCATAGAAGAACCTGAAGCCCATGCACATCCTGAGATGCAACATGGCATTGCCGACCTATTGGCATCATGCCTGAACAAGGGTGCTTTTTTGCAGATAACAACTCATAGCGACTTTTTCTTAACGCGAATAAATCAGCTAATCAGACTATATAAGTTCCAACAAAATCACCCAGACGAATTTGAAAATAGTGAATTTAAACGCAATAAAAGGCAATTAATTAACCCACAAGATGTCAAAGCTTACTATTTTGCCCTATCTGAAAGCACTGGACACGTCATTATTCAGGAACAGCAATTAGAGGATGGCATCCCCTTCGATAGTTTCCGAGACCCCATTACTCTCCATTTTGAATTTGATAATAAACTAAATCAGTTGATTCGAGATGACGACAAATGAGCTTTATGACAAACTGAAACAAATCTTTAATCCAGAATGCTTTTCAATATATCCTGACCGATTCTTGAGAATAGAAGAAACGGATAGAGATGCTCATTTTAAATATTTGACAATCGAAAAAAGCAATCAAGTAATTCTTTTTGCTGATACATTTCTAAAGAATTGTAATAATTCTTTTAAAGGAAAAACTGCCCCTGTATTGAATGAAGAATGCGATGGAATCATTATCACTGATTACAATGGAAACAAATTCATAATATTTATTGAACTCAAATCAAAATTTGAAAAAGGAGTAGACAAAGGCCCTAAACAATTATTGGCAAGTTGCTTCAAAGCTCTTACATTGTTCAATTGTATCGATGGTTTTTCTTTTAATGACTATAATTTGTGTGCAGTTTTAGCATTACAAAAACCCTCAACCGAAAGTTTGAATAAAGTAAGACAAAAAGAGGAAATAAAGGAAGATCTCACAGGATTGGACCAATTGAAGAAAAAGGCAATTGAAAAGGAAATAATAGAGAGTGAGATCTCTATGGAAGAATACCTTTTCAATACACTACCTATAAAACCGACCTACTGTTCCGATCTCCCACTTGTCATTTACACTATAGAACCCGATAAAGATTCTGGGGCAATAAACCTGGACACAATTCTATCGAAAGTTTATCATAAATAGTCCATCATCATCAACCTTCCATTCTTATAAGCCATAGAGGTGAGGTGTATAATTAAATCTATCCATTAAAAACTAACAATTATCAATAATATAAAAATATAAAAAGACGACTATCCGCATCATTCCGAATAGGCCTCGGAGAGGCTTAATCCTATTAACCCCAGACAAGAAAATCTCCGATTTTCGCAGTCTGGGGCTAAGACAGCTATACCATTCGGCGTCCCGGAGAGACGCGACTTTAACACTTCGGTTCCTTGCGGATAATCGCTTATAAAAACATCTAAATACTTATGAAACAACAATTTATCAGCACAATTCTTCTTCTGTCGGCTATGCTTACCTCACCAGCATTGCAGGCACAAACCATCTACCAGCTGCCCAATGCCGGGTTCGAACAGTGGGACAGCGACGAACTCACCGCCGAGCCCACCGGCTGGAACTCCTTTGCCACCAGTGACGGCCCCCTGGCAGCACTGGCCTCCACCCCCCACCACTACCACCGCCACGGCAGCCGTCCCGACGGCACAGGCTCCCACTACCTCACCATCTACACCCAGTCCATCATCGGCATCAAGGCCAACGGCAATATGACCACTGGCCGCATCCACGCCGGTGGCCTGTCCCCGAACAGCAGCGACAACTACAACTACACCGAGCGCAGCAACGCCAGCCACAGCCTTCCTTTCACCGCCACCCCCGACTCCATGTACGTCTGGGTGAGCTTCTACGCCTACCACACCGGCTCCGAGGCGCAGGTCGAAGCCATCCTGCACGGCGACAGCGACTTCAAAGCCCCCAACGAAGTCTCCGACCGCTCCCTCTATAAAGGCCGCGCCGTAGTCCACACCACCCGCACCACCGAGTATCCCGACCGCATGGTCTGGACCCTCCTCAAATGCCCCTTCAACTACAACGGCACCTCGACAGGCAACTACATGCTTGTCAACATGACCACCAACAACTCGCCCGGAGCCGGCGAGGGCGACGACTCCCTCTCCATCGACGACATCACCTTCATCTACAGCTCCTGGCTGACCGACCTCGCCGTGAACGGGACCCCCATTGCCGACTTTGACAAAGGCCGCTTGGACTACACCCTGCGCGTTGCCGACACCTCCATGCTCATGACCTCACAGATTGAAGCCACCGCCGAAGTGGCCGACGCCACCGTCAGCACAACCCGCGAACGCCTCAACGACACCGCTGCCGCCGCGCTCATCACCGTCCGTGCCGAGGACAGCGTGACCGTCCACCAATACCGCCTCCTCCTCACCGCACCGACCCTGCCCGATCCCGTCTCCATCACTGACCCCGACCAGGCTCCCCGTCTGCAAGCCTATCCCAACCCCGTGCGCAACATCCTGACCGTCACCGCCGAGGGACCCGTCACCATCAGCGACCTTGCCGGCCGTACCCTCATCAGCCGCGAATGCCACGGCGCAACGCAGCTTGACCTCAGCCGCTTGGCCACAGGCACCTACCTGCTGCGCCACGCCGGCACCGTACAGAAGATTGTGAAAGAATAACACACACCAACACCCACAGGGGTTGCCGCACCCAACAGCCGCGGTCGATTCCGCCATCGGAGGAGGAGAGGAAACACAAACCCTCACCTCCCTCTTTTTGACCTCGAACACCCCTGCCCCGACACTCGCCGGAACAAAATTCCACCTTCGGCCCCCCTTCGCTCGTCCGCGGTCAATTCTGCATCATTTACCCAACATTTCTCCCATTTTCATTGGGCAACTCCTCCCACAAGAAAGCGGGGAAAAAGCGGGAACGGGCGAAGGAAGAGGGACGGCACGACAGCGCCGGTCCGAAGCAACACAAAAGGAACGGCCAAGGCGGAGCAAAGCGACTCACAACAAAGCAAAACACTCAATCGAGGCTTGGCGGGTGGTGGGCGAGGAATGCTTCCCTGTAGGGGAAAGCACCGTCCCCGTCCGTGGCGCCGCCATGGAAACGGAAAAAGACATGACGGGAGTAGGGAACGATTTGGGGCGTCAGCTCCTGCGCCCGCATCTGCTCATCGGTGAACGGAGAGAAAGGGATTTCAAACCAATAGGAGGCAAAGCCGCTCGCGGCATAGTCGAAGAGTGCCAGCCCCGTGGGGCGGTACAGATGGAGCCGCTTGCACCCGATTTGGGACATCTGGCTCACAAGGCTGCCCATCTGGGCATTGCTTCTGAATGCAAAGGGCGGGAGCGCGACAGAATCGTCGACAATGGGGTGTCCAAACCCATTAACGCCTGAGGTGATGCGGGAGAGGGAGGTCGTGCCGTTGCTGGTGACGACAAGCAGCGTGCTGTCCGGCATCTGGCTGTAGAGCTGATGCGCAATGCGTTCCATGTCCTGCCGATGGGCAAGGTAATGAGCCTCCATCTTGTAGGGCACACGGGAAACACCCGGAGGGAGCAGCCAAAAGACGACAAACGCCGCAACTACAATCCCAATGCTCCACAACGAGACGACCCGTCCCGCCCTGCTGCGAAGATGGAACAGTGCATAGACAAACATCACCAGCCCCAGCAGGAGGGTGACAATGGCGACGGAGGCTCCTATCCAGACAAGCAGAAAGAGGTCGACCTCAACAAAGAGATAGTCGACTGCGGCGAGAAGCAGGAAGAGCGTATTGACGGCGCAGACGCCATAGCTCAGCCTTGCCAAGACTGGGGGGAAAGACCTATGGGCGTGCATAGCGGCAGGGGGTTAGAACATGTAGCCCATCTTGATGTAGAGATTGCTGAACTTGGAGTTGTCCTGCTTGTCGAGGGCGGTGGCCCAGTCGACGCTGAGCACGAAATTGTCGTTCATGGCCACTTTGAGGCCACAGCCTGCGGAGAGGTGCGGGGCATACAGGCGGCTGTCGTCATAAAAGGCATCGGGACTGGCGGGGTCGGCGTCAGCAAGTTCAAAGAGTCGGGGATCCGTGACCACACGGTCGTAGGGTTGCACCACCATGCCGGCGTCCATGAAGGGGTTGAGGCCGATGTAGAAGTTCTCCTTGCCGATGCGGAAATGCGCCACCTGCACACGGAACTCGACATTGGCAAAGGCCACCCCGCGGGCAAGGATGCGGTTGCGCATAATGCCACGGATGGAGTTGGCACCACCGAGACCCTCGTAGATGACACGTTGCATGTAGAGCTGGTTGAGGTAGGTGTTGAGGTAGAAAGGGCTCTCACCCGCCACATTGAGTTGGGTGCCGAGACGGTAGGCGAAGGTGAGCCTGTTGCGCACCAAAGGGAGGTAGTGGCGCCAACAGGCGTTGAACTTGAGGTCGTTGTAGCGCGACATGTCGCCCATCCCGGCAAAATAGGTGAGGAAGGCGTCGGCATGTATGCCCCGCGGGGGTTCTGGTAGCGGTCGCGGGTGTCGAAGGTGAGGCCGCCGTGCAGATAGGGGTGCCAGCCGCCGTGAGCCTCGTCGGCATTTATGTAGCCTACGGCCACGTAACGGTCGTAGAGGGTGGCAACGCCTTCGGGTAGCCGCTTGTCCTCGTTCTTGGTGTACTTGTTCAGGCGCGCCACGTCGACGGTGCCCACGTCGTAGTGCAGCAGACCAACGCCCGCGTTCCAGTACCAGGGTTTGGCAATGGTGCCCTGAAGGTCGGCGCTGAGACGGAAAAGGTCGCGCTTGAACTTGTAGTAGGCACGGGTTTGGTACATGCCGTCGGACTGGTCGGCATAGGCTGCTTCGTAATAGGAAGCGTAGCCGTTATAGCCGTAGAAGTCGCACATCTGGTCGGGCAGGTAGGTGATGTCGACGCTGAGGCGGTGGTTGGGGATGAGGTATTTGGAGTCGTAGGAGAGGCGGAAAAGGCCGTACTGCTTGGTGGTGTAGGCCGCCTCGGCATAGAAGGAGTGGTAGTAGTCCGGATAGACCGCTCCATCGCCAAAATAATAGACATTGGTGAGGGCCCCGTATTGGAATCCGAGGTCGGCATCGTAGGCCACACTGGGCAGCACACCGAAAGTCCATCCCTTGCGGACAGCGGCGGAGTCCTGCGCCGAAAGGGTGCCAATGGCAAGCGTGGCCGTGGTGAAAAGAATCAGTAATGGTTTATTCATCATATACAGGATTTTGTAATCAATGTTTCTTGTTTGAGGTTTGGGTTCGCCGTTTGCGGAATATGAAGAGGGCGAAGGCTGCAAAAGCCACAGCAAGGATGCCGAGCGTGATGAGGCAGCTTTTGAGGCTTTGGGGGCCGAAACCCATGAGCAACAGGACGGGGAAGCCGAAAACGATGGCGGGGATGGTTTGGAGGACCAGGTTGTTGGCTGCGGGAGTCTCAAACTTGGGGTCGATTTCACGCAACAGAATCATACCGTTGCTGGCAGTGCCGGTGAGCATGCCGAACATGGAGAAGAAGCCTTCGTACCGGTAGTCGGGATAGAGGCGGCGGGCACAGGCGCGGACATAGACAAAGGTTGCAACGGCACCCAAGAGGCAGACGAGAACGAGGGGGAGCCAAAGGCCGCGGAGATTGTTGAAGTCGATGGCAGCCGTGCCGGCCACAATCATAAAGTCGAAACAGGTGCCCGCGATGCGGTCCAAAGAGTAGTTATTGATGTATTCGCGCTGCATAAGATGGGTGCGGCGCAGACGGTTGATGATGACTTTGACCAACACGCCGAGCAGTGTGCCCCAAAGGAAGTTGAAGCCCCACACCATGGGTTTGAGGGTCTTGGTGCCGAAGGGGCCGAGGTCGAGCTGCTCGATGCCGTACATCAGCAGGAAGACAAGGAAATAGACCAGCAGGACAAGACTGATTTGGACGGTGAGCTTGTCGATGGACTCGGCATGGGGAATCTCGTTCTCGGACTCGTAGTCCTGCAGGGTGTAGGCCTCGCGATAGTCGGCCTGCTTTTGGCTGAGTTTGCCTTTGCGGCGCAGCACGTTCATGTACACCACGCCCACAAGGCTACCCACAATGAAGCCGGTGGCGGCAATGCTGAGGCCAAAGTCGGCTCCGGCAAAGTTGATGCCCTGCCCCGCAGCCCAGTTGGAGAAGGTGACGCCGAAGTTGAGGGCTTGTCCGGGTCCCTGCCCATAGCCCATGGGGAGCAGGAGGCCCGAGGCGTAGAAGAACTCACTGCTGTTCCACAGCAGGAAGAGAGGGATGGTGACAAGCAGACCCACAAAGCCCTGAAGGATGTAGGTGCTTGCCGTCACGGCGCCGGTCTCCACCACCTTCATGGTCGTGGTAGAACTCTTTATTTTCTTATTCTTCAGAGCCATGGCGACAAAGCCGAGGCCCAAGGCATGGTAGGTGATAATCTCCATGGAGGGTTTGTTGACCAAGACGCTGAAAAAGCCGAAGGGTTTCAGGCAAAGGATGAGCAAGCCCGCCAGCAACGCGGAAGGGAGAAGGCTGCGCTTGAAGAGAGGGACATTGCAACGGATGAGATTGGCAACCAGCAGGGCCACAACAATGATGAAGAACTGTATGAGCCACTGCCAAGCGGACATGGATGCAAAAGAGGTCATAGCGATTGTATTATCTTTATGTAAAAGTATAACGGAGACGAGGGCTATTTATTGTGCGGCAAGAAGGGTATTTTTCGGCACAGAAGGGTACCGTGCCGCAGCACAGCGGCACAGCTCTGAAATGAATAATTGATCCGGCACACAATAAGAGGGGTTCGCCTCCGTTACTAAAAACGTGTTTCATCACTAATATCTAAACGCAAAAATAACTACTATGAGAAAATTTACCATCATTATTGCTGTCTGCACGGTGTTGACGTGCAGTTTTGCAGCACAAGGCCAGACGCAACGCCAGCGATTGGAAAGACATGTGTACACCCTCGCTTCCGACAGCCTTCAAGGGCGCGAAGCGGGAAGCCCTAATGCCGAAAAGGCGCGCCAGTATATTGAGAAGGAGTGGCGTGCCATGGGGCTGAAACCCCTGTGGGGCGACAGCTACAGGATGCCTTTCAAGCTGTATTCGGCGGATGGCTACTGTAATCTGGTTGCCTTCATTGAGGGCAGCGACCCCGTGCTGAAAAGCGAGTACATCGTCATTGGGGGGCACTATGACCACCTGGGCGTAAAGGACGGAAAGGTGTATAACGGGGCCGACGACAACGCTTCGGGGACGGCATGCGTCACGGAGGTAGCACGCCAGCTGTTGGCACGCCAGCGGGAATTGAAAAGAAGTGTGATAGTCTGCGCTTTCGACGCGGAGGAGATAGGGCTGCACGGCTCCTCCCACCTTGCCACCCGCATGAAGGAGCTGAACATGATAGACCGTGTGAAACTGATGATGAGCGTGGACATGGTGGGATGGCTGAAACAGGGCGAAGCCCTCACCCTTGAAGGTTCGGGCACCCTTGCGGACGGCTCCGCGATGACAGACCCCTCAACCCTCGGCATCAACATTCCGATACGCACCAAACGCTATGAGAATTCCATCTTCACAGCTACGGACACCGAGCCCTTTGCCAAGCAGGGTGTGGCCACGCTGGCCGTTACCACAGGCCTCAAATCGCCCTACCACAAGCCGGAGGACGACGCCGACCTGATAGACTATGCGGGGCTGAGCCTTGTGACGGACTATATTGCTGCTTTCACCATCCGCATTGCCAATTGGGATGGCAAGGTGGGGTCGGGACGAGTGGCCGACAAGCATCGCACCACAGCCAAACCCGTGGAGTTCGGTCTGCAAATCGGTGACAATTCCTCATGGCTCCGATTCCCCGATGCGGCCTTTAGCGGCAAGTCCCTTGCAGGTTTTCAGGGCGGCGTTGCCTTGCAGCTGAATCTGGGCAAACTGTTCGCCATACATGCCGACTTGCTGTACACGCTTTTCCGTACACGGGTGCCAGACCTGGAGCAGCCCTTCAGCAGCACCTTCAGGATGCGCCAGCAAGCCCTCCTCCTGCCCCTCACCCTGCAACTGAACATTGGCGATGTGGCAAACCACCTCATCATCAATGCGGGCGGATATGGGGCCTACTTCCTTTCCCACGACCTGTACATGCCCAATACGGTTGATTATCCCCGCTCGATAAGTGCCACCCTGCCTACTCCCGCCGAGTTTGGTCTTACTTGGGGAGTAGGGTTCCGCATTGGTTATCACTACCAATTGTCCGTCAATTACTTCTACCCGCTTAACTACACACATTTCTCCATGAAGGGGGTAGCCGTCGAGCCACGAGCCAACAGGAACTTTGCGTTGAGCACGCTCTCGTATTACTTCTAAGAGATAACCGATAAAAAAAAGTTCATGTTTAGTGCAAGAAAAGATATTTTTCTTGCACTAAACTGCATAATACATACTTTTCAACATATATGAAACGATTCATCCTTTACTCTGCCTTAGCCTTATTTTTCATGGCTGGCAGCCTGCATGCCCAAGTAAGGGTGCAGGTGAACGGCGACCGCACGTTCACAATCAACCAGACTAACGGCCTTTATTTTTCGCATGACACGATGCGTGTGGACGATGCCGTCTATGCCTTGGACGACATCCAGGTCATCACTCTCACCCCCGTAACGCAGCGCATCAGCTCGGCTGATGAGGAGCCTTTCCAACTGTCGCCCAATCCAGCACGCCAGTTGGTTACGCTCAGCGGCATCGGGTCGGCACCACAAACGGTGACCCTTTACAACACTGCCGGAATCCAGCTGATGCAACAGACAGCCACGGACGGCACGGTACTCAACATCAGCCATCTGCCTGAAGGGCTTTACCTGCTCCGCTGTGGCAGCCGCGTGGCCAAACTTGTCATTCACCAATAATCGGATACCACCATGACTCACACATTCACACATTCACGAATTAACACATTCAAAATCGTCATAGCTGCCCTCCTGCTGGGCAGCATTGCCACACAGGCACAGAACAACACCCGTGTGCTCCGTGCACACTATGCGGGCAACGTTGTCTTCCAGACCCCCAGTTCGGGATTGGACAGCATCAAAGCCGACGACCAAGGGTACATCACCGTGCACTACAGCGATGCCACATGGAGCCGTTTGGCCAACCAGATTGACAGCCTGACCTTTGCCATGGTAAGCGACGGCGACAGCACAATCATTGCCGACTCCGTCGACTTCGACACCCTCGGCATGATACACATTGTATGGAACGGCAACAGCACCACGGTGGTGAACCCCTACCCTTCCGACAGCATCAACATCACCACGGAGGGAGGACACGTCACCGTGAAGTCGCAAGCCACCACGCTGAACAATGTGGTGTATAACCTCAGCGGCACTTCCACTGACGGATTCCTGCTTTTCAACAAGCTCAGCACACCCGTCATCCTGCGCTTGGACGGTGTCGACCTCACCTCTCATGGCTGCGCGGCCATCAATATCGACAAGAATCAGAACGCCATCCTGCATTTAGTTGCAGGGCGTGAGAACACTTTTGCCGATGCCGACAGCAATGCGGACAAGGCCACCATCTACGGCAAGGGAAGCCTTACGCTTCAGGGTTCAGGCAGCCTCAGCGTTACCTCCTCGTATGCCAACGGTTTGCAGGGCAAACGGGGCGTGTATATGAACAACGGGAATGTCGACGTCACCGTCACGGCAGATACCAAGAAGGGCATCAAGACCGACCAAGATTTCTACATGAACGGCGGCAACCTGACGGTCACAGCCTCAGGCAGCGTGGTGATAGACACCTCGGCTGACTATGAGACGGGCTACGACTTCTCCTACTGCACCGGAATCAAGACGGGCGATGTGGACGACGGCTCGGTGGGCAACATCGTCATCAATGGAGGCACGCTCACGGTGGACTGCCCTGTTTCTAATGCCGGTGGGCGTTGCCTCTCCAGCGACTACGACATCATAGTCAACGGCGGCAACACCATTCTCACCACTGCCGGAACAGGCATGGCTGTGGGCGGCACGGGCACCAACGCCGTGGACGGCTACGCCAGCACCTGCATGAAAGCGGACAGCAACATCTACATCTATGGTGGACGCATCGACGCCCGCAGCACCGGCTTGGGTGGTCGCGGCATCAAAGCCGACGGCAACCTGACCGTTGGCACCATCGGGGCTGACGACGACCTCATCTCGGTCTATGTCCAGACCAGCGGCAATGCCGTCAATCCTGTAAGCAGTGGCCACGGCCCTTGGGGCGGCGGTTCCACCACCGACTATTTCAAAGGCTTGCCCAAGTGCATCAAGATTGAAGGCAACATCTACTTCAACAGCGGCCATGTGGGCACCTATTGCGCCCAGACAAGCGGCGACCCCAACGGCGAGGCCATCGAGAGCAAAGACAGCCTCTTCATCAACGGCGGCATCATTGAGGCCAATGCCTACGACGATGCCCTTAACGCAGCCAACTATCTTGAAATCAATGGCGGCAAGCTGTGGTGCTACTCCCGTGGCAACGATGCCGTGGACTGCAACGGCAACACCCTTATCACCGGCGGCCTGATTATTGTCAAAGGCAACGAGGTGGGCATTGATGCCGCTACCGATGCCGGTGGCCGCTTCACCTTCACGGGCGGAACCATCGTCTGCCAAGGAGGCAACATGGGCGCTTGGGACTCCCCCAACGTCAGCGGATACCAGCACTACCTGCAAATCAGCAACACAGGCACCTCTGGCCTTACCGTCAAGAATGCCGCCGGCGAAGTGCTGTTCATGTATCTCAACACCGCACCCTCCGGCAACGGTTTCATCGAGAACTACACCGACCCCGGTGCCAAGCCTCCCGGTGGCGGCGGACGCAACACCCTCATCCTCTCCAGCCCCGACGTCACTTCCGGCACCTATCAATACTGGACCAACAGCACCTTCAGTGGCGGCACCAGCTGGCACGGCCTCTACTTTGACGCCACACCCAACACGTCGGGCTCGTCGCAGAGCACAACAGCACGATAACCGTGTTATATTAAGAGAGGGATATGGGAGATAAAAAAAACATATCCCTCTCTCAATTCATAACTTATACCCCCTGTCGAGAAAAAAATTTGTACGTTTTCAAAAAAAGGCGTATCTTTGCGGTATGAAAACAAACAACGACATGGCCCTGCAGACGGCCACTTTCTTACTGCAAGTCAAAGCAATAAAACTCAACAACGAGCACCCATTCACATGGGCCTCGGGTCGCAAATCGCCTATTTATTGCGATAACCGCGTCACACTTTCCTATCCTGAGATACGCACTTTCATCCGTCAACGCTTCGTCGACGTGGTGAATGAATACTGGGGCGACGTAGACGTCATTGCCGGCGTTGCCACTGGCGGCATAGCACAAGGAGCCTTGGTTGCCCAAGAACTTGGAAAGCCTTTTGTTTATGTACGTTCCGAGGCCAAATCGCACGGTCTCACCAACCAGATTGAAGGCGAAATCCACGAAGGCCAGTCCGTGGTCGTCATCGAAGATCTTGTCTCCACAGGCAAGAGCAGCCTCATTGCCGTCAACGCCCTCCGCGAGCGCGGCTGCAACGTCAAGGGCATGGCCGCCATCTTCACCTACGGGTTAGAAGTGGCCGAGCGCAACTTTGCCGATGCCAACGTCGAGCTCCACACGCTCACCAACTACGACACCCTCATCGAGGTGGCCTGCAAAGAGGAATACATCCGCCCCATGGAGATGGAATCCCTCGCCGCCTGGCGCAAAAGCCCCGAGGCCTGGAGCGACGCACATTTACAAAGCGAAAAGTGAAAACCTGTTTTGCACACCCTTTTCAATTTTCAAACATCCATCCTCACTTATGAAAAGGCTCTTATCCATCCTGCTGTTCGCCGCTGCCTTCCTGCCTTTGCGGGCACAGCAGGTGGATAGTGTATCCTTCTCCCTGCGGGGCGACTCCCTTGCCATCACCTATTCCTTGGACCGCCAAGCCGACATCTGCGTGCGCGTCTCTGTTGGTGGGGGCCGCTACACCGAACCCCTCAAAGGGCTGCAAGGAGATGTGGGCAAAGCCGTCAAGCCTGGCAAGCACCTCACCATCACCGCTTTCCGTCTTCCCGAAATCCGGGGTGTAGACGCTGCCGACCTCTCCTTCCTTGTCGAGGTGGACGACGGAGCCCTCTTGGTCTACGTGGACAGCCTCTCCTTCCGCATGATGCCTGTCGAAGGCGGTAGCTTCACCATGGGTTGCACACACCCCCGTGGCGAGCACCACACCTACGCCGACGAGCTCCCCACCCACAAGGTCACCGTCAACACCTTCTACATGGGTCAGTACGAAGTGACCCAAGCCCTCTGGGTTGCCGTCATGGGCGAGAACCCCTCCAAATGGGTCGGCAACGACAGCCTGCCTGTCGAGCAGGTCTCATGGAACGCCGTTCAAATCTTCATCGCCCGCCTCAGCCAGATTACAGGCTACCGCTTCCGCCTCCCCACCGAGGCCGAGTGGGAATATGCCGCACGGGGCGGAGTGCGCAGTCATGGCACGCCCTATCCCGGTGTCCGCAGCCAGATGTGGGAGACCTGCTGGTATGGCAGCAACGCCGGCGGCCACAGCCATCCTGTCGGCCAACTCAAACCCAACGAGCTTGGCCTCTACGACATGGGCGGCAACGTCATGGAATGGTGTAGCGACTGGATGCAGCCCTATACCGCTGTCCCCCAGAACTGCCCGCAAGGGCCACGCAACGGCGACAACCGCATACTGCGTGGCGGCTGCTTCAACAGCCCCACCTGGGGATGCAGCGTCTTTGAGCGCAGCTGGTACCTCCCCGAATACGGCTACAGCTACTTCGGTTTCCGCCTCGTTCTCGACAACATTGAAAGTGAAAACTGAAAAGTGTCATAATTAATTAATTCTCAATCATGGAAAAAATACAAGTCTTAGACAAACGCTTCAGGATGTACATGCCCGAAGCCGAAATACAGGACATTGTGCGCCGCATGGCCGCCGAAATCTCGCGCGACTATAAAGGCCGCAACCCCATCCTCTGCCCCATTCTCACAGGCAGTTTCATGTTCGCCGCGGACCTTATGCGCGAGTTGGACATCGACGCCAACGTCTCCTTTGTCCGCTACTCCTCTTATCTTGGCATGGCCACCACCGGCTCCGTCAAAGAGCTCATGGGCTTCCCCAAAGACTGCCGCGCCCGCGACGTCATCATCATCGAGGACATCATTGACAGCGGCATCTCCATGGAGTTCATCCTCGAACAACTAAAATTGCAGAAACCCTCCTCCATCTCCATCTGCGCCTTCCTTTTCAAGCCCGGCAGCTTCAAGAAACACTACAAAATCGATTACATCGGCAAGGAAATCCCCGACGACTTCATCGTGGGCTACGGCCTCGACTATGACGGCATGGGCCGCACCTACCGCGACATTTACGTACTCGACGACTGATGAAAAACAAGACCCTCATCCTCCTCGCAGCCCTGATGGCTCTCGTGACATTTGCCGCCTGCGACAAGCCCGTCAACTCCATCAACGTCAATGCCGACCTCATCCCCGGCAAATGGCACGACACCGAGACCCCCACCGAGTTTTGGCGTTTCGACATCGGCGGCTCCGGCGAGACGTGGGACACCAGCGAAGACGTGCAAGAAGGCGAAGGCACCAACTTCAACTGGTCCGTCCTCCTCGACCAGCTCCGCATAGACCTTTACGGCCGCATGGGGCAGCACGTCTACTACGACTACACCGTCACCTACCAGTCTGCCGACACCCTCACCTTCAAAGACATCTACGACAATCCCCGCACCTTCGTCAAAATCTGACACCCCTTTTGAACGTGTGAACGTGTTAATGTGTGAGTCGTTTTAATTTTAATTTTTAATTTTCTGAGTCGTGTTTCAATTTTCACTTTTCAATTCTCACTTTTCAATTCCCGTCGCACCATGAAAAAAGGTTGGAAAATAGCCCTCATCTCCGTGGGATCCCTGCTGGCCCTTATCATTGTCGGGGTCGCAGTGCTGTGCTGGCTCCTCTTCACGCCCGCACGGCTCACCTCCATTGTCAACAGCCTTGCCAAGGACTACATCCTCTGCGAAAACCATTTCGGCAACGTCAGTCTCTCCCTCTTCAAGACCTGGCCCGACGTCGGCGTGCAGATTGACGACGTCGTCCTCATCAACCCCTACCAGGTTCCCGCCGACGATGCCTTGGCCGCCTGTGCCATCCACGACGACACCTTAGCCCGCGTCAAATCACTCACCGTGGGTCTCGACCTCAAAGCCTTCCTCAAGGACCGCTCCATCGTGGTCCACCAAGTGCGCTTCGACGACACCCGCGCCAACCTCTACACAGCACCCGACGGATGGAGCAACCTCGACATCTTCCCGCCAAGCACCGACACAGAAGAACCCGACAACCAAGAGACCCAACTGCCCGACGTGGTGCAATTAGAGAAAATCAGCATCAACAACCTCAGCGCACAATACTGCAACCTCCCGCAGCGCATGCTGGCCGAAGTCGGAGGCCTTGACATGGACATCAAAGGCTCCCTCCTCCACTCCGTCATCGATGCCGACCTGAAGGCACAAGTCAGCAAACTCCTGGTCGACATGCGCGACAGCACCGGCAACTCCTCCCTCTGCGCCCATGCCAACGACCTTGAACTCCGCGCTGAAGGACAGGGCTCCACCGACACCCTGCAAGGCCGCTTGCGCCTCTCCATGCCCTCAGGCATGGTGTCCGCCGGCCAGCAGACCTTCACCACCGAGGCCATGCTTGCCTCCCGCCGCGACCTCCTCACCCTCGACGTGCCCTTCCACGCCAACGTCGACAAGATGCGTTTCACCCTCGACGACGCCTCCCTATGCCTCACCGACTACGAAATCGGCGTTCAAGGCCACGTGGCCATGGCTCACGACGACGCCCCCATGAATGTAGACCTCCGCCTCTACGCCGACCGCTGGCAGGTGGGCGACCTCATAGCCATCCTCCCATCGTTCATCACCCAAAGCCTCTCCGGCATGAAAGTGGACGGCAAAGCCTCCCTTTCCGGCCATGTGCACGGCGTGGTGGCCGAAGGGCGGATGCCCCTTGTCGATGCCGACGTGACGTTAGAAAAAGGCTCCTTCTCCGCTCCCAAGATGCTCCCGGAACCCCTGCGTGCCATCAATGCCAAGCTCAGCGCCAACCTCAACCTCTCGTCGGACACCGCCTTCAGCGGCATCTCCAAAGTGGACATCCAGCAGCTCGACGCCCGTCTGGGCCGCTCCTCCGTGAGCCTCACCGGCACCGTCGACGACCTCATGGGCGACATGCTTGTCGACGCCCGCCTCAAAGGCAACCTCAACCTCCCCGACCTCCGGCCCTTCCTGCCGGACACCATGCCTCTCGCCCTGGCCGGCACCTCCCGCATTGACCTCACTGCCAAGAGCCGCCTCAGCGCCCTCACCGCTGTCGACCTGAACAAGATACGCCTTGGCGGCAACATGCACTTCAAGGACCTCGACGTGCGGTGGGACAGCATCCATGCCTCCTCCCCGCAGCTCAGCGCCGCCGTGGCCCTGCCCACCAAGCGCCACAGCCGCACCGTGGCGGAGCTGATAGGGCTCCACGTCGTGGGCGGCAAACTCAATGTCGATATGGAAAACACCGGCATGACAGCCCAAGTCAGCCATCCCGACATCCGTGTCGGCATCCCCAACATCCTCGACAACCGCGTCCCGTTAGCCGCAGCCTTCAACATCGGCGCCTCCAAACTGAACGTCTATATGGACTCCATGATAGTCTATTCGGACACCCTGCGCCTCAACGGCAGTGTCCGCAACGACACCACTCAGGACAACATCCTCAAGCAGTGGAACCCCGTGGCCGACATCGAAGTCCACCGTGCCGTCCTCTCCATGAGCAACGCCTCCGAAGCCGTGCGCATGCCCTGGTTCAAAGCCGCCTACCGGCCTGAATCCACCCGCATCGAGCACGCCGACGTGCTGTGGGGCGTCTCCGACTACCACCTCGACGGCACCCTCTACGGCCTCGAAGACTGGCTCAGCCACAAAGCCATGCTGCACGGCGACATCAACTTCACCTCGCAGTATGCCGACGTCGACCAACTCATGTCCATCCTCAGCGGCATGGGCAGCGACGAGGACACCCTCCACCAGCAACGCATCGAAGACAACGTGCCCAAAGAGGCCAACCCCTTCATCGTACCCAAAGACGTGAGGGTGAAACTCAACACCAACATCACACGCTGCATAGCCTTTGGCAACGACCTCTCCGAACTCGGAGGCTCCCTCACCGTCAACGACGGCGTAGCCGTGCTGGAACAGATCGGTTTCACCTGCAAAGCCGCCCGCATGCAGCTCACCGGCGTCTACGAATCGCCGCGCGTCAACAACCTCTTCGTCGGGCTCGACTTCCACCTCCTCGACATCCAGATTGACGAGCTGCTCGACATGATACCCACCATCGACACCCTCGTGCCCATGCTCAAAGCCTTCAAGGGGCAAGCCAACTTCCACTTAGCCGCCGAGTGCAACCTCGACGCCTTCTACCAGCCCAAGATGAGCACCCTCCTCGGTGCCGCCGCCATCAACGGCAAAGACCTCGTAGTGATGGACAACCAAACCGTCGCCACCATGGCCAAACTGCTGCAATTCAAAAACTGGCGCGAGAAGGACAACAACATCGGCATCGACAGCATCAGCGTCGAAGCGCAAGTGTTCCGCAAAGAAATCATGGTCTACCCCTTCCTCCTCAACCTCCACAACTACCAGCTCTGCATTGCCGGCCAGCACAACCTCGCCAAAAACTGCACCTACCACCTCGAACTCCTCAAAAGCCCCCTGCCCCTGCGCCTTGCCGTGGACGTGAAAGGCAACCTCAGCAAACCCAGAATCGAACTCGGCGACATCCGCTACGGCGAGATGTACATCCCCGACAAGAGCGACGCCTTCCAGCAACGCACCCTCGAGCTGAAAAACCTTGTCCGCAAAGCCCTCGAAGCCAACGTGCGCTAAGCACACAGCATCCCTCATGGCAGGGATGGGAGATTCCGCTCCCCCATCCCTGCCATTTTTTTTCACCCCCGTGATATATTTTAGTCCAATCCAGCACCTAACCCCCTAAAAGGACGGGACGGCAAAGACGGCACCCAGTGGAAACGGAAGACGGAGAGCAAAAACCTCTTGTGCACACCTCTTCCAACCTCCAATTCCCAATCCGCCTCCACACCCCTCCCGCCCAGCCACCACAACAACACACAACTATTCACGACGAAAACCGCCACCCCCATTGCAAGCAGAAACCCATAGCAAAGAACGCGAAAAGGCTTTCCACGAACTCATTGCACGCCATAAAGACTTCATCTACAATGTGTGCAGAAGCTATCGATTCAGTGCCTCGTGGGAAGTTGAAGACGCCTACCAGGAGGTGTTGTGCACGCTGTGGCGCGACATGGACAAATTCGAACGGCGCAGCTCCGAGCGCACCTGGATATTCCGGGTGGCGCGCAACACCCTCCTGCAACTGAAGCGCAAAGAGAGCAACCTGCCCCAGCCCGAAGCCGGCACTCCCGCCCCCTACTACGACGAGCAGACCCCGGACATGGAGAACTACGACTTCCTCATGCAGCTTGTCGACAACCTGGCCAAACTGGACAGTCAGATAGTCCACGCCTACATCGAAGGATTCTCCTACAAAGAAATTGCCCAGATGACCCACCTCACAGTGCCCGCCGTGGCCATGCGCCTGGTGCGTGCCAAGGAACAACTGCGCTCGGCCTACAACAAAGCGAAATAGTTTATTCTTGAACCCGTTAAAAAAGAGACACCGCATGGAAAAAGACTTTGATGAATTATGGAATGAATGCCTGCGAACCGCTCAAAAAAAACAATGCCCGATTCCAGACGACAGGCTGGAACAAATGATAGCACGCGCCATACAGCAGCCCCAGCCCCTACCCGCCGACACCCCGGCCAGCAACAAACCCACCGTCAGCCTGTGGCGCAAGCCGTGGTTCCGTGCCGCAGCCGCCATCCTGCTCCTCATCCTGATTCCCGCCACCCTCATCCACCGGCAGCACATCGACACCGCCACCATAGCCTACGGCGGGCAGTCGCTCCACTTCCGCAGCAACACCGACTGCAACCCCGCCAAAGTGGTGGACCTTGTGGTCAAATACATCGACCCCCAGCCCGACCAGCCCACCCAGGTGCAGACCGCAACCCTGCTCGGTCCCTCCTCCTCGAAGCGCAACAACCTCATATCGTTCCGTTAAAAACCACCCCGCCATGAAAACACTGATACCCATAGCAGCATTCATACTGACGGCCATCGTCAAGTGCACCTACACCTCGCCCACCACGCTGGCATACGACATGTACAAGCGTTACGCCGACCACTCCGACCAGCTACTGGTGGCCTACGTGGGCGACTACAAAGCCGGCGACTTCACCTACCAAACCCTCGTGCTGCAAGCCCGCGACAGCTCCGAGTGGGTCTGGCTGAGGAAGGAATTCGGCATCGATGCCTTCAACGACATCACCGGCACCAAAACCACCCTGTCCGACAACGCCCCCAACGGCACTGCCAACATGGTGAGCAGCGACGGCAACATCAAAGTGTACCTGCGCCGCGCTGTGGACAACCCCGACACCAGCTTAGTGCTCCGGCCCAAAAAACGCGGCACCGACCAGTCCGCCACCGACAGCACCGCCGCCCCGCGACGGCTCCCCTCGCTCCGCATCAACATCACCCCCGCGGGCCAGCAACGCAAAAGCAGCACCCACGGCTACGTGATGGGCTGCGACGAGAACGAGCAAGCCCTCTGCCTGCTCTTCTACACCAACCCCACCGAGGAGCAGCACATCCTCTCGCAAATCAGGAAGAGCCTCACCTGACCTACCGCCCCCTGCGCGCCGAGCCCGGCGCGCAGCCGCCCCGGCTCCTGAGCCGCCAGTCCCCACCCCCGTCCTGATTCCCCCCTGCCCGCACAGCAGCAGTCCCGCCCGTCGGCGCCACACTGCCGCTGCCGGTCTCCCACCGTCGCCCCTCCTCCACTCCTTCCCTCTCTGTTCCCCATCATTTCCCCGTCATTTCTCCTAATGCCGTTGGACTACCGCAGCATGGAGCATCCTGTTTCGGGACGCGAACGAGCGAATTTGCTCCGTCGCAAGTTATAATTTCTTCAAATGTAACATTTACCTGTAAGTCAAAGTATTCTGCAAATAGGACTATGCAGCTTTGGCATACATCAAAGGAAAAGAAAATCAACAAACGTGAAATAATCCTTGTTTCACGGGGATGAGAATTAATATAAAAAAAAATAGCAATTGTTAAAACATCGATATATAAAACACTATATATCAGTGTTAAAAAAGTTAATGCCCCCCCCTAAGAAAGTTAAAAAATAAAAATATCGGAAAAATAATTGTTACTTATAATTAATAATCCTAAAATCCGCAAACAAAAAACAAGTTTGTTTCAGTAATATTTCGTATGGGAAAAATCGGGCATCGACACAGCCCGTACAGTAGATGACTGGCAAAATCCTTGGGTACGGACACAGCCTCCCCCTCCCCATGCGGGGTTTTTGAGGGTGCCGTAAGAAGACCAGCCTACACCT
>JAFVCA010000003.1 GCA_017479705.1 Bacteroidales bacterium
AGCCCGTCTCCGCTTCATCGACGATGCAAAATTACACCGTTTTTCCCATCCGGCAAAATTTATACTGAAAATATAGCCTACCTTTTGTCCACTTGAACTTATTCTCCCCTTAAACAGCCTACCTTTTGTCTATTACGCCGAGGACTCCAAAAAATAGCCCGTCAGGGCTTTCCTCTCAGTAGAAATGCCTCGAATACCAAACCCCATTCCCCGTAGGGGATTTCTCTTAATCCATTTATAGAATCCTCTTTTGGTACAATCCAATGACCGATTTGGGGTAACACAACTATTGGGGGCTAAAGTTTGACAAGCAATTGTGTGCCCAGAATGCGGCCTGAAAGGCCGAAACAAAAGGAGCATGGGGCATCGCCCTATGTGGAGGGGTGAGAAATGAGTCACGCCCTGCAAGGGCAAAACAGCCTAATGAGAATTGGTACATGGAATCCGTTTGGGACAACGGCCATGCCCTTTCGGGGCTGTAGGTTTCGCCGCATGGCAAATGGATTTGTCAAACTTCAGTCAGGGGCATAAAAAAGGTGAGAGAGTGGGGAAAAAATTATTAACCATGAAACGCTTTAGACACCCCACCTCTCACCAACGTAGACATTATGTACTGACATAACGGCAAAAGAACGGTTCTATTGTGTCAGAAACAAAAAAAATCTTCAAAAAAAGTGGCAAATTGCCATAAAATAGGAAGGGAATGCGTTAAACAATATTAAAATCGATATTCGCCTTAAAAAAATGGGGTACCTGTGGTGTATATACAGGTAGAAAAACGGGGAAACGCCCCGTCCTTCCCCGACAGCCATTCCCCTCCGCACAGCATTCCCACCAAAGCCCCGAGACAACACCGCCCCACACATCGGGTACAACCGACGTCCGCCGACGGGGAATACCCGGCAGCAAAGACGCTTTTTCAACACCCCTGGAATCCCCGTTCAACGCTCCTTCAATATTGATTCAATATAGAACGAGCGTTGAACGGGGATTCATGTGGCGGCAGCCGGCACAAGGAGCAGAGACCGTACGCCGGGCAGACGGAACGACACCCCGAAACCAAAGGCTTTAGCCATGGCAAACGCACTGGGAATATGCCAATTGCAAGCATCATCACATACCCGAAAAAGAAGGATGTGGAGAACGCGATTCGGAAATTTTGACACGGGAAAATGGCCATTTTTTAGCCAAAATCGGAAATTTTGTCATACAATTTAAACTGGCATTGAGGTTGCAGGTAAAGAGATGTCTGCGGACGAAAGGAACCGCAGACAGAAAATAAAAGAACAAGGCTGCATAAGCAAGCGCTCAAACAGAAATAATAACAATAAAAAAAATAGGAGATTAAAATCATGTTACTCACAACAAGAAATCAGAACTTCATGCCTTCGCTTTTCAACGAATTGATGAATTGGAACAACTGGAGCTGCGACGAGCAGACGACGATGCCCAAGATGAACGTTACAGAGAGCGCAAAGAACTACGAGTTGGAGCTGTCGGTTCCGGGACTGTCGAAGGACGATTTGAGCCTGAGCGTGGACAGTGACAACAACCTGGTCATCGAGATGGTGAAAAAGGAAGAGAAGAAAGAGGAGAAGAAAGACCGCCACTACCTGCGCCACGAGTTCAGCACCCTCCAGTTCAAGCAGATGTTCAGTCTGCCGGAGAATGTGAAGAAAGAGGCCATCAACGCAAAGGTGGAGCACGGCATCCTCTACATCGAAATGCCCAAGTACACCAACGAGGAGAAACAGGCCATGTCGCAACAAATAACGATTCAGTAACCGCCAAGGCAAAGAATCACAACACACGGAGGACAGCCGAAAAGGCTGTCCTTTTTACTATTAAATAATTAATTTGTCCGAATGAAATAAAATTCGTATTTTTGCATTTTCGAAAAAGACACTGCCATGGAAGAAAGGAATCATTTAGACCCTGCGGAAATAACCCAAAAGCATGTTGACATTGAGAAGGTTCTTGCAAACAAGAATGTCAAGCTGCCAAAATGGGCAGTGCGGATGATGGAGCGGTTGCTGCATGTAGACGAAATCAACGAAACCATCTACCGACTGCGCGACAAGTTTGGACTGGACTTTGTGCACGCCTTTTTGGAAGGCAACCACCCGAAGGACCTGAACGCAAAAATAGAGGTGGTGAACCCGGAGAATATTCCCACCGAAGGATACCCCATCATAGCCGGCAACCACCCGCTGGGCGGGCCCGACGGGCTGGCAGTGATGGCCGCCGTGGGGCGCTACCGCCAGGACATCAAGTTCCCCGTGACCGACTTCCTGCTCTACCTGCCCGGCCCGGCGCCGCTGTTTGTGCCCATCGACAAGGTAAACCACAAGAACACCAATGTCAACGCCTTAGAGGAGGCCTTTGCCGGCGAGAACTGCCTGCTGTATTTCCCGGCGGGCATCTGCTCGCGCAAGCAGAAAGGCGGCGAGATAAAGGACCTGGAATGGAAGCCCACCTTTATCAAAAAGGCTGTGCGCTACCACCGCGACGTGGTGCCTTTCTTTTTCGACGCCAAGAACCGCAAACGTTTTTACAACATAGCCAAGTTGCGCGAGCGGCTGGGCATCAAGTTCAATTTCGAGATGGCCCTGCTGCCGGGCGAGATGTTTGCCCAACGCGGCAAGACGATGCACTTCATTGTGGGCAAGCCCATCCCCCACACCACCTTTGACAACCGCCACAACGCCAAGGAGTGGGCACAGATGGTGAAGGAGTACTGCTACACGCTGAAGGACAACCCGGATGCACACTTTGAGGCGAACTGATACCTGACGCCATACTCCGCTACACATCCCGCAACAGAAGCCTCGCACAAACAGAATATCGCAAACTATAGATAATACAATCTCACTATGGACACAGACACATCGTACATCATACCCCCGGTGCCGCGCGACCTGATCAAGGCCGAACTGAAGCACAAGAATTTTCTCCGTATGACGAACAGCGGAAACAAGGAGATTTACATCACCACGGCACACCTGTCGCCCAACATCATGCGCGAGATAGGGCGGCTGCGGGAGCTGAGCTTTGCGTTGGACGGCGGCGGGACGGGAAAGGACTGCGACATTGACGAGTTTGACACCATGCCCGAACCCTACTGTTTCAAGCAGCTGTTTGTGTGGAGTCCGGAAGACGAGGAGATTGTGGGCGGATACCGCTTTATTCACGGCAGCAACATGATGCGCCGCGAGGACGGGAGCATTGCCACCCCCACGGCGGAGCTGTTCCAATACTCCGACCGCTTTGTGAACGACCTACTGCCATACACCGTGGAGCTGGGGCGTGCCTTTGTGCAGCCGGAGTTCCAGCCGGGGAACAACCTGCGGAAAGGGCTCTACTCGTTAGACAACCTGTGGGACGGGCTGGGCGCGATAGCCCTTGAGATACCTGAGACGCTGTACTTCTTTGGGAAAATCACCATGTATCCCCAGATGAACCGACGCGCCAAAGACTTGATACTATACTTCTACCAGAAACACTTTCCCGACCCAGAGGGACTGGTGTGGCCTTATATACCCCTGAAAATAGAGTCCGACTTCAACGAGCTGCATGAGCTGTTCAATGGCCGCAACTACAAAGAGGACTACCAGATACTGGTGCGGAGCGTGCGAGCCTTGGGCAGCACGGTGCCGGCCATGATTAATGCCTACATGAATCTGACACCGACGATGCGCTCCTTCGGCACGGCTATGAACACAGAATTCGGCAACACGGACGAGACAGGCATCCTGGTGACACTGCGCGACATAGTGCCCGACAAACGGAAAAGGTATATCGAGTCGTACGACACGAAGAACCGGGTGTTGGACAGGTTGCGCCTGTTCCGCATCAACATGAAGCAGCTGCCCTGGTGGAAACGCATTGACGAGACAGAGCGTCTGGAGCTGAAACGGCTGAAACACATGAAAGCCGCCGCCGAACGGGCTGCACACCCCTCGCCAAGGAGGAGCCGCCGCAGCCGCCAACAACACAACAAAAAAGACTAACCAATCAACCGATGACAGCCCGATGGAGATAAAGAGTGCCACCTTTGTTGTAAGCAACAGCGACTATCGGAAATGCCCCGAAAGCAAACTGCCCGAATATGCCTTTATCGGTCGGAGCAACGTGGGCAAGTCGTCGCTCATCAACATGCTGACCCAGACGAAGAACCTGGCCAAGACCAGCGTGAAACCAGGCAAGACACAACTCATCAACCACTTCCTCATCAACAAAGAGTGGTATCTGGTAGACCTGCCGGGCTACGGCTACGCCCGCATCTCGAAAAACGCCCGGAGCCAGTGGCAGCACATGATCAGCGACTATATACTGAAACGAGAGAATCTGGCCAACCTGTTTGTGCTGGTGGACTCGCGCATACCACCGCAGCAAATAGACATCGACTTCATCAACTTCGCGGGGCGAAACGGCATTCCGCTCACCCTCATCTTCACCAAGACCGACAAACAGAAGCAGCGCGACATTGCCGCCACAGTGAACGGGATGAAACGGGTGCTGAGCGAGACATGGGAGGAGTTGCCTGAGATGATACTGACCTCGTCGGTGGCACAGTCGGGACGCGACCATGTGCTTTTCCGCATAGAACAGATAAACAACGCGTTAAAGAGCGAACAAAAATAACCCATATATAGCAATTAACTTACAGAAGACCCGAATAATAGCCCCTGTCCTCATAACCCATTTCCACTCCACAACAACATTTACTCGCAATGATTAATCCACACAAGCCTATGATAAAAAGCAAGAAAATACTGCTGGCCATCATCACCATGATGCTATGCATGGCCGCGGAAGCGCAGAACACCGACCGGCTGGACTTTGTGGTGCGGCATGCCACGCTGAAACCTGCCATGCGGCATGCGTCGTTCGCAGTGTGCGTACACAACATCACCAAGGACAGCACCATCTACTCCCGCAACGACGACCTGTCCATGCAGCCCGCAGCACTGAACAAACTGTTCACCACCGCAGCCGCCTACAGCCGCATGGGACCCAGGTTCTATTTTGAGAACTTCCTGTACTACAGCGGCGAAATAGACCGCCAAGGCACCCTGCAGGGCGACATCATCATTGCCGGCACCGGCGACCCCTTCTTCTGCTCCGACCGTTTTCCCCACACGGATTCGACCTTTTTCCGCTTAGCTGACGCCATCCGCAAAAAAGGCATCAAACGTATCAACGGCCACATCTATGCCGACACCAGCATCTTTGAAGGCGACATGGTACACCCCTCCTGGCGGTGGGACGACATAGGCAACCACTTAGGCAGCGGAGCTTGCGGCATCAACTATAACGAGAACTCCGTCGACGTGCACATGCGTGCAGGACGACGCGTGGGCGATGCCGCCATCATCACAAGCACGCATCCCGAAATACCCATCAGCAACCATGTGGTCACCGGACCGCGGGACACGGTGTTTGACATCTGTTTCTACGGCTCGCCCACCGATGCGGGACGCTCCTGCCGCGGTGTCATACCCTTGGGCACTGCGGACACCCACTTCCGCGCCTCGCTGCCCCAGCCGGCCTACCATCTGGCTGCTGACCTGACCCGATACCTGAGGAACCATGGCATTGCCGTCACTGGCGAACCAGCGGTGAACTTCACCATGCCCAAGCAGTACAGACAGCTGTATATTGACACCGCCTTCAACCTGTTCACCACGACAGCCCTCACCACACAGACCAACAACAATATTGCCGCCGAAAGCCTCTTCAAACTGCTGGGCTACCTGAGGGACGGGCATGGCACATTTGCTTCGGGACAAAAATTCATGTACGATTACTTCCAGGAACTGGACCTCAACACCACGGGGGTGAACATGGTGGACGGCAGCGGCCTGTCACGCGACAACAGAGTGACGGCCTACTTTGTCTGCCAATTTCTCGACGCCGTGGCGCGGCAACAATTCTTCTTCGACTTTGCCGGGGCATTGGGCATCAGCAACCGCATCCCGGAGTACGACATTATTCCCCGCGTCCCTGACGACTGCTCGCTGCGCATCAAGAGCGGCGTGGCCCCAGGGGTGCGCAACTTTGCCGGCTACTTTACCGACCAGGACGACCAAGTGTTCAGCTTTGCCATCCTCTGCAACAACTACAACTGCGACGACGCTACAATAGACCAATTCATCAAAGGCATCATCGAGGAGATTATCCGTCTCTGACACGGGCGGTAAACAAAAAGAATCAGGGACAAGAGTTGTCTTGCCCCTGATTCTTTTTTGGAGTGGCGAGGATGGACTATTGTTTCACAATCCTTCTGACCACGGTGTTGTTGCCCGTCACTATGCGGACGAAATAGGCTCCCGCGGGGAGCGCGCGCATGTCAATGGTCGGCTGGGTGGTGGAGAGTATCCGACGGCCACTCATCTCCATCAGTTCCACCTTCTGCAGACCTTCCGCACGGACGGTGAGGAGGTCAGTAACGGGGTTGGGATAGAGAGCCACCGCCTCGGAAAGGTCGGCGCTGCGGTCTTCAATGCCCACATGGGCACAAGGCCACTCCACATGGTGGGAGCCACCGTTGCGGTAGGCATTCTGCACCTTGACCAATTCCTCGCCGTGCTGGTTGCGGATGGTGTAGTTGATGTAGCGGTCGGTACCGCCGCCCGCGTGCCATACGACACGGATGTCGTGCGGAGCCACCAAGACGTCGACAGAGTCCTTGGTGCCCTGTTCCAGACGTGCTTTGCCGTAAAGGAAACCCTGCGTCGACTCGAACGAGAGGTAGGCACCGCCCTGCCAGGTCTGGCCGTGGTTGCATTCCATCACCACCGTCAGCGGACACATTTCATCTTCTTCATAGAAACCCTGCGCCACACGCACGGTGCATTGCTCGCCGCCCTGCGTGAAGGTGATGACTGCGAAACGCTCTTGGCCGGCATTGTTTTCGGTGACATGGAAGAAGATCCATCCAGCACGGTCGAAGTGGTTCTCGGAAAAGGTAATCCAGTCGGCGTTGCAGGAGAGGCTCCACGGTGCATCGACGGTGTCGTTGATGCAGAACAGCAGCGAGTCGTCGCCGCCATCGCGGCTCATGAAGAAGAGGGTGTCGCTGGCCCGCATACGGTAGTCCGGCACCAGGCCGAGGAGGGCAGCGTTGTTGTCGTTAAAGGTATAGGTGCCGTTGCCACCCACACCGCCCACACCGGGGCTGATGGAGTCGACGGGGAAGAAGCCGTCGCCGCGGCCGCTCCAGCCGAAGTTGAAGTGCATGTAGCCGCGGCTGTCGTAGCCGTCGCACACAAAGCCGTGGCCGCCAACATCGCCCGAGCCTGTGTAGACGATGGGATGGCCCAAGTCGAGCTCGGCAATGAGCATGTCGCGCCATTGGTCTTTGGTGTAGAATCCCCTGTGCACGACACGCATCTCGGCACTATAGCCGAAGTAGTCTTTCAGCGAGTTGTCGATGCTGGGTATGCCTTCCATTCCAGCCAAGCCCGCCGCCGCACTACCATCGGGGTTGTACTGCATATCAAGACTCACACCGCAGTGGTACATCAGCGTTGCCACCGCCTCTATCTCCTCCATGGGAGTGGAGTAGGTTGCCCTAACGGGCATGTTGTCCCAGTCGTAAAGGGTGTGGGCGAAATCGGCGGACTGCACCCCATAGCTCGCATGGGTGTAGCTATGGCTGCCCATGCCGAAGGCGGGGTATTGCCAGAAATTCATCACCTGAGCCTGCGCAGTGGCGGCACAGCCCGTTGCCGAGCCGCCGGGGCAGTAGCCATTGTAGGGATAGGTCTGGTCCCAAAAGGTGGTGAGCAAGGGAGCCACACCGGTGGTGTCGCCATCCTTGGGCATCAGGTTGTTCTCTAAGGCATACCACTCGGGGGAGAATTGAGAATCGAGCACTGAGAATTGAGAATTGGCTACCGCATCAATTTCTTGCTGGTAGGCATGCAGCCACTGTTGCAGGGCTGGCGGGAGAGTATCAGGGTCTAATGTACCTGTGGTCGAATAGCCTAAGATGGGGCGCACCGCATCGTCGGCAGCCACCAGCACAAAACCGCCCTCTGCGGCTGCAAACAGGTAGATGCCTTTATATTGCCATTCAGCGGGGGTCGCAGTCAATGTAGCGTTCCCCTTCGCGCCACTTAACGAGGCGTAAAAGTTCTGCGCCACCCTGGCAGCCCTTTTGGGATTCACAGGAGCGGCGACAACGGTGCCGAGCACCAGCACCGCTGCAGCCAGCAATAATACCTTGTTCCGTTTCATAGCAATGCCCTGTTATCAGTTTTTCAAAGCACGCGCGATTCTGCCCACAATGTTACCCCAGCTCATCTTGCCTTTTGCAGTCTTGGCCCCGGGGATAAGGGCCTTGGCGGGCTCGACAGGCACCTGTGTGAACACCACCACTGAGGTTCCCATTATCTCTTCCATGTCGGGGTCGTCGAGATCAAGGGTCAGGGTCTTGGCCACCGTGTCGTAAACCAGTTCGTAGGAATAGTAGGCTGTGTCGCCCAGCTCATCATCGTAATATTGGCATTTCAATATCACGCTGTCATTGCTGAAGGTGTAGGTGAACGCTTCTGTCATGTTCTGGCTCTGCGAGGCTGCGGGGTAGTCGGGTACATCAATATCGATATCATGGAACAGTTCTCCACTTACCGAATCGAGGAAGTCGAGCGACAGGTCGTAGGTGACATTCATTTGCATTATGCCCTGGTAATAATAGGTGTTCTCCAGGTGGGCAATCCACGAAGTGCCATCATAGATGATCTCGGGAGTTACCACCTCTGGGGTTTCAGGGGTGACAGGTTCAGACTTTTCTTTCTTGCAACCGGCAAAGGCCAAGGATGCGGCCACCGTGACGATGGCTAAAGTTTTTAGTGTTGTCTTCATGTTGTTATTGTTTTGTTATTTATTCGTGCATATACAATAGACGTTTATAATAAACGTTTAAGATGGCAAAATCTTACACGGGGGTGGTTATATTTAATGTTTTTTAAGCTTTTTCTCCAGCTTTTGACGTATTGAGGCTTCGAGGGGGACGTAGTTATACTGCTGCCAGAAGGCTTCGTCGTACTGCTTGTGGTCGGCACGGCGTTGTGGCACCAGCACGCTTCCCGGTGGCTGGATGGTGTTATTCTTCAAGAAGGATGCCCCCTCCTTGTGTTCGCTGGTCAGCACACATTGGCAATGATTATCCATAGAGTTCAACCCAGCACCCTTGGGACTCGAGGCATTGCAATAAAAGTCCGTACCCTCATCGCGGGTGTAGGAAGTCAAAGTGTACTTGCCTTCCACCAAGCCGTAGTTATACACCACATGCTTTCGCCGAGCCAACGAGTCAACACCTGCCTTTTTGAATACTTTCTTCAAAGGAAAGAATGGGCGCATCGCGAAGTAGTTCGTTTCTTCTATACAGGTGATGGCAAGACTTCCCTTTGCAATCACGATGCGAAAAGAGCCATGACCACGGAACGGTCCGCCTGAACCATTATATCTTGAGGTGACGACATAATACTGATGTCCTTCGGCATCGGTCATTTCCGACACTTGATATTTATTGTGCTTCTTTGCCTTCTCCAAGCGTTTCAGCGACAGGCGAGTCGTGGCATTCGGAATCTCCACTGGGTCGTACAGCACTTCGTTCTCTTCGTAACCGATATAATCGCCTGACACCTCCCTTGACACTTGTTTATTTACATAAGCCGTGTCGCACAGCAGCAGACGGTCGTGGCGGATGCTGGTATAGTTACTCTCAATGGGACGTTTGTAACTATACCGAGCGATGTTCCCAGGCTCTTCACCGTTATTCAGTTTCTTCAGCGTATGGTGCTTGTCGTAGCCCACGCGCAGAGCATCAAACACCATCTCGTCAAAGAGGAACGGCTCGTCGTTCAGCATCCTCACATCGCGGTAGAACCAAGTGCCCACCACGCTGTCCGTCTGGTAGTTCTGCGGTATGCGGTTCACCGCATCTATCAATAGCTGAGCCGCCGCCTTGGGCGAGTATTCTGTCACCGTCACCTCTTTCAGCCAGCGGCCGCCGTCGGAGGTGAGAGCCACGTCGGCCTTGCGCTGTGCCTTGGCAATACTGACGGTGTCGCGCAGGTAGCCCATCAGGGCATACACCACGCTGCCGTCCCGGTGCTCCGTCGGCACCTTCAGCACATAGTCGCCGTCGTTGTTGGTCTGTGTGTAGATAGGCTGCCCGGCCACATATACCGTCACGGAGGGCAACCCCTCGCGGCTCTCACGGTCCGTGACGCGACCGCTGAGGGTCAGATACCCCTCCTGCGCCATCCCGGAGAGGGACAGCAGCAAGGAGGCGCATATTATCAAAAGTTTTCTCGTCATTTCTATTGTTATTTTTCTGTCAGCCGGACGGGCAAGCACTAACGGAGATGCTCCGCTAAATCCTCGTAGGTGAAGCCCAGCATCTTCATCCTCTGCACAAAATAAGGAAGTTCCTCATTGATGAAATACTGTCTGTTCAGACCCAAAATCCTGTCTTTTGCCTTGGGCGACACGTAATAGCCCAGCCCACGCCGGTTGTACACTATCTCGGCGTTTTGCAGATAGTCGAAGGTGCGCATCACCGTGTTGGGGTTCACCCCAAGGGTGGCCGCCACGTCGCGCACCGACGGCACCCGCTCGTCTTCGCCCCACTCGCCAGCCACAATGCGCTCACACATCGTGTCGGCAATCTGCAGGTATATCGGTTTTTGTTTATTGAAGTCCATAACTTTATTGTGTTAAAATAGTAATTAATAATTCAATACCAGCGGTGGCGCACCCCTTAATTACCCGCAGCGGTGCGCTGCCCGCGGGAATCCTCTGCCTTCACGGCAATCCTTAACGATCCGCCCATAGCATTGCACTCTATGTCGCAATCTCCATCACCGATGATGTTCACTCCGCCCTTGGTCAGAACCGGCAATTCGCTATCGAAGGAATGATTCATACCATTCATCTCCAGCCTGATGCCAGCATTCTTCGGCACATACAACACTGTGTCCATCGTTGCCGCATTCAGCTCTATGTCGTCGGGCATACGGCTGAATGTTGCCTCAAGAGAAGTGGACACTCCATTCACCTCTAAGCTTTCCATCGTGCACTCATTCAGCACAATCTTGTCCGAGACGCTGTTCATCTCCATCTCGTCGCACACAATGCTGTCCATGCGTAAGCCGTATCCCATCCCGTTCATCTCTATGCCGGACAAGCACGATACACGCGGCACCTTTACCAGCAAGTGCTTGTTGGGCAAATCCTGGTTCTTCATCTTCACGCCAGGCTTGCCAAACATGATGGTCAGCGTGCCATCGGCATCAAGGTAATGGTGCATCGTTGTGGTGTCCGACAGCTGTCCGTCGCTCACCTCGCTTATCACCACCTCGTTGCCGTCGTATGCCACGATGCTCACCGAGTCGCGATACCAATCTATCTCCAAGTTCCTAATCCGCTGCCCGTCGAAACTGGCACCGCCCTTGGTACAGCGGTCCGCAAACCGCTTGCCACCTATTTCCACACTGCCCGACCTGTCCACCATCTCCTCCACCAACTCATCATAACTCTTATGGTTGCTCAGTTTGCAACCGCTCATGGCCAGCGTGCCCGTCACGGCAACGGCCATTGCCATTATTATCTTTGTGTATTTCATATTACAGATTAGTCATTAAAATTAAACAATCAATAAAGTCTGCCGTTAGTATTTCATGTGTTTCAGCCTGTAGCTGGCCCACCAGAACAGCACCGTTGTCCATACAAAGCTCCATGCCACAGCCACCCAATAGGCGGTGTTCATACTCTTCACCGGGTCTGCATTGCTAATCAGGTTTCTGATCCACTCCCCATCAAGCATGACCGAGCCCAGAATTGGGGTCGCCACAATGTTCAACACAAAGCTTATCAGCCAGCACCACAGCAGGGTCTGCAACACCTTGTGCTTCTTGAAAATGGTGGCAGTGAACAGATACAGAGCCACTGTGCTCAGATAGCTAAGCACCGCATACAGCACCACTTTGCCCGGCGTGATTGTCCCGGCAATCAGAGCCAGAGTGTTCATATTCTCATTATCCAACTGGGCATTGTATGCACCGGACTGGAACAGCCTCATCTGATCCAAAGCCGAAGCCAGATAGTCCGTCTGCCACAACCATTTGTTGTAAGGGCCGAAGGGCAACAGCGTCAGGAAATAATCCAGCACCATGCTGCCACAAAAGCACAGCAACGGGCACACCACCACCGAGAAAAGCAGCATGCTCAGATACTTCTCCAGCTTCGAGGCGGGCAACATGGCAAAGTATATGCCCTCCTTTTGCAGGTTGCAGGTGCGGTACATGCGCGACGGCGTCACCATGGCGGCCAGCGTCACCACGCCAAATATAAAGCCCCAGCGCACCTCTGGTGCAATGGGAGGAACCGTGTTCACCCCGGCCAAAGCCCACCAGAGCAGCCAGGCTGCTATCGGCAACAGGGTTATTATCAGCAATGTCGAACCGGCATTGCGCCATATATTTCTGAAATCCTTGCGAACCACGTTCGCGAAACGGGACCAATTAAATGTCTTATTCATAACCGTTTATTTTTTATTAGATTGTTATCACTTTTTTCCGAGTACTCCGAATCTACCGGGTAATCCGTCTTCTTATTTGAACAATTCTTTCATCATATTCCTGTTGCGCAGGACGGCATTGAACAGCGCCTCAATGTTCACCTGGCTCTCCACACCCTCCTTGTTCACGCAGACGTTCATGCAGCCGCCGGGCATCTGCTCCGAATAAAGGGCATCGGGCAGCGACGCGGCATTGTAAGTGAAGCTCAGCTTGCGCGTCACCTCCTCGATGCTGGCGTTCAGCAGCACATCGTCGTGCGTCAAGATAATGATGGGGTCTATCAGATTTTCCACATCTTTCACTTGGTGGGTGGAGATGATTATCGTGGTGCCCTCGGTGGCGCGCTTGGACAGCAGCGTGCGGAAATCGGCCTTGGAAGGGATGTCCAACCCGTTGGTCGGCTCGTCCAACAGCACATAGTCCGTGCCTAACGAGAGTGCACAGGCAATCAACGACTTCTTTTGCTGTCCGAAGGACATTTCGCGGAACCTCCTGTTCGGGTCCACTTCCATCTCCTGCATCAGGTGCAGGAAGGTGCCGTAAGCATACTTGGGGTAGAACGGTGCCAACTCCCTCACATAGTCGGTCGGCGTGGCGTTGTCCGGCGTGGTCACCTCGTCCGGCAGGAACACGATGTTTTGCAGCATCTCCGGCTCCCGCTCAAAGCTCACGTGCCCATCCACGGTGCAGCTGCCTTGTTGGGGACTTTGCAGTCCGCAAATCAGTTTCAGCAACGTGGTTTTGCCCACGCCGTTCTCACCCAGCAAGCCATATATGCTGCCCGGCGCAAATGTCAGGCTGATGTTGTGGAACACCGCCGTTTTCTTGTAGGAGAAATCCAAATTCCTAATCTCTATCATAATCCTTACAGTTTTTTATTGTTCTTATATTGCAATTAATTATTGTATTTCAATTGTTTATCCGACTTATTGTTATAGTGTATTACCTAACTAATACACTGCAAAGGTACGACACTTTTCTGAATCCGCAAGTTTCTTACTATACATTTAACAATCTTTAACTTTCTCGAAAATCATCCGCGGTTTTCTCGGTCTTGTTTCGCCATACCAAAGCCGCAGAAATGCAGTCGGTTACTCCAAACTTAAACAAATCATCGCCGCAGGTTGTATTCATACAGAATCGGTATGCGACACTGCCACGGCCCTTGTCCCTCAGCAGGAAGGACAAGTATCTAATATATATTCTATAAATAGCTGGTAAGAAACGACGGAACGGCGGAACGCAGGGGACGCAAGGGAAACCGCAGACAGGTATTAGCAATAGCCTACTGGTTGCCGATTGCCTGTTTCGAATAATGTCAGCGTGTCCTGGTGCAGACCGCACTACAGGAGTTGGCCCATGAGGTCGTGCTCCATGGCTTGGGTGATAAGCACCTGCTGGAAAGAGCCTATCGGCAGTCGGCGGGTTGCAGGGATGAGAACCTCGTCGTCGATGTCGGGGCTGTCGTATTCGGTGCGGGCAACGAAATAGTCGCCTTCGCGACGGTCGACAAGGACGCGGTATTGCCGGCCCACACGGGAGAGGTTTTTCTGCAACGAGATGGATTGTTGCAGGGCCATGAGCTCGTCGACGCGGCGTTGTTTTTCCTCCTCGGGGACGGGGTCGCCAAGGGATTCGGCAGGGGTTCCCTCTTCGGGCGAGTAGGCAAAGCAGCCCATGCGGTCAAAGCGTGCTTCGGCAACAAACTGCTTGAGTTCTTCGAACTCGGTTTCAGTCTCGCCGGGATAGCCGACGATGAGGGTGGTGCGGATGCTGACATCGGGGAGCTGCTGGCGGAAACGGTCCAACAGGGCGAGGGTCTTGTCACGGTCAATGCCGCGCTGCATGGAATGGAGCAGACGGCTGTTGATGTGCTGGAGGGGTATGTCGATGTAGTTGCAGATGTTGGAGTGCTGGCGCATGGCTTGGATGGCATCGAGGGGGAAGTCGGTGGGATAGGTGTAGTGGAGTCGTATCCACGGGGCTCCGCTTTCGGTGGCAAGGCGGTTGAGGAGGTCGCCGAGACGGCGGCGGCCGTAGAGGTCGAGGCCGTAGTAGGTGGTGTCCTGCGCTATGACTATGATTTCTTTGACTCCTGAAGAGACAAGGTTTTTAGCTTCGTCGACAAGTTCGTCGATGGGTCGCGAGACGTGCCGGCCACGGATGAGGGGGATGGCGCAGTAGGAGCAATGGCGGTTGCAGCCCTCGGCAATTTTGAGGTAGGCGTAGTGGCGCGGCGTGGAGAGGGAGCGCTCGGCAGCAAAAGGCTGCGGGCCAGGCATGTTTGCCGGGGTGACTTGTCCCGTTGGGCGTTTCCGGCCTGCGAGTGTCTGGACGTATGCAACAAGTTCGTCCCACTGGTGAACGCCAAACCATGCTGAGACTTGGGGCAGTTCGGTCTGCAGCTGGTCGCGGTAGCGCTCCACAAGGCAACCAGTGGCTATAAGGGTGCGCTGGCGACCGTCGGCATGGTGACGGCGGTTGAAATTGCTTGCAGCCCGCAGTTGGGCAAGGAGGGTGTTGACGGATTCCTCTTTGGCGTCGCCGATGAAGCCACAGGTGTTGAGGATTACTATGTCGCAGTCGTTGTGCTGGCGGTCAAAAAAGACATTGTGACCCGCCGCACGCAGATGGCCCGCGACATTTTCCGAGTCGACGGTGTTCTTGCTACAGCCGAGGGTGATGATGTTGATTTTCATTATTGTTCGAAGAGGCTGTCGACAAATTGGTCGGCATTGAATATTTGGAGGTCGGTCATCTTCTCGCCAAGGCCGATGTAGCGGACAGGTATCTGGAACTGGTCGCTGATACCGATTATTACACCGCCTTTGGCGGTGCCGTCCAACTTGGTAAGGGCAAGGGCGTTGACATCGGTGGCGGCAGTGAACTGGCGGGCCTGTTCGACAGCATTCTGACCTGTGCTGGCATCGAGGACAAGGAGTACCTCGTGAGGCGCGTCGGGCATGAGTTTTTGCATTACTTTTTTGATTTTGCCCAACTCGTTCATCAGTCCCACTTTGTTATGAAGGCGGCCAGCGGTATCTATGATGACGACGTCGGCTTTGCGCGAGATGGCGGACTGGAGGGTGTCGTAAGCCACGGAGGCAGGGTCGGCATTCATGCCCTGCTGCACGATGGGAACGCCCACGCGGTCTGCCCAGAGCTGCAACTGTTCGACGGCGGCGGCACGGAAGGTGTCGGCAGCCCCAAGGACAACGCTGCGCCCGGCAAGCATGTATTGATAGGCAAGCTTGGCAATGGTAGTGGTCTTCCCCACCCCATTGACGCCTACGACAAGGATGACGTAGGGCGAGGCGGGCAAGGAGGAGTCAAAATCCTCAGGGAAAGCTCCGGCGGGCTTGCGCAACAGGGTGGCAATCTCGGCTCGGAGTATGGAGTTGAGCTCGGAAGTGCTGATGTATTTGTCGCGCCGGATACGTTCCTGGAGTTTGTCGATGATTTTGAGGGTGGTCTCCACACCGACGTCGGAGGTGATGAGGGTTTCTTCGAGGTTGTCGAGGACGCTATCGTCAACGGTGGATTTGCCCAATATGGTTTTGGAGAGTTTAGCAAAGAAACTCTCTTTAGTTTTGCTGAGTCCTTGGTCAAGGGTCTGCTTCTTTTCTTTTCTGCTGAATAGTCCCATAGTGAACGAGTAAAATTAAAAATTAACCATCAAGAATCTACAATTGCCAATTACTGATTGTAAAACGCCTAATCGATTCCCAGTTTCTGGTTCATGACTGGACGGATTTCCTTGTCGAAAATCTTTTGGTATTTGTCGAAGGGGTAGCGGCGGTTGTCGCCGGAGGCAAAATACCAAAGCATGACGATGAAATCATCGGCAGTTTGATAGCCTTGGATGATGGTGAGCTTGGACTGGTTGGAATTGAAAAGGCCAAAGGAGGGGAAGCCCATCTGGGTGCCAAGCACGGCTTTGGCAAAGCTGTGGGTGGCGGGGCGAGCACCGGGTGCAGTGGCGATGTTGGTGTACTTGGTGCCCTGCCATGAGAATTCGGAACGGCCTTCGGCATCGAACTTGACAGGGATGTAGTAGGTGTTGAGAATCTTGGCCACGATGGGGTTGGTGAAGGTTTCGCGGTCCATCTTCTTGCACCATCCACACCAAGAGGTGTAGAAGTCGACAAAGAAGAGCTTGGCGTTAGCCTTTGTATCGGTCTTTGCGGCCTGCTCTATGGTTTTCCATTCCACTTGCTGGGCACGAACGATGCCGCCAAGCAACAGGGCAAGGGTTAAGAAAAGAAATATTCGTTTTGTCATATATCAGGGTATTTAAAGTTATTATGTTACCAATCATAAAGCCAGTCTTGTTCCAACTGGTCGTCGTCGGGGTTGTAGATTTCCTCGCGCTCTTCGCGGTCGCGGAGACGGAAGAGGCGGCCCAGCCAGTCGTCCTTCTTGGTGGAACGGGTGGCGGAGATTTTGTCCTCCTCAATGATTTGGGCTATCTTGCTGATGTAGTTCTCGACGTATGTGTGGGGATGGGTCTCGTCATAGGCGATAGAGGCACCTGTGTAGTAGTGGCGGATGATGCTGTCGTAGCTGATGCCGAGGCCAACCATGCGGATGGTGCCTTCCTGGCTAAGGCCCACGCCGTGGCCAAAGCCGTGGCCGGAGAGGGTGACACGGTGGGCAGCACTGTCGTAGAGGACGGAGAAGAAAGTAGAACGGAGCTGGAAATCGGTACGCACACGGGTAAGAGGTACGCCACAGATACGCACCTTACGGGTAGACTGGCTGAAAGAGAGAAGCTCGTTGCGAATGCTGTCATTGTGGGTGTCGAGCTTATGTTTGGAGGCGAAATAGTTGAGCCACTTGTCCTCGCCAACCACCTTGACCCACTCGCTTTGACGCATGTGGTAGGAGAAGGTGTCCGGCACAGAGCGGAGATAGGGCACAGCGGAACGCCAGACATCCTCCGAATTGGCGGTCTGGCCGCCACTGTTGGCATGGAAAGGCGTTTCGATGAGGTGACCAAGGCTGTCGACAATGGTCATGCCGCTGCTCATCATAGTGCCGAGCATGATGTCAGGACGGACGCAACGGTTGAGGTAGGCTTGGCAATGCACTTGGTCGCAGAAGTTGTAGCCTTCGGACTTGTGCTTGTTGATGTTTTTCATGGCCCAGGTGCGGGAGATGATGGCTTGCACGCGGAAGATGTCGGTCTGGGAGCCGTAGATCTCGGACTGGACGACGCCGGCGATGTAGGTTTCGAACTCGACGTCGTTGATGAGGTGCAGCTTGCCGTTCTTGCCCACGGTGACAAGGAGGTTGCCCTCGTAGGTGCGCTGCTTGATGTTGCGGGGATTGAGACAGAGGATGCACGCAGTGTCCGTGGCAAGGAAGTTGACGGCGGCGTGGGTGCCATAGTCGTAGCCATTGATGGAGACGTGCACCTTGCGCCCGTTGGGGGTGAGCTCAACGGACTTGTCGTTGCCCACAGCGGCCTCGATAAGGAGGGAGTCGGCGCCATAGATGTCGTAGCTGCCAAGGTCGAATGAGATGTTGATGAGGTCGATGGAATTGTTGGAGAAAAGGCGCACCTTGACGCGGTCGGCAAAGGCGCCGGAGGCGAGGAGGAGAAGGCAGAGTATGGCAAGGAGGCGTTTCATTTCTGGCGGATGCGTTTGATGATTTCAGCGGCAGTGCGGTCGGAAGCCCCAGCATTGCCGAGGAGGCTGTGGACACGCGCATAGCCGTCGAGCACGGACTGGCGGCAGCCCTCATCGCCGACAATGCGACGGAACTCCTGTTCCAATCTGTCGGCAGTGAAGTCCTGCTGGATGAGCTCGACCACTACGGGGGCATCGGCTATGAGATTGGGGAGGGAAATATACTTGATGCGGTTGCCAATAAGCACACGGGCGATGGAGGCGGAGGCGGCATTGGCACGATAGCAGACTATCTGCGGGACGTTGAAGAGAGCCGTTTCGAGGGTGGCAGTGCCCGAACAGACAAGGGCGGCATAGGCCGAGGAGAGGAGGCGGTAGGTCTGGTCGTAAACCACCTTGACGTTGGGGAGGTCACTGATGAAAGGGGAATAGAAGCTGTCGCCCAAAAGGGTCATGCCGCCGATGACGAAGTCACACTCAGGATGGTTGCGGGCAACGTGCAGCATGGGAGGGAGGGAACGCTTCAGTTCCTGTTTGCGGCTGCCGGGCAACAAGGCAACAAGCCGGCGCGAGGGCGATGTCTGCAGCGGGTCGGCAGCAGATTGCTCCTTGAATTGCGCCACGGCATCGAGCAAGGGGTGTCCCACATAGACCGCCTTGGGGAAGTTGTTGCGGGCATAGAAGTCCTGCTCAAAGGGGAGGATATAACACAGGCAGTCGAGGTCGCGCCGCATGCTCCTGATACGGCCTTTCTTCCAAGCCCACAGTTGCGGCGAGATGTAGTGGACGTTGAGGAATCCGTGGGCGTGGGCGAAACGGGCAATGCGGAGGTTGAAGCCCGGATAGTCAATATAGACAATGGCATCCGGCTGGAATTGGAGGATGTCCTGCTTGCAGAGATTGATGTTCCGGGTTACGGTGCTGAGATTCTTCACCACCTCGACGAAGCCCATGATAGCAAGGTCGCGGATATGGCGCACAGGCTTGCCACCCACTTGCGACATGGCATCACCGCCCCAAAAACGGAACTCGGCCTGAGGGTCCTGACGGAGGATGGCACGCATGAGGTTGGACCCGTGGAGATCGCCAGATGCTTCGCCTGCTATGATGTAGTATCGCATATCTTTCTTTGAGGATTTAGAGGGTGATGTATTTGAATCTGAGCATGGCCCACATAAAGAGCACCACGGTGACAAACAAGGTGACGATGACCGCCTTGAGGGTGGCAGGACAGGCCTTGAGGTGGGCATAGTAGCGCAACAACAATGCCGGAGGAATAAAGCAGACAGCAAAATAGCGCAGGTGTTCGAGAACGGGATAATGGATGCAGAGCAACACAAGCCATACAATCACGGCGCAAAGCAATTCGGAAAGCAGGGCGGCAATAATGCCCAAAGCTACGCTGTCTTTATTGAGGAGTCTCTTCATAGTTCGATATATTGCATTGTCTCCATAGCGGAGAAGTCAGTGAAATCGGGTCGGATGGGGACCACAGAGACATAGCCCTGACGGAGCGCATACTCGTCAGTGTCTTCGCGAGGGTCTTCACAGACAAATTTGCCTGTCATCCACCAGTATGGGCGGCCAATGGGGTCGGTGCGCCGTTCAAGGCTGTCCACCCATGCCGCTTTGGCCTGTCGGCACACCCGAATGCCCTTGATCTGCTCAGCCGGGAGTCGAGGGATGTTCACGTTGAGTGCCGAGCCCGCGGGAATGGGATGCGAGAGGGTTTGCTCAAGGATGTGACGGATGGTGGGGAGACAGGCCGAGAAATCGGTCTCAGGGCTATGGCTGAGAACGGAGAAGCCGATGGCAGGAAAGCCGTCAAGGCAAGCTTCGAGAACAGCCCCGATGGTGCCACTATAGATAACATTGATGGAGGCATTGCTGCCAAAGTTGATGCCCGAAAGCACAAGGTCGGGACGGCGGGGGCAGAAATGTTCGAGACCCATTTTGACGCAGTCGGCCGGAGTGCCGTCGCAAGCATAAAGAAGCTTCCCTTCATCTCCCACAGCACGCACCCGTAGCGGACGCCCAGTGGTAATAGAGGTGCTTAGGCCTGAGGCGTTCCGGTCTGGAGCCATGGCTACAACGTCGCCATATTCTTCTGCCACCTGAATAAGATGGTGGAGACCGGGGGACTGGTAGCCGTCGTCATTGGTGATAAGGAATAGCGGTTTCATATCCATAGGGAATTAAGGCCTTGCAGCCACTGCCCCTATCTCACTCTTCCTCATATCCTTGTTGATGAAAAACGAGGCTGGCTGAAGGATATTGTCAAATACGAAATACTGAATCAGCACACTATCCTTATTGTCGATAATGGCATAAAGTCTGTTGACATCGAACATTTCATACATGCTCGTGTCGGGCATTGCCAATGAATCTTCGGGATTGACATATTTGAGGTAGGTCTTCACCTCGCGGGTCTCTCCATCAGTGTTGGTGATACGCAGGATGGTGCGCGGAGCGGAGTTGAAGGAGGTGTCGATATAGCTGTTGGGCACTCGGCTTGCAAACTCGTCGAAATTTAGATTGGCAAAGCTTGAGAGCATCTGGGCCACACGGGCTGTGTCGAAGCCGTCGACCATGCGATGCCCTTGGGTCAGTTCCATAACGAAATCATCTCCCTCACGGCGCACCACAAAGGACTCCTGGGGCGAGGCGGGAATATCGAGCTCGACACTCTGTAGGTGCCGGATGTCCCAATGGACTATCTCATGGCTGCGCCACGACATGGGGTCCGACACAAAACGGGGTGTGAGATACCCACGGAAACCGGGGATGTGGATAATATACGGTGCCTTGTCTCCCTTGCGGAACATGTAGCACGCCATCATGTCCTGCGTCTCGTGGCCTACGAAATAGGTTACAGCCAACCGCTCATGGGGAAACAGACGGAGTTTGCCGCCAAACCAATTGATGAACCAACGGTGTTGATACACTTCCACTTTGACGGCTCGTGCAGAGAGTTGTTTGACCGCTTGCGGAATGGCATTCTTGTTCACCTGCTGGCGGATACGCATGTCGTGAAGGGTCTCCAACAAGAGGTCAATCATGGGTTGGCTGGCAGGATGGAGGCCATCTACAAGCCATGTGGTGTCGCCCGTACTGTCAATAACACGTTCAAGAAGGACCTGATTGTTCTGTTTGTCAGCAATAAACACCTTCGATACCGACGCAATATCCTCCACATGGAAATCCTGCTCAAAAGTTGCCGAGCGGGAGCCTCGTTTGGCTATAATCAATGCCAGCAGTCCAACAACAACTACTGCGGCAATAATAATGAGATTCTTTTTTTTCTTCATCAGTGAGTTTTGATTAGTTCAATGATTATAAAGTTCGGCATACTATTATGCTACGCTCTGTACTTTCTGCGACGGAGCAAGACAATCACCACTCCGGCCACAACAACTATTCCAACAGGGAGCAGGATGTTGAGAAGCTGGTACTTGGTACGTTCCTCCTTCACCTTCATGACATTCAGTTTCCGTATCTTAATGTTGCGGCTGCGGCTGGCAATGGAGCCGTCCTCACCCACCAGATAGTCCACACAATTGAGCAAAAGCTCTTTGTTGGCGTACATCGTTTCTGTATAGAAATCATAGCCCAAGGGGTAGCCCGTGGCGTCCTGATAGTTGAAACGGTTCTTGATGATGTCGCCGTCGGAAAAGACAATCATGCGGGTAGTGTCGCTCGTTTCGCGGTAGCCCATGGAGGGGATATCCATGAAGTCGGGCGTCAGCCTGTTGCGGAACATGGATTTGAAACTGCCCTCCATCAACACTGCCACAGGGATATGCTGACGATTGAAGAGACGGCGGTCTGGCTCAATCTTGGCTTCATTCAGATCATAGATGGCAGGCGCATTCTTCACCCTCGAAAACTCAGAGGTCGCCAGCAGGACGGTCTTGTCGACATCGTTGTCAATAAGATCCATACTGCTCACAAAATCGGTCTTAATCAAGTCCAAGTTACGCACTATTGGGTGTGGCGACAGAGGGACAATCTCCGGGAAATACATCCACGGTTGGAATTGAATCTGCGCATGCTCGCCAACCATACCCACCTTCATGGGCACCGGCCGACAGCGAATATCCATAGCCAAATCGGGATTGATGCGCACCCCGTATGTGAAGAGCATTTCATCGATGTTCAAAGGCAGCCGGGTAGCCACAGCTTGTCCCGCATGCTCAAGGCTGTCCATATCGGCATCCAACGGGTCCACCAACCACAGCAGCTTGCCGCCATACATCACATATTGGTCCAAAATATACAAATCCTGGTCGCTGAAAGGCTGTGTGGGCTTGGCCACGATTATCAAGTCATACTTATTGCGGAACCTGTAGGTGGAATCTTTCGGATTCAACGAGCGGGCAGTGAGCGAGTTTATATTGCCATCCATGCGGGCAGTGTCGAGAGTATAGTATTCCCACAGCGAGCCTATCATGTCCGACAGATTGGGCAGTTCCAGCTCCCCGTGCCCGCGCAGGAATGCCACTGTGGGCCGCTGACCGCGAGACAGGGCTCGGATGGCGTTACTCAGCACATACTCCAAACTCTGGATGGAGTTGTTCAGCAGTTGGACTTGGTCTACATACTTCTGGCTTTGCAGCAGTTGGATAGAGGTCTCTTCGCCCTTGTATATCACGTCCGCAGCCGGAATCAGCACCTGCTGCTGATAGCCCGTAGCCGTGCTCGTCTGTATCTGCGTGGGTTGGATGCCTTTCTGCGCAAGCTTTTGATAGAAAACCTGCCGTTCCTTCGGGTCCTCAATACTATTGGGGTTGACAAACTCATACTGCACATTCTTGTTGTATGCCCTGAACTGATTCAGCATCTCCTTGGTCTCGTTCTGCAGCCGTTTAAAATCCGAGGGCAAATCGCCTTCAAGATATACACGGTACAGCAAAGGCTCATCAATCTTTTTCAGCAATGTCTTGGTAGACTTGGAGAGGGTGTAGCGACGTTCGGAAGTGAGGTCTAAACGGCCAAACACGTAATAGCCAATCACATTGACAAACACCACAATCAGGATGCCGGCCGTCAACTCGACCCAATGTCCGCGGCGCAGGTCTTTCTTCTTCCTCCAGCCATGCCATTTGCGCGACTGCAACACCATGCGGGTGGCCATCATGAACACTGCCGTGACGCTGGCAAAATATATCACGTCGCGGCTGTCCACAACACCCCGGCTGATGGAGTCGTAGTGGTAACTCATGCCCAATTGGCGTACCACCAGTTCTGCACTGCCTAAGAAACCCATGCGGCATACAGCCTCGAAGCCTACATGCATAAAGGCGCACATCAGTGCTGCCACTATAAAGGCTACAATCTGGTTGTTGGTTAGTGAACTGGCAAAGATACCTATGGCCACAAAAGCAGCCCCAAGCAAAAGCAAGCCTAAATAGGAACCCGCCACGCTGCCGGAATCCACATTGCCCACAGGGTCTCCCAATGCCACCACGCTGAAGTATCCCACCAGCGTAGGCAGCAAAGAGATGGCCACCAGCACCACTCCGGCAAGGAACTTGGCCCATATCAGCGTCATCTCACTTATCGGCTTGGTCAGCAGCAACTCCATCGTTCCGTTACGCTTCTCCTCGGCAATCATGCGCATGGTGATGGCCGGGATGAGAAACAGATAGAGGAAGGGGCCGATGATGAAAAGACCATCCATCCCCGCATATCCGTAGTCTAAAATATTGAAATCCGACTTGAAAACCCAGAGCATCAGACCTGTCAACACCAGAAACACCACAATGGTCAGATACCCCGTCAACGATGAGAAGAAACTGGCAAGCTCTTTTTTAAACAGCGAGAACACGTTATGAGTAATTTAAATGTGTTAGAATTAATAGTCAATAATCAGTATTCCGAAGGCATCAGCCTTCACTTCAGCAGGACCGGCTACTCGTCGAACTCGAAGCGCCTTGAGCGCTGCGACCGCCCTTGGTAATCGCCCAGCGAGAGTTCGTAAATCACCTCGGCCATCAAACTGGCATTCTTGGTCATCAGGTCTCTGTCCACATTCTCCGAGATGTCGCTTGGCACATGGTCGTTCATGTTACCCATAAAGCCGGTGAACACCAACGAGGGGATTCCCACCTGTGCAAAGGGTGCCGCGTCGCCTTTGGGCATGGTGCGGTAGCCTTTCACCAAACTTTTGGTCGAGATGGAATCATTGCGGCTTGCTATGCTCCACAACTGCGGGAAACGCTTGTTGCCCAGCACCTGTATGCTGTCTCCCTGCCCGATGCTCTCGGCATTGATAAAGCACTCCACATTGCGCAACTTGGGGAAATTGGAGACAAAAATGCTGGAACCCAGGTTCTGCAACTCGCCACCGGAGAAAAGGACAAACACTATCGAACGCTTGTTATATTCAATCTCCTTGGGGGCATTCACCGTCAGCAGTCGGGCAGCCTCCAGCACAGCGGCAACACCCGTGGCATTGTCGTTGGCTCCGGGGAACAGGCAGGTGTTGCCCTGGATACCCACATGGTCCAGATGGGCTCCGACAACGATATACTCATTCCTCAGCTTGGCGTCATACCCCGGCAGCACTCCCACCACATTGGCAGTGGTCGCATTGGGGTGATATTTGGCGTTGATATTGATTTCAAAACTCTTACGCAAGTGGAACGACTGTGGGGTCATGGTTTCCGCCAGCCTGTTCACCACCGAGTCGAAAGTCATCTGCTCGTCAGCCAGCAGGGCGGTGGCCATGTCGCGCGTGGGTTGCACCACGGGGAAAGTCATCTGGTGCGCACCTTCGCCACACCAAGCCCAGTGCTGCACCTCGTAGGGGCGGCAGCTCTCTGACATATTGACGCACACCAGGCCTACAGCCCCGTGCTTGCGAGCCACCTCAGCCTTGTCGCGCAGGGTTGCATAGCGGTCGGTAATCTTGCCGGGGAGGAACTCCGGCACGCCGGAGAGGCAGAGCACCACCTTGCCGCGCACATCCACCTTGCCGTATTCGTCAAACGAATGGTGGTCTATGCCCCATCCGCAGAACACCACAGGCGCATTGGTATATCCGCGCCCGGTCATGCTGGAACACACATAGTCGCGCCCCAGCACATATTGCACTCGCACATCATTGTCGTTCACATAGGTGTAAAAATTGCAATTCTCAATCTCGTTATACTCCACCTGAAAATACTGCCCCCATTCCTCCTGGAACGGTTTTACGCCGTATGAGGCAAGCACTTCGGCGCAGTAGTTGGCGGCATCCAGAAAGGCCTCCGAACCGGCCATGCGTCCCTCATATTGCGAGGACGAAAGGATGCGGACATGTTTCATCAGCGTGTCCGTATTGGCACGTAGCAGTGTGTCCTTGGTAACTTCCTCCTGTGCATAGGCCATGGTAGGGGCCAATACTGCGAAAACAGCCATCAGAGCAACGAACTTCTTCATTTTTATGAGCATCTTATTTATAATATTACACTGATAATAAAACAATTATTGCACAATGCACGCATTATACAATCAAGCAAAGATACAAAAAAAAAGCGACATTGCAACTTTTGGAATTGAAAATTGAAAATTGAAAAAATCAATGGGTTAATCCGCGAAACAATTCACTCCCCTCCCCGCTCTCCCATCCGGCTCCTTCCCAATGGGGGCTATTCTTCCGAAGCCGCGGAGATGAATCGGCGGTAGGCCGAGAAGGTATTGGCACGTGAAAGGAAACCTTGGTACTTGCCCTCTTCGTCTATGACGATGAGGTTGTAACGGTTACTCAACTGGAATTTCTTCACCACCTCTTGAGGCGAGTCGCCAAGATGCACAAGGTCCTTGTCCTCAAAGGTCATCATCAATTCCTTGATGGAAACGCTGTCGTACATCTCCGTCTCGAAGATGAGGTGCCGCAGGTCGTCCATCACAATCAAGCCCAGAAAATGTCCCTCTGCGTCCAGCACGGGGAAGAGGTTGCGCTTGGACTGCTTGATGGCGTTCACCACATCCCGCAGCGTCCCGTCCGACGGGACGGTGGCGAAGTTTGTCTCAATCAGTTTCTTCAAGTCCATCAGTTGCCAAGCCGAAGCATCCTTGTTGTGGGTCAGCAGGTCGCCCTTGTCGGCCAGTTTGCGGGCATAAATCGAGTGATGTTCAAACGGCTGCACGCAGATGTACGTGACCGTGGCAGTAATGAGCAGCGGCACCATCAGGGCATATCCTCCCGTTATCTCGGCAATAAGGAACACCCCCATAAACGGGGCATGCATCACTCCTGTCATCACGGCGGCCATGCCCACCAAAGCGAAATTGGCCGTGGACTGTGCGGGCAGACCTATCTGGTTGCCCAACGCCGCGATGAAATATCCGCTCAGGCCTCCCACAACCAACGAGGGGCCGAACGTACCGCCCACGCCTCCACTGCCTATGGTGGTGGCCGTGGCCACAGGTTTCAGCAGGATAAGCATCAGCAGGATGACCAGTGCCACCCAGCCGTTATCGCGGAACACGTTGAAGACACTGCTGGCGAAAAGTGCGTCGTCGTTGCTGCCATTGAGCAACTCCGTGAGCGCCCAATAGCCCTCACCGTAGAGCGGCGGGAAAAGGAAAATCATAACACCTAATGACACACCGCCTATCAACCATTTCAACACCCAGTTGTGATTGCGGCCAAACCAAGATTCAACCTTGTCCGTGCAACGCAGAAAGTACACCGAGCTGAAAGCACAAAAGATGCCCAGCACAACGAGGAAAGGTATCTGGCTCAGCGTGAAATCCTCTGCCACCTTGAACACAAACTGCACCTGCTGCCCCATCAGGAAGTACGCCACCGTGGAAGCTGAAAGGGCAGAGATGAGCAGGGGCACGGCCGTGGTCATCGTCATGTCGAACATCAGCACCTCCACCGTGAAAAGCACTCCCGCCAAGGGGGCTTTGAAGATGCCCGCAATGGCTCCGGCGGCTCCGCATCCCAACAGCAGTTTCACGCCACGGGCGCTGACATGGAAAAAACGTCCCACATTGGAGCCTATGGCACTGCCCGTCGAGGCAATGGGGGCCTCCAATCCCACGCTGCCGCCAAAGGCCACAGTGAGTGTGGACGCCACCAATGAGGAGTACATGTTGCGCGGCGGGAGCGACCCTTTCTTGCGCGATATGGAAAGCAGCACACTGGGTATCCCGTGCCCAATGTCGCCCTTGATGATATACCTGACAAACAGGACGGTAAGCAGTATGCCCACCAAGGGGGCAAAGAGAATCAGCATATTGCCGCCTCCCGTGGCGAAGTGCGCTCCCCCTATATCCACGACGAACTTGCCGGACAGGTGCACCACCGTCTTCAGCAACACGGCAGCCAGCCCGCTCAGCACGCCCACCACCACGCTCAGCAACAGCAGGTAGTTCTGCTCCGAAATGTGGTGCAAACGCCAAATATAAAGCTTCTTATATATAGAAACAAATCTTGTCATGTCAAAAAATAATTTGCAAAAGTACAAAAAAAACGCCATTCAGCCAAACACAAAAATCACCAAACTTGGCAATCAATCTCGTAATCCACACAATAATTGTCAAATCGGGGCGTTAAAGAGGAGTATATTTTATTTTGTAACATTGTTTTTTATCATTTGAAACACCCAAACCCCTTCGCAGTAGTCATGAAACACCGCCTCACCCACCTCTCCGCAGCCCTCTTCCCGGCTGCCACCATCATGGTCCTTGCCGCCACCCTCTTCTCTTCGTGCGTCTCCATGAGGGAATACGAGTCTCTCCAATCCCAATACAGTCAGGCTGTCAAGGGCTGGAACCTCTCCAAACAGGAGCTCCAAGAGCTGCGCGAGGAGAACGCCGAGCTGGTGCGCCAAGGCCAGGCAATGACCGTCACGCTGAGCGACATGGCTGCTGCCCGGCAGGAATGCGAGGCCACCGTGGCTTCCATCAACCGCTCCTACGCCGCGCTGCAACTACGCTACGACACCACCGTCGAGAACTACATGCAGCAACTCACCGGCAAAAGCCGCGACCTCTCCAAGGTGAACAAACTCCTCGACCAGCGCACCCGCGAACTGGGCGAGAAGGAGAAAGCCTTCTCGGTCAGGGAGCAGAAACTCCTTGCCCAGCAGCGCGACCTCGAAAGCCGCCAGCGCGAACTGGAGCAGCGCACCACCAACGCCACCCAAGCCCTCCAAGCCAAGGAGCGGGAACTGGAAAACCTCCGCAGTGCCGTGGCCAAAGCCTTGGTAGGCTTTGCCGACAAGGGGCTCCAAGTCGAGACCAAAAACGGCAAGGTCTACGTCTCCATGGAGGACAAACTGCTCTTTGCCCCCGGCAGCTGGACCGTCTCCACCAAAGGGGTGGAAGCCATCAAACGCCTTGCCAAAGAGCTGGAGGCTCACACCGACCTCAACATCATGGTCGAGGGCCACACGGACAACGACGCCTACCGCGGCTCCACGGCTGTCAAGGACAACTGGGACCTCAGCGTCATGCGGGCCACGGCCATCGTCAAACTCCTCCTCAAGGAAGGCCCCGCCATCAACCCCCAGCGGGTCCAGGCCGCGGGCCACGGCGAGTATGCACCCAAAAAGCCCAACACCTCGGCCGCCAACAAGGCCATCAACCGCCGCACCGAAATCATCCTCACTCCCCATTTAGAGGACATCATGCAAATCATCACACCCTGACAATTGAATAATACAACGCGCCGACCTGGCTATATCTGCACACGCTACACACTAATCCACAACTAATTAAACATCAAAAACACCCACACGCCTACGTATACCTGAAATTTTTTTTCACCAAGCTGTAGTATTTTGCCCGCTCGCGCGTTTATTAGGCAAATGACACGGAAGGAATATAACAACGGTGTGAAGCTTTGGGCTGACGATGTGTACCGCTACTCGGTACACTGCTGCAGCGACTCCGAGACCGCCAAGGACGGTGTGCAGGAGGCCTTTGCAGCCCTTTGGGAACACCGGGACACCGTGAGCACGGACAAGGGCAAATCTTTCCTGATGAGCGTAGTGCACAATTGGGCCATGAGCCTCCACAGGCACGAAAAGATCCACCAGGAAAACGCCTTCGACCTCATGGGCGAAACCACCGCACAGCCGGACACCTCCTTCGACCTGCGCGAAGCCCTGCAAATCGCCGCTGCCCGCCTGCCCGAAATCCAACGCTCAGCTCTCCTGCTGAAGGACATGGAAGGCTTCTCATGCCGCGAAATCGCCGAGATCCTTAACCTGTCCGAGAACCAAGTGACCGTCTATCTCTTCCGTGCGCGTGTATCAATGAAGAAGACATTAATTGCTTTAGGCTATGACAATAACAAGTGACAATTACGAACAGTGGTTCTACCGCTACAGCGAGGGGGAACTGGACGCCGAGCAGCGCGCCGCCGTGGAGGCCTTTGCCGCCCAGCACCCCGACCTGGCCGAGGAGCTTGCGCTCTACGACCCCAGTCTCAAACTGCAGCCATCCGCACCCACGGTCTACACCGACAAGGAGAGCCTTCTGCACCGCCAACCCACCGTCGTCCCCCTTTGGCGTTGGGCGGCAGCCGCCTGTGCCGTGGGCGTAATGCTGGCCGGTGTGTGGTTCTTCACCCCAAGCGGTGAACCCGACAGCCCCTTAGTAGCCGAAACTCATATCCAGCAACCCCTCCCCCACCAAGGCGGTGAGCCCTTGCCGACAACCGGAAGCGCATCCGCCGCCGACCAGGCCTCCCACACGCCCATCCTCACGCCCAAGCGTCCCCCCCTGCCCGCACAAGCCGCAGCCCTGCACCGCTGCCCCAACCCCGTCGGCGCTCCAGGCAGCAAACCGTCTCAACCAATAGCCGACAGCCCGTCCATACCCACCGAGCCCCCTCTGCCCATGCCCGAGACGCCCTCCGTCGAAGCCCTTGCCGAGGCCGAGCCCGTGGTCATCATCCATCACGAAATCTACGTCGTGGCCAATGCCGAGCCCGAAATAGTGCAGGAGGGGACCTTCACGGACGAACCCGAAGAGGGTTTGGAAAGCCTACGCGCCTTTGGCCGCGGCCTCACCGCACGCATCAGAGCCGGTGTACTCCGCGCCGAAGGCAACGCCCGCGTAGCCTTAGCCTCGCTCTAACCCCGCATCAAGCAAACAACAATATCAATTCACAGAATACTAACGACAAAAATAAATCCATTTATCATGAATACAAAACTTTTCACAACAGCATTGTTGCTCTGCGGCAGCCTCGGACTGACTGCCTACGCACATCCGCTCAGCATGCCCAGCAACCACCAGGACGACACCTCACACCGCAGCACCGCTGTGCAGCAGCATCGTCCCCGCCACAAAACCACAATCCCAAGGCTGCCCCACCTCCCCCACATCGCCTCCCCGCAGGGAGCCGACAACGACGACACCATCAACACCTACCGCATCATATTCAGCGACCCCATCAACGAGATTGTTTTGGAAGACTTTTGCAACCTCACCGTGGTGCCGGACAGCACAAACTTCCTCACCTACAGCAACCCCTCCAAAAGAGACAACAACATCAAGGCATTCAGCTACAAATTCACCAACCGTGGAGTACTGAAGATTGAGGGGTTGGCCCAATCCAAGCAGCTGGAACTGCACCTCGACATCGGCAACGGGCTGACCATCGAAACCAACGACTTCTCCAACGCTCGTGTCCACATCAACCAGCCCCTCGCCCTGCTCAGCCTCAAAGCCAACGACTACAGCAATATTTTCGTCATGACCGACGGCGACAGCATCCGTGCCACCACCCTCAGCATTGTCACCAACGACTTCTCCAACGCCTTCGTCAAAAGCCCCGTGGCCACCGCCACGCTGAAGATGAAGACCAACGACTTCTCCAATGTCCACCTGGCCGACGGCGATGCCATAATGGTTTTCCAACAGCAGAACGATGAGAGCACCATCCATGACGGCAACCTGCGTAGCGGCACCACCTACATAGACTTTGACGAGGAGATGGAAGTGGCGCGTCCTGCCAGCAAGCCCGTCACCACAAAACCCTCCATATTCCGTGAGGGAGGTTGGGAATTCGACTTCGGTTGGGCTTTCACCAACTGGGGCCGGGAGCCTTGGAGCGGCCTCAACTCCGTGAGCGGCAGCAATGCTCTGGGCACCACCTTCTCCTCCTACCAGCTTGAGCTGGTCTACCACCCCCTCTGCACCAAGCACTTCCAGTTAGGCATCGGCCTGGGCTACGGCTCCAACATCTATCGCTTCAACGCCCCCTACGTCACCCTCGCCACCCCGTTAGACGACAGCCCCGCCAGGTTCGCCGCCATCGACCGTACCGACGGCCAATGGGCATCGCGCATGGTGGCACGCTACGTCACCCTGCCCGTCTCCATCACCTGGACCCCCAAAGCCTTCAGCGACTTTAGCATCGGCCTGGCCGCCATACCCGGCGTGAACTACACCAGCGGCAACACCGGCCTGAAACACCAGGGAGAGAACCCTGCCAACCGCGGCAAGACGTCGGATGTGGAAAACCTCTCGGCAGTGATGAACCCGCTGCAACTCGATGCCCGCCTCTCGCTGAACTACAGCCACATCTCCGTCTTCGTCCAGATGGCCACCCTGCCCGTGATGAAGAACTTCGATGAGGATCTGTACCCCATCAAGCTCGGCTTCACCCTGCGCCTGTTCAACGACTGATGAATACTCGGACATCGACAAGTGAAAGTTGAAGGCGAGTTTCACTTATCACTTTTCAACGCCCACTTTTCAATTGACATTTAACCCGAATCGGTCATTGGGAGAGGAAATATACATTACACACGCTACAGATAGTAAGTAATCAATGAGCTATACTGATACTCAAAAAAACGGCCTCGCAGGGCTGCACTTCGTGGTTGAATCTATAACATTCGTGCAATTCGTGTTCAAAAATAACAAATAGAAGTTGCCATAATATTTTTTGTTTAGCGACAGCAAAGATAAACAAAAGGGCTGACACCACAAAATGCCAGCCCTGCTTTTTTTTCAACTTGTCCCCCAAAAAGTTTTATCGGACACCAATCTTTCAAATTTCTAATAGCCGGTTTGGGATAAAGCATCACAACATGCTGCCTGTTGACGAGCGGCAACACTGCAACCAGTCAGTTCTATTGCATACTGGAGCGACTACAATTGACTATGGGTTCCCGGGCAATTGCCGCTTTTAGCAAGAGTGAAAAATGTTAAAAACATTATAACATATTATCAACTATTTGCATAATTGAAATATTATTCCTATATTTGTTCTCACAAAACGTCTCTAAGGAAATCACTTATCAAATTTATTATTAATCATTTAACATCAAAAAACATGTATTTGAAAACTAAAAAAAACGCATTCGTGGCAATGTTTGCCTTGACATTTCTTTCTGTCCCGGCCTTTGCACAGACCTTTAACACACTCGGAATTGGCATTGCCTCGCCACAAGGAACGCTACACGTCCACACTTCGCAGGGGTACAATTATGACGAACCCATTAGAGAAGGTCTCAATCCTTACGATTACTACAGAACCCTTTTCCGCATCACTAATACCGTAACTGGCACAGGCTCTACGGACGGTTTTGTCGTTGATCAGATTGACAATGAGGTCACTCTGCGCCAGTATGAGAATGCGCCTCTGCATTTCAAAACCTACAACGGTTTGGGATTCACCCTCCTGCCTTCCGGCCTTTTGGGAGTCGGGACGACACAGCCCACTGCCACACTGCATGTGGATGGCGATGCTAAAGTGACTTCAAACCTTACCACGGGCAGCTATGCATCCTTCTGCACCAACGGACAACCCCTGACCATAGGAATGGCCCACACGCAGCAACTCGGCTTTGGATCCGCCTACATTGGGTTCAATGCACAGAAGAACGGCACCACTTGGAGCCGTCGCAACAACACTTGGCTCAATGGCGGTGCCGTCATCTGGGCCACGATGGGTGGCGACCTGCTCTTCGCAACCCTTCCCTCTACAGGCGGAAGCAGTGTGACCGACATGACTGATCAGGATGTCATGTCGGCAGTGAACATGCGGTTGGGTGCCGACGGCATTCTCTACGCCAAAGAAATCAAAGTAACGCTTACCGGGTGGCCCGACTACGTATTTGGCCAAGACTTTCATCTGCTTCCACTTGACGAGACGGAGTCCTACATCAAGGAGAATGGGCACCTGCCCGGAGTACCCTCTGCCACCGAGGTAGAAGAGGATGGGTTGAGTGTAGGAGAGATGAACAAGGTGCTGATGCAGAAAGTGGAAGAGCTCACCCTCTACGTAATCGAACTGCAAAAACAGATTAATGATCTAAAAAACCACACCAACCATGAATAAGACATTTTTTTTATCCGGCATCCTATTGTTCCTTTTTGTACTACATCCGATTGTTAGTCAGGAGCAAATATCATCTATTCGGCAGGTAGATACAAATACGATACTTTGTTCGTTTTCTTTGCCTCATTTTACAATAGCTGACACAACTCTACCAAGAGAGTATGGAGTCCGTACAACATTCAAGTATCTCAAAATGTCCGACCCGTCAAAAGGATATTTGGACAGTGTCGGCTTTCCTGATTTGCCTTTCCTTTCATACAACTTTGAAATCCCATACCACGCAAGCAACTGTGAAATAGAATTATATGACATTCAATATGATTCCATCTATATTAATGGGCAGATTTTGCCCCGTCAAATTGATACGCTATGGGAAGACATGGTAACAGGAACCCCATTCAGGATAAACACATTATGTTACTCTTCTGACAGCTATTTCTTATCTGAAGAATTCAGACTCTCTGAACCATTCATCATCAGAGGTGTTAAAGGTGTAAGAGCCATTCTCATGCCATTCTCTTACAACCCAAGCCGGAACCTGCTCAAAGTAATAGTGTCTGCAAATATCAGGATTCATTACAACATTCATCGTGGGCAGGATACGGTGGAGCGTGTCGTTTCCAAAACTTGGGACAATCTCCTCAATACAATTTTCGTCAACTACAATCATTCACGAATAGATTCTGGCAACGAGAACTATCTTATCATCACTCTTCCAGATTATACGGAAAGCCTTCTTTCATTTGCCGACTATAAACAGGTTTGGGGCTATAATATAAATATTATTGCTCTTGAGGATGATCAACGAACTCCCGAAGCAATAAAGCAAATAATCCAAGAGCAATATAACGAACAATCAACAAGACCCGACTATGTTCTTTTGGTTGGCGACCATCCATCTCTACCAGCATATTCAGGGGATGAGCGGTGTGAGGATCAAGATATTAACGATCCGATTACCGATGTCCCTTATGTATTCCTTGAAGGAAATGACGACAAGCGTGATGCCTTTATTGGCAGATGGCCGGTAGGAGGGCCAGCCGACGTAACAACAATGGCAAACAAAACTATCTTCATGGAGATGAATATGCGCAAATTTGAGAAGAAAGCAGTCTTTATAGCTGGTTATGAGTCAAACTCAATTACGGAAAACGCTTTTGAAAGAGGCCTCAACCACATCCGTAATGGATCGTTTTCTTCATTAGGATATAATTGTTCACAACTCAACCAACCTGACCAGAATACAGCACTATGGAATTTTAATAGTGACCCGCTATTTTATATCTATTCAGGGCATGGTAATTGTTCCTTCTGGGGTCCAATTGACAACACTCAATGGCATATCAGGTCAGGTTTTATCACATCGAGCAGTCACAATACATTCCCAATGGTATTCTCATTTGCATGTAAAACAGGGAATTATGCAATATACAACAGCCCTGCAAAATATTGGATGCGTGAAAAATCAGGAGGGGTGACATATCTGGGATCTTCTGTTAGTACCTATACAGACACTGACAATCAGATAGAAGAAAAAACATTTTGTTCCGATTTTGAAGAAGCAAAGACCATTGGAAGCATGATTACTTTTGGAATGAATCAGTTTTATGACTCTTTCTTACCAATGTTCTGGCGTGTCAGACGGTACATGAAAGCATACAACCTGATGGGAGATCCTGCGTTTATGGTTACAGGACGAGAGTGTACCGAAACCCTCAATATAGAACAGCTGCGGTTGCACAGTGGCGATGTTCACTATTACCATGCTTCAGAGTCCGTTTCGTTTTCGAATAATGTAACCGCACACAACGGATCCGAGTTAATAACACATGCTGGTAGGGAAATAGTATTCAAAGACGGTTTTCATGCTTCTGCTGGTGCTGAAGTAACTGCCACTATTAAAGAATGCGTTGAGCGACACGGCTCAGAACCCATCAACAATTCATCAAATGATGAGGAGACCAAATCATTCATAACATCCGAAAACCAAGATAACAGATTCAATGTCGAAATTTATCCCAATCCTACGCAGGGAGAAATAACCGTGGAGATTCCGAATGCAGTAAAGGGGGATGTCCATATTCAAATTATGGACATGTATGGGCGGCAGCTGCTGTCTCGCTCGGAAAACGTGGACGCAGTCTCCTATAGACGGCAGCTGGACATCCGGACACTGCCTTCGGGATGCTATTATGCTGTAGTGACAGCTAATGGAAACAGGATTGTCAAATGTATCGTCAAACAATAAAACATACAAATTGTCAAACAATAAAAACTTGTAAACCATGAAGAAATTATTCATTTTAATAGCCGTGTTGGCAACAATGAGTGTGGCGGGGTGCTACAGGGAGCATTGTGCCGGATTCGATAAAGAGTTTCAACAATATTACTTTCCATATACCCATGGACAGCACCTAACTTTTGCCAGCAGCACGGGAGAAACGATACTGCTTGTGGTCTCAAAAATAAGTCTTTCAAGTCCGTTCAATGTCGGGTTTTTGTCAACGGATTTTTGCCATCAATCTATGTCGATTACAATAACCGACACGGCAAGTAATCATGATAATCATGATTTTATTTTGGACTTCTCTGTCACGAGTTTTTTTCCCGCTGACGTAATCAACAAAACACCCAGTCCTAACAAATTTTATCTTTTTGACTATGGAATGAGTTTCCATAGTCCACGCGAGCCTACGGTCAACTACCACTTTGGCCCTGATCAATATTATATTGACCAATATGGTAATGGCGAGTCATGGCATTTTGATTCACTCTCATATAGAGACCGGTTGTGTAGATATATGGACACCATCTGTTTCACCCCCGATAGCTATGATATTGATGATAATAATAGACGCTTAGAAGAAGGTTGCAAGTATGTTATCGACACTTTTGTTGTGGTGAAGGACAAAGGGGTAGCGAGATTTGTCACACACGACGGCCAGCGGTACGAGTTGGTGGATTGAGCCAGACATTGCCCCTCAGACGCCGATACCACAAAGGTACCCCAACTTTTTGCCGGGGTACCTTTGGTCTATTACTCCAAATCGGTCATTGGATTGTATCTAATAGAAATCTCCTACGGAGGAAATTTACCATTTATCAACTTGATATGCCATTAAGCGAAAGTCCTTACAGGACAATGCCCAAGGCAGGTATCACGCTCACTCACCCACTACTCCGTAGGAGGTTTCGCCTAATAGCCAACATAACAGCTCTCCCCAGTTATACTCCGTAGGAGTTTTCGATTTTTTATTGACCGATTGGGGATAAAGCGTCGCAACATGCTGCCTGTTGATGAGAGGCAACACTGCAACCAGTCAGTCCTACTGCATACTGGAGCGTACAACTGCCGGTTTCGGCCTCTCGCACAATCGTTGCCTTTTGCATGGATAAAAAATGTTAAAGTATAATAAAATACTATTAAGCACTTGCATGATTGAAATATTATTCCTATATTTGTTGGCATAAAATGCTCCTTAGGATATTATTTAACAAATTTATTATTAATCAATTAAAATCAAAAACCATGTATTCAAAAACCAAAAAAAACGCATTCGTGGCAATGTTTGCCTTGACATTTCTATCTGTCCCGGCCTTTGCACAGACCTTTAACACCCTCGGAATCGGCATTGCTGACAATTGAACTGCAAAAACAGATTAACGAACTAAAAAACGCTATGCAATGAAAACACATAATGTATTCTACCTTTTAATACTCACCGCTGTGGTTGCAATGGCACTCGCAGGATGCGAGAAAACAAAACGTGGTCCGTATGACTGCTATGAGGAAGTACAACCCTGGGCGTCGGATACATGCTCCTTCTCGTGGACAGGCTATAATACAATTGCACAGACAATTGATTATTTTGGGGGACACGACTACACGATAATGACACATGACAGAGACACCGTACGTTTCTATGGATGGGTGTATTTCAACGGTTCTGAAGATAATGTATTCTATTGTGCCAGTTTGGGTTCCAACGGATTGACACAAAAATGGGATATTAGTTGGAATACGATATGGCTTGTGGGACATGAAGACCACCATATAAACCCTCACCCTCAGTATGGCAGGTACACGGTATATTGGGACGATAATTTTATACGAAACAACCCATGGTTTGCCCAAGGTTTTGATTCACTATTGCAGAAGAAATGGTATGTTACAGCTATCATGAGAGCAGAAAAAGAAGAATACTACCCTATGATGCCACACTGCTATGATTACCATGCACGTCTCCAGATGATAAAGCTCGACACAGTTCCAAACATTTAAAAAAAATAGTCCCTATGAAAAGCAAATACATACTATTGCCAATAGTAGCAATAATGATTGGAAGTTCTCATTCGATTGCCCAACAAAGCCAACAGGTGACTCGCGAAGAGGCCGCGGCTGTTGCCATGTGGCAACTGACAGACGCCGACTTCTCTATTGGGCGATTCAATGCCAATAATAGAAATATCCAAATAACAGAAAAAAGGGATAATACAGGAAATATTTTACTGTATGAAGTTTCGACGGATAGCCTCTCAATACTACTTTCAGGCAGTAGAGCTTGTTACCCCATATTAGCAAAAACCAGCATCGCAGGGTCACCGCTATTAGACAACTATGACAATTTACCAGCCAACATGCGATGGATTATTGACGCATACACTTATCAGGTAGCACAATGTTTCCGCATTGACACGATTAGTCTTTGGTACAATGACGTATGGGACAGCCATATTGAGGGTAGTGCGTTGAATAGTAGAAATAGTACTGAGGCTAAGCTTGACTTCACTCCCCATTGGAATCAATATGGATGTAATAACGGTATCGATTCTATTGGATACGAATATTCCATGCCACTCTGTAACGACAATCATCATAGCAAGGTAGGATGCGGTGCTGTCGCAATGGGTCAAATTATGTACTATTGGAAACACCCCGTCTCCCCTTCATGGAAAGAAGGTTTTGATTGGTGCAACATGGTCGATAGACTTTATGATACAAGCTCAACATTTCTTCAAAATCGAGAAGCAATATCCCATTTGTTGAAAGAATGTGCTGAACCGATAACTACAGACTATGGTTGCGATCAAACTTACAGTGTTTTTAGTTCAATTCCTAATGCATTACAGAGTTTTGGATACAACGTAGACTTCACCATACATGACAAACAAGATTATACTAATGAAGAATGGATTGATATTGTGAAACAACAGATTGACAATGGTTACCCATTTATTTATAGCGGCGGTGGTCATGTTTTTGTGTGTTTTGGGTATGCTTATGATGATAATGACTATTTTTATTATCTGCTCAATTTCGGATATGGTGATGGTGGGAATGCATGGTGCCGCTTAGACGATATTTCATACGAACCTCATGCAAGTAATAATGAATCCCCATCAAGAACTTTTCATTTCAACGCAAACCAAAGAATCATAGTAGACATTCACCCAAACAATCGCATAGACCTTTGCAATAGAGTTGTGGATTTGGCTGATTACTACACATATTGGCAGAACGAGCTGGATGGGCATCACCCATGGGATATACTCCCCACAACTGCAACTGTACTTACAAGTGCAGATAATGCATCCGATGCTTTATGGAGAACCATTCCAGAGGGAGCATCAGCAACCTACAAGGCACACAAATCCATCACCTTAAGAGACGGATTCTCCGTGGAGAGAGGGGCTGATTTCACTGCTTATATTGACCCTTGCGCTTTCTGCGAAAGCGGGAGGGGTGTACCGCAGAATGTCAGTGCACCCAGCATCAGTTCTCCCGAACAAGGTGCAATACAAAATGGGTTCATAGACGATACTCTCAACAAATCGGTACCAAGAACCGGCATCTTAATGCCCTCGGGCAGTGTCATAGTTTATCCAAACCCTGCGCAGGGAGAAATAACTGTGGAGATTCCGAATGCAGTAAAGGGGGATGTCCATATTCAAATTATGGACATGTATGGGCGGCAACTGCTGTCTCACTCGGAAAACGTGGACGCAGTCTCCTATAGACAGCAGATGGACATCCGGGCAGTGCCTTCGGGATGCTATTATGCTGTAGTGACCGTTAATGGCAACCGGATTATTAAATGTATTGTCAAACAAAAATAGCCTTTGAAATCATGAAGAAATTATTTATTCTGATGGCCTTGTCCGCCATAATGGGACTGGTTGGATGCAGCAACAGTCAGTGCAACGGATTCAGCGAAGAGATGCAGCGGATGTACTTCCCATACACCCATGGGCAAACGCTCTCTTTCGCCAGCAACACTGGGGACACCCTCTCCTACACCGTTTCGAAAGTCTACCTCTCGAAACCATACACCCTTACGGATCGGAAAAAGAAGAGGTGCGAAAACAGAATGACTGTTGACCTATCGAACACCAACGGCTCAGCAGCCAATAATGCTCCTGTGCTAAGTTTTAGAATGAGCCGTAAAGAAGACGCTGAGTCCGATAACACAAACTGGACACCAGAAAGTAGCGGCTACGACATCTATGCTGTTAGATTAATACAAGGTAATGAACAATACACCTACACCCTTCGTCTCCATGCAGACTCTGCTTATCTGCGCTATCTCAGTGACCATGGTATAATGCGATTCGACCACATGCTACACTATCAAAAAGACACTGTGCAATTGACGACATCTCTGCTTCGCGACCTCACCAGTCTTGTTGTGGTGAAGAACAAAGGGATAGTGAACTTTGTCACACGCGACGGCCGCCGGTACGAGTTAGTGAATTGAGCAGGGTGCTGCCCCACAGACGCTGATACTACAAAGGTACCCCTACTTTTTGGTGGGGTATCTTTGGTCTTTTACTCCAAATCGATCATTGGGTTGTACCTAATAGAAATCTCCTGATTTTTTGTTGCAAAAGTACTAAAAAATTTCAAACTGCAAATATAAGGTACGGAGGAATTTACCATCTATCAACTTGATATGCCATTAAGCGAAAGTCCTTACAGGACAATGCCCAAGGCAGGTATCACACTCATTCACACACTACTCCGTAGGAGTTTTCGCTTTTCTATTGACCGATTCGGGTTTAAACATCCTCTTTTCTACCGCCGTCTACTGCTGCACTGCTGTAGGCGGCGGCTTGTTTCTCTGCCGCCGGGGTGCAGCTCCGCTCCTATGCCTCTGTTTAGCACTCACTGCGGCGACCGGTTGCCCAACGCGATTGGGAGAAGTGTCTGAAAAATGTTGGAGAAATGAGCCGGGAGGGGCGAAGGAGGGGCGGAGGACGGGAAACGGGCTTTCGGGGCCGCGGCGAGCGGCGGACGCCCTAACGGCGCTTTCTGCGCGGCAGGGCATCGACGGTTTTGCGGTCGCCCAGCAGACGGCGGGCGCAGAGGTAGCGCTTGGCGTAATAGGGCTCGGTGGAGTAGGAATAGATGACGCCCGTCGAGGTGGCGGCATGGATGAAGCGGAACACCCCGGTGCTGGTGTCCACCTCGGTGACGATGCCCGTGTGGCCTACGCCGCCGGTGCCGGAGCGGCCTTGGAAAAAGACCAGATCGCCGCGTTGCAGCTTCTTGCGGTCGGTGATGCTGCGCCCCAGTCGCGACTGCGGCACGGAGCCTCCGGGCAGCGTGAAGCCGAACTTCATATACACATAGCGCGCAAAGCCGGCACAGTCGAAAGCCTTGGGGCCCTTGCCGCCGTAGCGGTAAGGTTTGCCGAGATGCTGTCTGGCCTCCTCGATCAGGAGGTCGGCGGAGTCGAGCAACGTCTCTATCAGGTTGCCGTTGCGGAAATTGAACAGTTGCAGGCCGTTGGTGGGGAGGGTGATGGAGGAGAGGAAATTGTTGGCGGCCCATACGGGCTGGGCGGCCACAGGGGCGCGGCTGCTGTCGGTCTGGCTGCGGGCAGCGCCGCATCCGTATCCCAACAGGAGCAATATCGCTATGGCTTTCCGTTTGACGGTCATAGGCTAACAGGTTGTTGTTTCGGGCGGCAGGAGGGATTCCCCACTGTCGGGACGTCGTTTTTCGCTATATACATCCAACGCCACAATCACAGCCGTGAACGCCCAGAAGGGGACGGAGAGTTTGTCCGTGTCGAGGAAATTGTTGAAGACACCGTGTATGTAGTAGGTGAGCAGACTGAGGGTGAAGGCGATGGCCATATTGGCCACTTGGCGGTCGCGGGCAGTGCGGTAGACGCGCACGCCGGTGGCAAAGGTGGTCATGAACAGGGCTACCACCAAGGCTACGCCCGGCACCCCCTGCTCGGTCATGGGGCCGATGTATTCGCTGTGGGCGTTGCCGAGGTTGCCGGCATTGGTGCTGATGGTGGAGAGCTGGTAGCTGCGCTGGTAGCTGGCATAGAGGAACTGGTAGGTGCCGGGGCCGCAGCCCATGACGGGACGCTCCTTCCACATGCGCAGGGCCGAGGCCCAACGGTTGAGACGCTCCAGGTTGCTGGCATCGGTGGAGATGTTGGAGATGCTTTTGATCTGCCCGGCAAGGTCGTAGGAGCTGTCCTGGTGGTTCTTGCCAAGCTTGTAGAGGACATCGCTCTGGTAGACAAAGAAGACGCCGACAAAGAGGCCGAAGAGCATGACCATCCACTTGACCTTCATGCCCATGCGCACCAGGACGTAGACGCCTATGGCCCCCAGCACGCTGAGCCATGCCGCACGGCAGTAGGAGAAGAACAGGCCCACCACCAAGAGGGCCATGATGGCCAACGAGAGGAGGCGCCCCCAGCCTTTGCTGTTGCGGCTGACGATGAAGTAGAAGGCCGCCGGCAGGAAGAGGGCTATGACGCAGCCGTAGGCGGTGTGGTCGTTGTAGAAGGGTTTCATGACGCGGTGGAGCGTCTGGAGGTCGCTGAAGTTGCCCACGGTCTTGGCTGTGGCGATGAGGATGACGGCAATGAGCCCTATGGCGTAGCACCAAAAGAACTGGCGGATGCGCTTCTTGTCACGGAAAATCTGGGCAGCGGCGAAGAAGAAGGGGACGACGAACCAGAGGCGCGCCAACCAGTATTTGAAGGACACGAAGGGCATCTGCGAGGTGCAGGTGGTGATGAGCATCCAGAGCATGGAGGCGATGAGGCAGAGGCTGACGGGATGTTTGAGCAGCCGCAAGTCGTAGCTGCGGGAGGCCAGCACGCGGAAAAAGAACATCAGCGTGAAGAGAATCATCATCGGCTCGACGGGCATGGAGAGTTCCATCTTGGGCATCAGAGCCATGTTGACGGCAAAGGGGGTGAAGAGGGCCATGCTCAACAGACCTGTCTCGAACCTCGTGACAAAGAGCAGCAGCACTAATCCTGCCAAGGGGATGAGGGAGAGATAGTAGAAATCCTTCAGCAGCAGCACCGAGTTGGCCACGGCGAACAGCAGCGTGGCCGCCACGGCAAGCACGGCAGTCCTATTCTTCTTATACCAGCCAGCAATATCCATCATGCACGGGGCTTTGGTTCGCTAACGGGCGGCTACTGCTCCTCCTCCTTGGGTTTGAGGGCGTCCATGCAGAGCAGCGCCAGGATGCACATAACCACGGCGCCCAGAGTGCCCAGGGCAACGATGATGGCGCGCTTGGGGTAGGCTTTCTTGTCCGGGGCTATGGCCTCGTCGAGCAGGAACTTGTAGCTGACGTTTTCATTGACGTCGACCTGTGTCTGCGCGGCGCGGGTCTGGAGGTCGGCCAGTTCGTGGCACTTCTCGTTAATCAGCTGGGTGAGGCCGAGCTGGTACTGGGGGTTGCGGCGCAGGCTGTCCTGGAGGTCTTTGATTTCCTGTCCCAAACGGTCGCAGACGCCCTGCATGATGTCCGCAGCATTCTCGGCACGGGCGTGGTGGATGCGGTGGCAGACGGTGTCGTAGTTGGCGGCAATAAAGTTGGCCATGTCGGCAGCCCACTGGGGGTCGACATCCAGCACGGAGACTTCGACCCCGAGGAACTCGGTGCGTTTCACGTTGACGTTGCCGCGGTACTGTTCGTGGAGCTTGAACAGCTTGTGAGGGTCGTTCGGGTTGATGCCGTAATGCTCCAAGAGGTTGAAACGACGGCAGACATCGCGCTCCATGGACTCGGAGGAGAGAATCTGGATGCAGTATTCGCAGTCGCGCTCTACACCATAGTCCATGAAATCGAGGCTGTAATGGTAGTCCATTATGGCCTTGCTGAGGCGGTTGGAGTTGGTGGGGAAGAGAATGGCGGAGGCCTTGTAGCGCGGGGTGATGAGCAGGGAGACCAGCAGGGAGACGGCAAGGGCTGCAAGGAAGACCCACATCAGCAGTTTCCACCATTTCTTGAAGAACCGTATTGTGGCATTGTGGTCGTAATCGTTACCAAAAGAGTTGTTAGGCATAAGGATTGTTTTTGTTTGTACTTTACATGTAAATGAATATTGTATCCCACAGCTTGTGCAGGTGGGACGGGATTATTAACGGCAAAGCGGCAATAATATTGCCCCTGCATGCAAAAAAGATTGCACCTGGGGGTGGCTCACGACCGATTGCAGCCCGAAGCCCGCTGAGGCCACACCGCAGCAATTGGATGGAGGTGGCGAAACAGGCGGACGTCGCAACAAAAAAAACAATAAAGGCTCCCCCTCTAAATCTTCTTATATTCAAAAAAAAGCGTATATTTGTAGTCGAATGAAATATAATCCTATATATAAAAACAACTATAATTCAGCAAAATACATATTGCCATTACATTGTAATAACTTTTAAAGAAACGCTACTATGAAAAGAACCGCTTTATTTACTTTGATGATGGTGCTGCTTGCGGCGGCGCATTGCCAGGACACGGTGTCCTACCCTTATCCCGCCTATATGGAATGGCCAAGAGACTCTATGCTTGCCGTCTCTGAACCATTTTATCTTCATACTTCTAATAGTGCCATATCAATCATGGGGACGCAGGTTTGGGATCCTTATACACGTGAATTTGTCGTGGACACGCCTACCACCATCTATGGCATAGCAGGAATGTTCTGGAGACAAAATGAACTCAAAAAAAATTTCAGGGTGTTGCTGCTGTCGACTCGGAATAAGTTCCAAGAGATACACCTTGTCAAGTCGGTCAAATGGAATGACAAGCTGCCCATGTGCTACGTCAAGTGTGATGCCAGTTGGTGCGGTTACCCTGGTGCCCCTGAGGGTGAGGTCCATGATTATGTCACAACATACGAGTTCTACTTCGATGAACCAGTGGTGGTGACCGACACTTTTCTGGTAGGATTCCAGAGTTTGGGAAACGACGGGCAATTCCATATCCGCAATTCATTATCTGAAGATTCCCTGAACACGTTATATCTATGCACGCAGCAAGGCTGCTGCGACCACACTTTCAGAAAACCTGTTTGGAGACGCCTCACCCAAGACATATTTGGTTCTTCCGACAAATGCGTAGTTGAGACACAATAAAAGAAGCTGGCATTTCGTAATGTAAATGCAAAAAAAACGTACGTTATGGATACCAGCTTCATGTATCATGCCCTCGGAATCCGGGAACAAGAGTGCATACGCACG
>JAFVCA010000011.1 GCA_017479705.1 Bacteroidales bacterium
ATCCTATTAACCCCAGACAAGAAAATCTCCGATTTTCGCAGTCTGGGGCTAAGACAGCTATACCATTCGGCGTCCCGGAGGGACGCGACTTTAACACTTCGGTTCCTTGCGGATAATCGTTTATTTTTTAAAATACTTTAATTGCACCTATACTAAACTTTACATATCCAATGTTTTAAGTAGACATTAGACTATGTAACTTTTGAGGTTAGGGCTTGTTGATGTGCGCTTGGGAATCAAAAAAAGAGAAGGAAACGAACAGGGATTACCCCGCGAATCGGTTTGACTATTGAATTATTCACGAATTGAGGAGTGCTTTTCGGAATGTCAAAAAGGGAGCTTTTCACTTCCTCTTTTCAAGGAGGTAGAGGAGACGGTCTACGTAACGGACCAGCTTGTAGGCCCATTTGTGGCTGCGGAGGTGCTGGATCATGAAGATGTAGTTGGCGTAGCGATCGTAGTTTTCCAGTATTCCACGCGGCACAACTTCCTCTACCACTTGGCAGCGCTCCTTGTTGTTCAGCTCGGTGTTGGTCTCGCTGATGCCTGTGGTGTCGAAGATGGAGACGTTGACGTCGACTATGACGGGTTGCACGTCCGCCATGGGTATGACTTGGAGGAACCATTTCCAGTCGGAGACGATTCTGTAACGCTCGTCGTAGGCACCGTATTTGTCGAAGAGATCCCGCCTGATATAGGTTGATTGGTGGAAGATGGAGTCGACGTAGAATCTCAGGAGCGTGAAGTCGCTGTTCATGGGAGCCTTCTCAATGGTCCCATTGCTCCTTTTGACATGGGTTTGCCCTAACAGGAGGGCGGGGTGGTCATGAGTCTCGACATATCTCAACATTCTCTCTACTACATCTCTATCATAGAGTGCATCGCCACTATTCAGGAAGTTGATGTACTCACCTTGGGCTTTGTCTATGCCTTTGTTCATGGCGTTGTAGATGCCTTTGTCCGGCTCGGACACCCAATTTATGGGGAACTGGGCAGCATAGTGCTTGATAATTTCAACGCTGCCGCCCGTGCTCGCCCCATCAATTACGATGTATTCGAATTCCTTGCAGCTTTGTGTGACTACGCTTTCCATGGTTTGGCGCAGCCCTTCGGCATTGTTTCTGTTGATGGTGATGATTGTTTCATGTTGACTCTTTCAAAAATAACTTTATTCCGATAGGGAAAAAGCAACAGGTCTCATCTGTTTTGAAACCTGTTGCTTTGTCTTAAAAACGCTGATTCCGGCTTTGATTAGCCGAGGCGCTTGAACTGGCAGGTGAAGTGGCGCATCAGCTCGGCTTCCCAGGTAATCTCGAGACCGCGCTTGATTTCGTTGCGGCGGTCGTAGACGTTCTTCAGGGCAGCGGCGATGACGTCCATGTGGTTGTTGGTGTAGACACGGCGCGGGATGCAGAGGCGCACGAAGTCGTTGCCACCGAAGCGGTTCTCACGGGTCACGGGGTCGCGGTCGGCCAAGACGTAGCCAATCTCGCAGGCGCGGATACCGGCCTCAAGATAGAGCTCGCAGGTGAGGGTTTGGGCGGGGAACTCCTCTTTGGGAATCTGGGTCAAGATTTTGTCGGCATCGACGAAGATGGCGTGACCACCGGCAGGACGCTGGTAGGGGATGCCATACTCGTCCAGTTTGTCGGCAAGGTACTGCACCTGCTTGACGCGGGTCTCAACCATGTCGAACTCGATGTTTTCCTTCAGACCAACGGCCAGGGCGTCCATATCGCGGCCGTTCATACCGCCATAGGTGAGGAAGCCCTCAAAGGGGATGCAGAACAGCTTGGCACCCTCGTACCACTCCTTCTTGTTGGTGGCGATGAAGCCGCCCATGTTCACCAGACCGTCCTTCTTGGCGCTCATGGTCATGCTGTCGGCATAGCTGAACATCTCGCGGGCAATCTCGCGGAGGCTCTTGTCGGCATAACCTTCCTCGCGGGTCTTGATGAAGTAGGCATTCTCGATGAAGCGGGCACTGTCAATATTGACGGGCACACCGTACTTGTGGCACAGTTCGCAGGTCTCGCGGATGTTCTTCATGCTGACGGGCTGGCCGCCGACGGTGTTGTTGGTGACGGTGAGCACCATGAAGGGGACATTGCCCTTGTTCTCTTGCAGCACCTTTTCCAGTTTCTCAAGGCTGACGTTGCCCTTGAAAGGAACCTCGAGCTGGGTGTCGTAAGCCTCGGGGACGGTCACGTCGATGGCAAAAGCCTTGCGGCTCTCGATGTGGCCCTTGGTGGTGTCGAAGTGGGCGTTGCCAGGCACAACCATGCCGGGTTTGACGAGATAGCTGAACAGCACATTCTCGGCAGCGCGACCCTGGTGGGTGGGGATGACATAGTCGAAGCCGGTGAGCTCAGTGATAGTGTCCTTCATGTGGTAGAAGCTGCGGGCACCGCCGTAGCTCTCGTCGCCCATCATCATGGCGCTCCACTGGCGGTCGCTCATGGCGCCGGTGCCGGAGTCGGTCAGGAGGTCGATGTAGACGTAGTCGCTCTTCAGCATGAAGATGTTCTGGTGGGCTTCTTCGAGCCACTTTTCGCGTTGTTCGCGGGTGGATTTCTTAATGGGTTCTACCATCTTGATTTTCCACGCTTCAGCAAATGGTAATTCCATGATATAAAGATTTTATGTTATTAAATAAAAAATGATTTCCAAAATCCGATTCCGCCCTTTTCGGGGACCGGACAGTGCCATAGGGAGCACACTCTACCTATGGCAGAAACAACCATAAACGTCTCTCTTCTTGATATTTAAGAAGCAATTACGGACATTGATATGTAGATTGTTGCTATTCATTTTGGAAATGCAAAAATACACTTTTTTTTTCAATCGGCAACCCCCTTTTATATTTATTAAGAAAAAAAACATTCCCCACGCCCCAAACAGAAAGCGGGGAACCCGTGTCGGACTCCCCGCTAAGGTAAGATAACTTTATATTCTCAAAGATATGTGACTTCCTGTTTAGTCGGCCTCGTAGATAAGCAGCTGGCCATCCTCGGTGTAGAAGAAGAGGAGCGGATCCTTGTCGCGCTTTTTCATAATCCAGCAGCCGCCGTTCTCCGGGTCAACCTCTATCTTGCAGTACTTGCGGCTTACACGCTGCTCGGCAAGCAGCTTGTCCTCGCGGTCGTAGATTTGCAGATAGGTGTGCCCATCGGGGTCGTTGACCAAGGCGTACATATAGTTGCCACTGAAAGCGTAGGTAATCAAATCGAGCTTGTAGGTGTCGCGCACATACTCTCTCACCACCACCATATCCGTCACGTGGTAATCATACCAGTAGCTGTCGCAATACACCCAGAAACCGGGCCAGTAGTACGGACGAGGGATGAAGGGATCCCAGTAGAGCCTGTGGCAGTGGACCATGCAGTGATGGTGCGGGTGCCAGAAATAGGGGGCGGGATGTATGGGACGGTGGGAAGGAGGCAGGGGGCCGGGATGTCCCGGACGGGCATAACGGCCTTCGGGCGTGGGGGCTATGCCGCTGGGGCGGCCATTGACGGCCGCGACACGGCTGCCATCTTTGGCAGGGCCACCCGCACGCACTCCGCCACGGCTTGCGGCCTCGGCACGGCCTTCGGCTGCGGCACGGCTGCGCACCTGTGCCGGCACACTGCCCGTGCGGCTGCGCATGGAACTCTCGGAACGGACGGCACTGCCGCTGGACCCTCTGGACGGGGCATCATAGCCGCCGGAACGGCTGCCCGAATAACTGCGGCCTGAAGAATAGTCGCTACGGCTTGAGGAACCGGCTCCGCCTGTCACACTGCTGCGCGTCGAAGCTCCTGAATAACTGCTGGAACTGCCGCGCGAGCTGCTGCTTGAGAAGCTGCTGCGGCTGCTGGACATGCTTGAACTGCTGCGCGAACTGCTGCTGCGGCTACTGGACATGCTGGAACTGCTGCGACTGCTGGAAAAGCCGCCGCCGCCACCACCGCCACGGCTCACACTCGAACCGCTGCTGTGGCTTCCGCCGCCACCGCCGCTGCGGCCGCCGCCGCCACCACGCTGTGCATAAACCGGGGTCAGCGCCAAGGCTATTCCCAAAAAAGCGATGCTTGCTAAACGAGACATTTTCATAATGTTGCTCCTTTCTTTTTTGTTATTTCTTTTTATTAGTTTCTTTATCGGCCGGCGAGCTGAATCCCTGCCGCGGAACCGCGCCCTGCCTTTTTTCACGATGCAAAAGTACAACCATTTTTTCAGGAAAAACCCTTTTTGACTCCCTAATTTTCCTACAAACTTCCCTCGCCCACCGCATTGCACTACTATCGAGTAATTTACAAGACGCTTCCCACTGCACAAAAAGAGCGTACACGCGCCACCGGGCCTCCCCGCACCGGCTGCCGTGCATCCCTACCGCAGCCGGCAGTGCGGCCTTTCTTCGCCCCTTGCCAATCACTCGCATGATACATACTCCTCATCTCTCCAAGCTAAAATGAGTAAATGACCCGCAACTGCATGCCACCAATACGGGAAGGGGCGACGTTGCACCTTATGACCGCCGAAAAAAGGGGAAAAATAATGCGGGCAAGCAACAATATATATAACAATTCAAAAAAAATATGTATCTTTGAAAAAACGACTTTCTTAAAAAAGATCAGCTATGTTAAAGTACATCAAACATTTACTAATCATTTCAGGGATGGTAGCCCTCCCGATATTCCTGTTTTCGGGATGCCTGAAAGAGGGCAACGACACCATTGTCCTGCCTCTTCCCGACGGAAAAATACCCTATTCGGTGATTCCTGAGGAGATGCAGGATTCGCTGCGTTCGCGGGGACTGGAAATCCATGAGGGGCTGAACCCCGACACCATCAACGGCCATTTTGTGGCCTCGCCGATGGACCTCCATTTCGCCTCGGACAACTACCAGGAGGTATTCTACGACCTCTACATGTCCTTCTCCGGCCAGACCCGCAGGGGGCTCATAAGGTACAATGAGACCCAGAAACGGGAGGACATTGATGGACAGTCCATCATGGCCAACGTCATTGGCGAGGGCAAGGACATCACCATGTACTGCTACCAGAATGTGTTTGAGTGCAGCAGCAACGGCGACACATTGTGGAAGAGCAAAACGGCCACCGTGGTTTCGGGCACCATAGGCGAAGAGGGCATCAAGAACTGCCAGTACGCCCACATAGTGCTGGACACTTGGGCTGCCGACGACTACCACGCCTCGCCCCTGTCCAAACCCGGCACCTACCGCATCTGGTACGACGGCGACGGTATGGCCAAACGTTTAACCGAATAACTTTAAAGGCTCTTGTAGATGAAACACATATTATCTTTTACACTGATTGTATTTCTTGCCGCCGGGGTTGCCACAGCGCAACAGCCCGCGCAAGACACAGTAGCGGCACAGCCACAGGACACCGTCGCCCAAACTGCCACCAACGCTGAGGAGGCCGGGATAGTCTTCCCGCACAGCTATATAGGCGTACGCGGCGGCCTGAACCTGTCCAACATGGTTTATTCGCACAGTCTTGTAGACCGCTACAAGCATTATTGGCAGCCGCAAGGCATGCTGGGACTGTTTGGCCACTTCAACCTTGGGGGGAGCAACCTGGCTCTGCGCCCGGAGGTGACGCTGATTGGCCGTGCGGACTCGCTGGAGTGGAAAGATGTGCAGTACCGCATGAAGGCCCACTATGTGGACTTCCGTCTGCCCATCACTTACAATTTCCGCATTGAGGGCAGCCATGCGTCGCCCTACCTGATGGTGGTGCCGGAGTTCGGCATGGCCTACGGCGGAAAGATTGGCTACCACGCCGACGACTTCCCCAACGGGGTGACGGCCCGCGTGACCAAGGCCGACATCAACGACTATGACGCAGGCGTGATGCTCGGAGCCGGTGTCGATTTCCTGGTTGAGACCGGCGGCATGCCGCTGCTCCTGTCAGCCGAGGCCGGCTACAACATTGGGCTGCTCAACACCTTCGCCCAACGCGAAATAAAGGACAACCCCGACATTGCCGACGGCAACCGCTCGGTGATAGCCAACAACTTCTTCGGTGCCGAATTGTGGCAGAAGGAGCGCCACAACCGTGGCATTGAGGTGGCTCTGCGTGTGGCCATCCCCATTGACGGCAGCTGGAAGAAGAAGGCCGAGCCCGTGAAGCCGAAAGTCATAGCGGTGGACACCACTCCCAGAACGCCTGACACGATTATCTTGGTGGCAGACCCCGACACGGTCTACATCGGCCAGCCCGCACAGCCTACCGTCATCGAGGAGGGTCCGAGCTACATCCGCAAGGACTGCTACTCCTTCTCGGAGATGTATGCCTTCATCACCCTCGGCATAGACATCAGCGACAAGCGCATCTGCCTGTTCAACATCAACTTCGACTTTGACTCGTACCGTCTGCGTCCCGAGTCGAAACAGCCGCTGATTGATGTGGCCATGATGATGAAAGCTTATCCCGAAATGCGCATCAAGGTGTATGGACACACCGACAGCCTCGGCACGGAGAACTACAACAATGTGTTGTCGCTGCAACGCGCCAACGCAGTCATCAAGTTCTTGAAGTCGCAAGGCATTGACGGCAGCCGCATGGAGCCCGAAGGCTTGGGCAAGAAGTACCCCATCGACTCCAACAAGACCGACCAGGGCCGCTTCCGCAACCGCCGCGTGGAAATCGAAGTGATGAACGTCGGCATGCGCATCACGGACTATGGCGACACCAAGGAAACTGAAAAGAAATAAACTAATAAAACAATACATTATGTTCAAAACCATCAAAACAACAGCAAGCATAGTGGTGCTGGCCATCCTGCTGGGATGGACAGGCAGCCTACAGGCACAGCAGGCCATCACCTGCTTTGGTGGCGACGTGACGGGAAGCACCGGGAGCGTGAGCTTCAGCGGTGGCGAGGTGGCAGTGAAAACAGCCACAGCAAGAGCCATCACGGTGGTCGACGTCACCGAATCGTTCACCGAAGGGGTGCAACAGCCTTTCACCGAACGGGACCGCGCCCACCAAGGCATCGACCAGCTGGCAGTCGGCATGACCATCTACCCCAACCCCACAACAGACAATGTGGTGCTGGAATGCGACGAGTCGGCCGGACAGCTGACCTACACCCTCTACGGAACCAATGGACAGGTGCTGCAAAAAGGCATCTACAAAGGTGGCCAACACCAGATTGAAATGGAACAATATGGTGCCGGCAACTACATGTTGCAGATTGCAACAACCGACAATGCTAAAATGAATGTTTATAAAATAATTAAGGCTAAATAATCATGAAAAAAGTTATCCTCTCCCTATTAACCATTATCCTTTTTGCCGGTGCCGTCATCGCCCAGACACCCAAAGGATTCAACTATCAAGCAGTGGTGAGAAACTCTGCCGGTCAACTGATGGCAAACCGCATGGTGAGCGTGCGCATCAGCATCATGCAGGGGGCTGCCAACGGAACCAATGTATATCAGCAGACTGAGAACGTCAGCACCAACGGCAACGGCCTGTTCACCCTGGTTGTGGGCGAAAATTCTGAAGAATTTGCCAACATCAACTGGGCCCGCGGACCTTACTTTATTGTAAGTGAAATCGACCCCAACGGCGGCGGCAACTACACCCTCTCCACCTCACAGAAGATTCTGGCCGTGCCCTATGCACACTACGCCACAGTGGCCGACCGCATCAGCGAGAACTTCACCTATGACGAGCGCGACCCCCTCTTCCGCGAATGGGGCTACCTGTATGACAGCCTTCGCAACGCCCCCACCCGTCTGAGCCAGTTCATCAACGACCTGAACTTCCTCACCTCCAACGACCTCTTCCTCACCCTCCATGGCGACACGCTGTTCATCAACAACAACAGCTATGTTATCCTGCCTCACCACGGCGACGGCACTGGCATCACCACCATCGAGTGGGACAGCGTGCTGCACCACCCCACCCATCTCAGCCAGTTCATCAACGACCTTGATTTCCTGACCGCCGGCGACGTTTATGTGAGTGGCGACACCCTTTTCCTGAACGACAGCACCTTTGTGATTATCAACGGCGGCAACGGCCCCAATACCATTGAATGGGACAGCGTGCTGAATCACCCCACTTACCTGAGCCAGTTCATTAATGACCTGAACTTCATCACCGCTGGCGACCTGCACCTCTCCGTGAGTGGCGACACCCTCTTCCTGAACGACAGCACATGGGTCATCCTGCCCAACAACTGCCCCACCACCATCGAATGGGACAGCGTGCTGCACCATCCCACGGCTTTGAGCCAGTTCTATAACGACCTTGGCTTCATCACCGCCGAGACCCAGGGTCTGAGCGATGTCATTGCCATCAACAACAATGCTTACGGCCAAATCAAGAACCTCAGCACTCCCACCGATCCCATGGACGCTGCCAACAAGGCCTATGTCGACTCCCTCTTGGCTGCACAGGCTGCTGCCCTCAACGAGCGCATCGACAGCATCACCAACGTGTACGAACAACGTTTCGACAGCATCAACGAGCGCATCTACCAGCTGGAACACCCCAGAGTGAAAGGTGCACTGCCCGGCATCTTCAGCGTCAGTTCCGACAAGCGAATCAACTTCTCACAAGGCAACTTGCAGTACAGACCCCGCATCAAGACCTGGCGTTTTGCTGTGAACCAGTACGACATTGCCGGCAGCGACAACAACAATGTCTTCATGCAAGCCTATTGCTCCACTTGGGTTGACCTCTTCGGCTACGGCACAAGCGGATGGGATGGCGGCGCCGGTCGCTACATGCCCTACGAGACTACCACCAACAACTCCGAGTACACCGAAGCTACCGACGGCAACGACCTGGTTGACTTCTACGCCAATGCCGACTGGGGTTACTACAATCCCATCATCAATGGTGGCAACCAGATGGCCATGTGGCGCACCCTCACCTACAGCGAATGGACCTACCTGCTGACCCAGCGTCCCAATGCCAATGCTCTGAAAGGCATGGCTACGGTTGAGAGCACGCCCGGTTTCATCCTGCTGCCTGACGACTGGACCTGCCCCGCTGGCATCACCTTCGTCAACACCAACGCTGACTACACCACCAACGTCTACAACGCAGCATCCTGGGCCATTATGGAGGCCGCTGGAGCCGTCTTCCTGCCCGCTGCTGGCGAGCGTACCGGCAGCTCCACCACCAACATCGGCATCCTCGGCAACTACTGGACAGCCAGCCATGTCAACGGCACCACTGGCTACTCCTTCCACATTGCCCCGAACTCCAACATCATGCAGAACATTGTCACCTACTCGACGGGCTGCTCCGTGCGTCTGGTAAGAGACTATTGATTTATCCGTCTCACAAAAAAGAAGCGGTACCTTGAGCAAGGCACCGCTTCTTTTTATCCTATCAGGAATCGTCGCGCCGAAGTAATCAACTGTGGATTGCACGACAGCATCTCGGCTATTCGTAGTGCCTCCTGCGGCACCTCGTCGCTGTCGTCTTCGACAAGCGAATAATCTATAAACCGATTGATGTTCTGGGCCGTCAGGGGGATGTCAACCAAGTTTTCGACAAAACCCTTCACACGCAAACGTCTGCATGGGAGACCCAGCTGGCTGTAGTGGGTGGTAATCAAGGTGATGGAGTTGCGACCATCCATTATCGACGCGAGAGCCTGCACCAATGCCTTCCCTTCGACAGGGTTAGTAGTTCGCGCAGGCTCGTCAATCAGCACCAGCAGCCGCTCCTTTTCCGACCGATCGATAACGTCGCTGATGCGGGTAATCTCAGAGGCGAAACTGCTCAGTCCGTTCATCTCGTTCTGGTCGTCCCCTATGCAGAAAACCACATCATCAACAGGTTCGACGCAACAACTCTCAGCCGGTATAGGGAAACCGAACTGGTACATCAACTGCGCCAGCCCGACACTCTTCAGCAAGACAGTTTTGCCAGCCATGTTGGCCCCGGTAATAAAGGTGACACCCCGCGTGAGGACGATGTCGACAGGTTGATACCTCAAACCCACTTCGGCATTATGCTGCTTCAGCCGAGGATTGAACAGCGCCTGGAAGGCTGGCTGCGAGCCAACCTTTTCGGGACTCACTAAACCCCAATCATGCGTCAGCACCGCACGGGCCATCGTGAAATCGATGTATGCCATCCCCTCCAGTGCCTCATTCAGAGAATCAGTATATGGCGTCAGGCGACCACACAGCTGAACAATCACCTGCTGCTGCACCTCGTTCTGTTGAGCCAACAGGCCGCTCATCTCCTCTTCATTAGCCGCCTTCATCTGTCGGCGGATAGGGGCCAGACGGCTGTCATAACTGTCGTAGATATAAAAGTTGGGTACACCTGTTCCGTCCGGGTCCAGCAGAGAGAAGACTGCTTGGATGTCCGGCAGCGGGAAACACTCCGCCAACTGCAAGTCGGCAAGAGCTTGACGGCTGATGTTGCAAAGGTAGGCAAGGTTTTTCACCTCGAACAGCTCCACCTCGTCCAACAGCACATGCGTGCCAAGGCTGTGGAGCGTGGTCCGTATGTCATGCAGTTGCATCATCTGGTGCCGCAACACATTCACCGCTTTCTCATTGCCGGAGGTGTACATGGCGGTCTTCATTGCTTGCACCAACTCCTGCTCATGGTCAAGTTGCGCGCGGTCAGTCATCCATGGTTGTTCGAGCATCCGTCTGCGCCCGGCAGTCGACATGAACTCCATGCTGTCCGTGACAAACAGCAATCCTGGAACCTCTTTAATCTTATTCTTAATCATACAGTAAGGCAAAAGCCATTAGATTGGTCTTTCTCTGCGCGCGGCCATCATTTGGTTTATGCGCAAAAAAGAAATTGAAAAAGGGCAAGTTCAGAAAACCCGCCCTTAGATTGATACGTGCAGACGACTTCTTATTTATCAAGCTCCTGCTGGCGCAGATGCTGAACGTAGATAGCTTTCTGTCTGCGTTCCCGGTTGATCACGGAAGGTTTCGTAAATTTTTGACGCTCGCGGAGTTCTTTGACAACGCCAGTCTTTTCGAATTTTCTCTTGAGTTTTTTCAGGGCTTTTTCGATGTTTTCACCTTCTTTAATAGGAACTACGATCATTGTTGGTACCTCTTTCTTGTTTGGGATTGATAAAAATGTTTATTTAGACCTGTTTGTCTTCATCTTAGAACTGCAGGTGACCTTGTGCAGCAGCGTCGTTCAGAGCGGCAAGGATGCCTTTCTTGTTGATGATGCGCATGCCTTTGGCACTGACTTTAAGAGTAATCCACATATCCTCTTCAGGGATGTAGAACTTCTTGGTCTGCAGGTTAGGAGAGAAAGTGCGCTTGGTGTGGATGCGCGAGTGGGACACGTTGTTGCCACGAATCACTTTTTTGCCGGTAATTTCACAAATCTTTGACATGATAAGTATACTTTTTTTTGTTTATCAACGTTATTTATGCGTGTTTTTTGTTTCGAAAAACGGGTGCAAAATTCGGACTTTTTTTTGAATTGGCAAAATTATTGGAGCTTCCGAAACGACGAAATTGAAATTTTTAACATATAGTAAATTACATACATTTGAATATAAAACATCTACAGTTTTTCTAAAACAACTATTTAACACTGATTTTTCAGTTAGTTATAACTGAACAACCTGTTCAAAAGTCCAAAAACAGACCTCCAAAATCGAAAAATTGGCCCTCCGATGTTCGCAGAAAAAATCATAAACTGGTATCACGAAAACGGCCGAAATTTGCCCTGGCGCGAAACGGACAATCCATACTATATCTGGCTGTCCGAAATCATCCTTCAGCAGACCCGCATCGAGCAGGGACGGGCATACTACGAGCACTTCGTCTCGCACTACCCGACCGTCCAGCACCTGGCCGACGCTACCGAAGAGCAGGTGCTGAAAAGCTGGCAGGGACTGGGCTACTATTCCCGCGCCCGCAACCTGCACGCCGCTGCCCAGCACATAGCCTACAACCTGCACGGAGTCTTCCCCAGCACCTACAAGGACATTCTCGCCCTCAAAGGCGTTGGCCGCTATACGGCGGCAGCCATAGCCTCCTTTGCATTCCGGCTCCCCTACCCCGTCATCGACGGCAACGTGTACCGCTTCATAGCACGGCTCTACGGCATTCACACACCCATCGGCACCTCCGCTGCCCAGCACGAATTTGAAAACCTTCTCAGCACCCTCATCGACCCCGCGCGCCCCGACCTCTTCAACCAAGCCATCATGGACTTCGGCTCCATCCAATGCAAACCCACAGGCTGCGACTGCGCCAACTGCATCTTCAGTCACGAGTGCATCGCCCGCAACCATGGCCAGGTACCGCTCCTGCCCGTCAAACCCGAACCTCCAAAGGTCAAGGAACGCCATTTCTACTACTTCGACATCCGATGGCCGCAGCCTGCCGAAACCATGCTAATCCACCAGCGCGGCAAGGGCGACATCTGGCAAGGCCTATACGAGCTGCCCCTCCTCGAAACCGCTGCGCCCATCCCACAGCGCCGCCTCCGCACAAAAGCACTCCAGACCCTCGCCGAATGGTTCGGTGCCGAACCCGAAACCCTGCAAGTCGGCCCTGCCTTCACCCACCAGCTCACTCACCGCACCATCAAAGCCCAATTTTTACAAGCAAAATACCCTTGCCAACCCGCCAAAATGCCCCAATCACTCACCCCTATTTACACCGATACACTAAAAACTCGCCCAATTTCACGTTTGATTGACAGATACTTGTCCAAAATGTGAATATCTTTAATATTGTTATTTGCCGAAAAAATATTATCTTTGCAACATCAAAAATGTGACGGTAGCCACAAACATTAAGACTCGAAAGAAACTAAAGGTAATAAACTATCAGACATGATTGGTGTAAACAAAGTTATACTTATTGGCAATCTGGGAAAGAATCCCGATGTCGTTGCCCTCCCCCAAGACCGAAACGACGAGACTTCCAATGTGGTGAAAAAAGCCTCTTTCCCGTTGGCCACAACCGAATACCGACGGAACCGGGAAGGGGAACGCATAGAACAAACCGAATGGCACAACGTGGTGTGCTGGCGCACACTGGCCGAGATAGCCGAAAAAATACTCCGCAAGGGAACCCAAATCTACGTGGAAGGGAAACTGCAAACCCGCTCATGGATTGACAAAGACGGCAACAAACGCTACATCACCGAAGTGGTGGCGGACAACTTCACCGTCCTCTCCGGCCGCTCACGCCCCGAAGAATCCACCAACCACGAACCCGACCCCCTGTCGTCAATCCTGAACAACGACACCGCTCCGCTCGGCGACCTGCCGTTCTAACCGCAATCACCCTCGACTCATGCAAACAATGCCGGCATCCCCATGTCGGCATATATTCATATATATAAGGGCCGCTCAGCGCAAAGGAGCCGTACCCCACCCACCAGAGACAGCAAAACTGCCAATAGTCGCATGCGACCCCGCCTGCAGTTCCCCCCATTGACCAACCAGCGTATAAAGTGACTTCAACGCTCCTTCTATATTGAATCAATATTGAAGGAGCGTTGAACGAGGGTTGATGGGCAGTATCAGGTGCCTGAAAACAAGCCTTTTGTGCAACAGCCAACTGCTTTTTCGCGGGGGCAAGATACAAATGCTTTGCGAGTTGCGCACGGCTGACTGCCTTCAACGTGGCAATGCTTCCCATTTCCGCCCCTGGGGGTCGTAATTTTCCCCAACCCGACGCCCCATCCTAAATAACACGGAAGGAGCGATGGAAGAGCGTTCACGTCCCGCAGCTGTTGACCGCGAAACCAACCGTGACAGGGTCAGCCTGGCCAGCCAATGACGAAATCGGTATGCCAGCGATTATTTGTCAGCGTATCCCGGCTTGCCAAGCAGACGGAACATGTTCTTCTTATAGGCCTCGACTCCGGGCTGGTCAAAGGGATTCACCCCCAGCACATACCCGCTCACGCCGCAAGCAAACTCGAAGAAGTAAATCAACTGTCCCAGAATGTACTCATCAATTTCAGGCAGCTCGATCCGCATCACGGGCACCCCACCGTCGCAGTGGGCCAAAATGGTACCCAGCTCAGCATTGTGGTTGATCTCCGTCAGGGATTTACTCTGGAGATAATTGATGCCATCAAGGTTGCGTTCGTCCCAAGGTATGGCAGCACTGTGCTGGGGCTTGGCCACGCTCATCACCGTCTCGAACATCAGCCGCTCGCCGTCCTGCACATACTGACCCATGGAGTGAAGGTCGGTGGTGAAACAGAGGCTATGGGGCAGAATGCCTTTCCCGTCCTTGCCCTCGCTTTCACCATAAAGCTGCTTCCACCACTCGCTGAAATACCTCAGCCGCGGCTCAAAGTTCACCAGCATCTCCACCTTGCGGCCACTGCGGTACAGGACATTGCGAACAGCAGCGTAGAGCAACGCCGGATTATTGTCCAAATCATCGTTTTGCACACAAAGATTCCGCATGTCGCGTGCGCCCTGCAAGAGGCTGTCAATATCGAAACCTGCCATGGCAATGGGCAACAGCCCCACGGGGGTGAGGACCGAGAAGCGGCCTCCCACATTGTCAGGTATCACGTACATGCGGTAGCCTTCCTGGACAGCGATGTCGTGCAGGGCTCCTTTGCAGGCGTCAGTGATGGCAACGATACGGCTGGCTGCCTCGCTGCGGCCGTATTTCTTCTCCAAGTGAGCTTTCACCATGCGGAACGCTACAGCGGGTTCGGTTGTAGTACCAGACTTTGAAATCACTGCCACGGCATAGTCCTCCTTCTCCAAGAGGTTCATCAGCTCGTAGTAATAGTCCTCGCTGAGCGTATGCCCCGCGTACACGACCATGGGGAAAGCGCCCTCACGATGCAGGGGAGCCAATTCGCTCTGCAAAGCCTCGATGACGGCTCTTGCCCCCAAATAGCTGCCCCCGATTCCGACTACCACAAACACCTTCGCTTTAGGCGAAAGGCGTTGTACATCGGCCTTGATGTCAGCAACAATCTGAGGAGAAAGGTCCTCTGGCAGGGGGACCCAACCCAAAAAGTCAGCGCCCTTGCCACTGCCTTCAAGGAGAGTTTTCTTGGCATTCAGAACCTCGGAATGCAAGGCTTTTAACTGGCTATCGCCCACAAAGCGGGCCAAATGTTGAGTATCCAAACTTATAGTCTTCATAATAAATATTGAATTAAAATATTTTGCAAATATACAGAAAAAAAATGACTCGGCAGAATTATTTAACAAAATTTTTTTGAGAACCGGATCGCTTAACAATTCCTACAAACCCATAATTATGGTCCAGACAAAGCAAAATGGCAAGAAAAAAAACAATTATTCATGAAAAAAAGTGTTGTGTAAAAAAAAAATTGTATCTTTGCAATTTGAAACATAGACGAATAATAATAGTAACACTAAGTATATCATTATGTTGAAAAAAGTATCAAAACTCGCTGTACTGCTCTGCATGATAGCTTTTGCAGGCAGCACGTATGCTCAGAACGAGGTTCCCGAGTATCCTCAGTACGGATTCTGGAGCAATTGGAGCATCGGCTTAGGCCCCTCTCTCATCTATCAGATGGATGCCAAGGAAGCCTATGCTCTTGACAAAGTCAAATGGAACAACGGATACACCGCAGGTTGGTCATTATTCTTACAGAAAGAGATTGACCGTGGCACCTATGCAAGAATCCGTGTCTCCACCCCCTGCATGTTCGGTCACATGTTTGGCGGTTTGAAAGACGCCAACAAAACCGTCACCGGTACTTACTATGCGAATGTGAAGCCCGAAGTTACCATGGACGACTACTGGTCGACGACCGTGAACCTGGTTTGGCATCCCTTCAACTCTTTCCACAGCTGGAAACCTGATCGCCCCGCTTCTTGGTATCTGTTCGGCGGTGCCGGTCTTTCCATGACCCTCAACAACGCTCGTGGATTTGACAATGTAGGTACTCAACTTGAGATTGGTACTGGTTTGGAAGTGCGCCTGTGCGACGATTGGCATCTTTTTGCCGAAACCGAACTCGACGTCATCTCCAACATCCCCAATCCTTGGAAGGCTAAGATACCTTTCCACCACACCGACTGGATTACCACTATCGGCGTCCTCTACAACCTCGGTATCACCGCTGCTGACAGAGAGCTCATCGCTCAGCGCGCCCTCCTCACCAAGGAGAACTTCGATGCCCTCACCGCCGAGAACGAGGCTGTGAAAGAGGAACTTGCTCAGGCTCAGAACAACGAGAAGAAACTCAATGCCCAGATCGAAAAGCTCAACGCTCAGGTCAACAATGTGAACAAAGAAGAACTGGCTCGTGCACAGCGCGTTTCTGACAGCTTGAACAACATCCTTGACAGACTGAAAGCTGACCAGCTGAACTACTACGCAATCCCCTTCTCCGTGCTCTATGCTAACGATGATTGGCACGTCTCCTCTTACGAGATGATCAAGGTGAAGGCCATCTCCCGCGTCATGAAGGACAACCCCGACCTCAAACTCACCATCGTTGGTTTCTGCGACTACACTGGTTCCGACGCTTACAACTGGAAACTCTCCCAGAAGCGTGCTGAAGAGGTCAAGCGCCTCATGGTTAAGAAATATGGTATTGACGAGAACCGTCTGACCGTCGACTACAAGGGCAAGACCGTTGCTTTCGGCGACATCAACTACTCCCTCAACCGCCGCGTTTCTTTCTACCGCGCTATTGAATAGTTTGAATAAGTTTCATATCAAATTGGTAAAGAGGTTGCCTACCACGGCAACCTCTTTTTTATTCAATAACCGTACATGGAGATGTAGGGTTACAGCCTGGTAGGAACAATAAGAATGCTGCCTTCCCCAGGGCAAGGCAGCAACAGCAGTCAATAATAAACAATCACATAGAAAGAATCTTGAATTCCACTCTGCGGTTCAGCGCTCGTCCCTCCTCAGTATCATTCGGAGCAACCGGCATGCTTTTGCCATAGCCCTTATATTGAAGACGGCTCACATTCACTCCTTTCGACACCAGATAATCCACCACAGCCTTTGCCCTGTTCTCTGAGAGTCTCTTATTATAACTCTCTGAGCCTTTGCCGTCCGTATGGCCTCCTATCTCGATGCACATTTGGGGATAGGTGTCGAGCAAAGCCAGCAGCCTCATCAGCTCAAAAAACGACTGCTGCAACAGCGTGCTCTTATCAAACTCGAAGAATATCTCTTTCAAAACAAAAGTGCCTCCGACGGCAAAAGAGGGCTGCTCTTCCGTCAAATAGGTTGAATCCACATTCAGGTCGTCCGCCTCAGGCGGAGGGCAATTGAGGCACTCTACCGTGACATCATCAATATAGTAATAGGCACCCGGAAGCAGCTGTGTCAACGAGTCAGGATCTGTATAACCCGACCTCTCGGCAGTGTTGAAATTACCGATTGTGATGTACTGCTCGCCACCCTGTGCCACAAAGATTCCAGTGACGCATTCCCAATCTTTCGTATTCTCAAGGTGGCGGTCGGCAGGATTGACTATTTGAGGCTCGAAAGGCCTTGCCACAGTCTGATACACCCCTTCTGCCAACTGCTCATGCTCCTTCTGTAGAAACAACGTCCTGACGGTGTCGCTGATTCGGTCTTTGGTAAACAGTCCAGCGAGGGTGGAAACCGCACCCGTCGACTCTTCGGACAGGCTGACATAGAACGTAAGGCGGATGCTGTCGCCAGCTCGCAGCTTGCGCCGCAATCGTGTCTGGAGATATTCGCGGTAATCATTCCTGCTGCAATAAATACCGCAATATCCATCCCCATCGTGTGGGGACTGCTTTCCGAGCTTGTTGACAGGGACACCGCACTCCTTGCTGCCACATACATTGTAGTAATCGGCACTGCCACGTGTTGGCTGGTACCAGCAGTCCACAATCGAGAGCACACCCACGGCATCAATGCGTTTGGGGCACATCCTGTACTCCTCGAAAGAGCCGTTGTAAACCAGGTTGGTATGCTTCACCGTGTCGGGAATAGAATCCTGCTGGGCCTCTACTCCCGCAGCACACATTATCATGACAGCAAAAAAACCGAATCCTTTCATCTGCATGTTGTGTTACTTTGATTCCTCGAAGGTACTCATCATGCTGTCCCACAAACGGGATGCCGTGATGTCCCAACTGAAAAGCTCTCTGCGTTTCCTTCCGCGTGCAACCAATTCTGCACACAACCCGGCATCCTTCGCCACCCTTTGCAAGGCATCCGTCAGCTGGTCCACATTGGTGGGTTCCACCAACAGAGCGGCGTCCCCGGCAACCTCTGGCATCGATGTAGTATTGGAGGTGACAACCGGGACTTCCGCATGGAATGCTTCAAGGATAGGGATCCCGAATCCCTCAAAAAGGGAGGGATAAACCAAAGCCGTTGCCGAGCCAAGCAGAAGGGCCAATTCTTCCGGTTCGGCACGTCCGATGAAGAGCACATCATCTTTGTGTCTCATCGCATCGAAGGCTCTTTTCAGCTCGTCCTGCCACCACACTCTGTGTCCTACAACCACCAGCTTCATCTCTTCAGCATCCTGCTCCTTGAAATGGTCAAAGGCGGTCAAGAGCGTGGCCAGGTTCTTCCTCTTCAGTATTGTACTTATAAAAATGAAATACCTTCTCCCCACGGTGTATTTGTCACGAGTGGACTGCTGTGTCGCAGCGGACAACGCCTTGTAGTCCTCATGCGCACCGTCATAAACAACATCAATCTTCTCTGGCTCGATATTGTATACGGTCGAGATGTCGTGCTTGGAGAATTCCGAAACCGTGGCTATGCGGGTGCTATAGCGGGCGAACTGCGGGAAAAAGTAGGTCATATACCGCTGGTGCGAAGGCTTGAGGAAGTCCTTGCTATGCTCAAAATTGATGTCGTGCATCACCGTCAGCGTAGGCACATCTGTTCCCAATGGCAGATACCCGTCGGGCGACAGAAACAGGTCTATGTTATAACGCTTTATGGCACGCTTTATACTTATCTGAAAAAACAGATACCACAGCACCGGGTGCCTGGCCGGCGGGCAGAGTACCACCGGATGCACATTGGACTCAAACACAAAACAGGGGTCATACTTCCTGTCAAAAAAGAAGTAGAAGTCATGTTCCGGGTGGTTGCGCACCAGCCTCTTCAAAGTCTCGGTGGCAAACCATCCGATGCCGTCCATTTTGCCCGACAACATCAGCCGGGTATTCACCCCTATTCTCATTTCAAAACGGTTTTCTCAATCACCACCGGGAAATACTCTTGCTCCAGCAAGTGGATTTTGTCGGCCACCGTGTCAGGGGTGTCCTCTGGTGTCACCATACATTTTGCCTGGAAAAGGATAGTGCCCTTGTCATAGTGATTATCAACAATATGTATCGTTATCCCAGTCTCAGGCTCCTTGTTTGCAACCACGGCCTCATGCACATGGTGGCCATACATTCCCTTGCCGCCATAGTTTGGCAGCAAGGCGGGGTGGATGTTGATAATCCTGTCGGGGAAAGCCTCCAAAATATCCTCCGGCACAAGCCAAAGGAACCCGGCTAAAATCACCCAATCTATATCCCTCTCCTTTAAATAATGCAGCACCTTCCCATTCTCATAGAAGTCTGCACGACCAAAATATTGTGAGGGCACACCCAGACTTTTGGCTCTTTCTGCCACATAGGCATTGCGCTTGTTGTAAACTATACAATCCACGGAAATCTGCTCGTTATTTGCAAAGTACTCGCTGATACGCTGAGCGTTAGTCCCGTTACCTGATGCTAATATTGCCAACTTTATCATGTCATTAGAGTTTGTGCATTAACGCTAAAAGTCTCAAATTGTTGCCCTTCCACGAAAATTAACATACGAAATTGTTTTCCTGCAATAGAATTTAACAAATTATGAGCCCAAATGACCCCGAAAATAGGCAATTTTGAAGCCGTTTTTCGCCTGTTCAGACCCCTCAAGATACAAGTATAAAATACTATTTATCAGCCGTATGACAAAAAACATGCAAAGAAAAAAAGTTAAAAATAGTGATTATATGGATTTTTTTTCGTTTCTTTGCACCCTGTTAAACTCAAAAAATTAAATAAAATGTCTGAAATTGCAACGAAAGTAAAAGCTATCATTGTTGATAAGCTCGGTGTTGATGAAAAAGATGTTACGCTGGAAGCCAGCTTCACAAATGATCTCGGCGCTGACTCTTTGGACACTGTTGAATTGATTATGGAACTTGAGAAGGAATTTGACATCCAGATTCCCGATGAAGAAGCTGAGAAGATTGTCACCGTCGGTGACGCCGTCTCCTTCATTGAAAACGCTCAGAAATAATTAAATTCTCCCGCTTCAGTACAATGACTCTGAAACGTGTTGTAGTCACTGGCCTCGGCGCACTTACTCCTATCGGCAATAACGTATCGCAATTATGGGATTCCTTATTACGAGGAGTAAGTGGTGCCGGGCTGATTACACATTTCGATGCCTCGAACCTTCGTTGCCACATAGCAGCGGAGGTAAAGGGGTATGACAGCGCCCAACACTTCGACCGCAAGGAACTGCGCACGCTCGACCTCTTCACCCAATACGGCATCGTGGCCGTGGGCGAAGCCCTGCAAGATTCAGGACTCGACTGCGAGAAGGTCAACAAAGACCGCATCGGCGTGGTTTTCGGAACAGGTATGGGTGGTTGCGGAACTTTCCAAAACGAACTCATCTCCTATTGCGAAGGAGGCTACGTGCCCCGTTTCAGTCCATTTTTCGTAACCAAGACCATTGGTGATATCTGTGCCGGACAGATATCCATCAAATATGGTTTCCGTGGCCCCAACTACTGCACCACCTCAGCCTGCGCATCGTCCGCCATGGCCATCGCCGACTCACTGATGATGCTGCAATTAGGCAAAGCCGACATTATGGTCACCGGCGGCAGCGAAGCCGCCATCATCCCCATCGGCATTGGCGGTTTCGCCTCCATGAAAGCCCTCTCCCTCCGCAACGACGACCCCGCCACCGCCTCGCGTCCCTTCGACAAAGACCGCGACGGTTTCGTGCTCGGCGAAGGAGCCGGTGCCATCATCCTTGAGGAATTGGAACACGCCAAAGCCCGTGGAGCCAAAATCTATGCCGAGATTACCGGCTGTGGGCTCACCGCCGATGCCCACCACATTGCCGCCTCCCACCCCGAAGGGGCTGGAGCCATGCTGGCCATGCGCCAAGCCGTCGAGGACTCTGGCATGCAGCTGACCGATGTCGACCACATCAACACCCACGGAACCTCCACACCCATCGGGGACATCTCCGAACCCCGTGCCGTAGTGTCGCTCTTTGGCGACCACGCTGGCAAGATTACCCTCAACTCAACCAAGTCCATGACAGGCCACCTGCTGGGTGCCGCCGGTGCCGTTGAGGCCATTGCCACCGTCCTGTCTGTGAAAAACGATGTGGTTCCCCCCACCATCAACCACTTCACCGACGACCCGGACATCCCATCCCTCGATTTCTCATTCAACAAACCCACACATCGCCGTGTTGACTTTGCTCTCAGCAATGCCTTCGGATTTGGCGGCCATAATGCCTGTCTGGCTTTCCGTAAATACTGAACATGCTGAACTTTTTCCGTTATCGAGGGGAACACAAAGAATTCTACCTTTTCTTTAAGAACATGCTGGGGTTCACACCCCACAACACCAAGCTGTACCAGATTGCCTTTATCCACAAGTCCAAGTCGCTGGACATGGGCAAAGGGCGCCGCGTCAACAACGAGCGGCTCGAATACCTTGGCGACGCCGTGCTGAGCGCCATCGTGGCCGAATTCCTCTACAAGAAATACCCTTCCCAAGGCGAAGGCTACCTGACCGAGATGCGATCCAAACTCGTCAGCCGCGCCAACCTCAACAAGCTGGCACAAAAGATAGGCCTCTCCCAACTCATCCAGTACAACCGCGAATCGCAAGGCATCTTCAAATCCATCGACGGCGACACCTTCGAGGCCCTCGTCGGTGCCATCTACCTCGAAAAAGGCTACAACTTCACCCGCCACGTGGTTATCGACAAAATCATCAACATCCACCTCGATGTCGATGCCATGGCCCACACCGAATGGAACTTCAAAAGCAAACTCATAGACTGGGGACAGAAGAACCACAAGAAGATTAGCTTTGAAGTCGAGCGCACCTTTATTCAAGGCAAGGAGAGCCGCCGGCACTACGATGTCCGCGTAAAAGTGGACGATACCCCCGCCGAACACGCCATCGAATACTCCATCAAAGCCGCCGAGCAATTGGCTGCCGAAAAGACCTACAAGAAATACCAGCAGCAAGGCATCATCCCCGCCGCCACAAACTGACCCCCCGCTCCAGCATCCCTAAATGCCAAAACCGAATTGGTCTGTGCAATAAATTATCCTCGCAGCCGTTATTAATGAAAACACACATTAATGGCTGACAAAAAGCTACTATCGAAATTAGAATTAGGTAGGCTCTAAAAATTGATTATTTTTGTTTTCTGGCTTAGACGGAGAGCCTAGGTTAACCGCTTCGCCAGACATTTTCGCTGTTTGCAAAGTGTACAGGGGTTCAGCATTGTGTTGCTACCCTCGCCTTAGGGTGTTATTTCAGGCTATTCTACATATTTTCACCTCGCTTCCTGTTGGTTTTTGTTGATTATTCTGTTATCTTATCCCGTTTCTTACAAATTGCCCGTACCTGAACATATTGTACGTTAGACATTTCAAGAAGATGTGTGCTGTGGCTCTTGCGATGCCTATGGTCCGCACTGTCAGCCCGTGCATCGCGCCTTCCATAAACCCGAACACGTGCTCTACTCGGAAGCGAATCACGGATTTTTTGCGGTTCTTTTCCCTCTGTTCGTCGGTCAGGGGCTTTCCGCGATAGCCTTTCTCGCATATCTCGTCTTTCAGTTCGTACCTCTGTAGCGTCTCTTCCTGTCCCACGTAGGCACTGTCCGCGAATGTGACCTGTCCACGGTCGCTCTCGTCCATCAGGTCTGGGAACATCTTCGAATCGTGAGGCGACGCAGTTGTAACCACAATCTTCTTGACGAACTTGCTCTTGCCGTCCACCTTTGCGCTGACCTTGTACCCGAAGAAATCCTCGCCACCCTTCTGCGCCCAGCTGGCATCGATGTCCTTCTGCCGTTTCTTGTTCGGTTTGTCGCTCCACAGGTCGCCACCCTCACCGTCCTTGATTTTCTTGTTCTCCTCACGGCTGTTGCGCTGACGCGGTGCAAGCACAAAGCTGGCATCAACTATCTGCCCCTCGTTGAAGATGAAACCCTTCTCTATCAGGTCGTCGACGAAGTCCTGGAAAAGTGTCTCTCCAAGACCTTTCTCCTTCAACCCCTCGAAAAAGTTACGGATGGTGTTTGCATCAGGCACCTTGTCACCGCTTGCCAGTCCGAGGAATTGCTTGAAACTGCTGCGGTCTATTATCTGGTACTCCGTCTGCTCATAACTGAGGTTGTAGTACTGCCGCAAGACCATCACCTTGAACATCATTACCACATCGTACTGCTTCGCACCGGCATTGCTCTTGGTGTTGTGGTTCACCATTGCTTCCTCCAGACGACTGCGGAACATCTCGAAGTCTATCACGCTGTCGAGCTTCTCCAGCGGGTTGCCTATCTCGGAGAGTTTCTGTGCCGCATTCTCGGCGTCAAAGAGGGTCTGTTTACCTGTGGACTTGTACTTGCTCATAGGTGATGCTGTTTTTACAACAGATAACGTAGAATTATACTTTAAGTAATTGTTCAAATTTATTTTACATATAATTGCCATATAATTGGCCATTAATTAATGGATAATTCACGGTAATTCGTGTAAAAAAATGTACATTAATTTTGATTGCTTACTTATATTGTTGAATAATTGATATTTAATTTTTAGAGGTTACCAATAATAACTCTAAGGTTCGAGCATTTCACCGGAGCAATTCTCGGTTGCACACCCATCACGCCCCTCAATCAGGCGGGTTATAAACAGAAACAAAAAGTCCCCGCCTTTGCGGCAGGGACTTTTGGCAGCTGGGCAGCATCTCCCAGTCACACTGTGTGTGGGATGCAGTGTTACTCAATTGGTTCTGCATTATCGTCATAGTGCAGACGAATGTCGTTACGATAGCCTAAAGAAATACCGGAGCCAACCGTAGCAGGGTCATAACTCTGCATGTCAGTATATTCCGAACGGGAAAGCCCTGATGCGGTATGAACACGGAATTTATCGCCGACACAATAGGAACCTGTCCGGTCATTTATTGTAAGCACTATATTACTTAGACCGTCATAGCTGAAGGGTGTTGCAAATTCGATATGAGTCCAGCCGGTATAGAACGTCAATGCTCCTGAGAAGACCTGTTGGAAAGTAGTGTTGTCATAGGATATGAATCTACTATTCAGCGAAGAAACCGTTGTGTTTGCCATGTATATATCAACCGTTCTGGATAACGATCCTACGCTTTCGTAATAAAAATCAATACCAGTCACAACTGCTGCTTCACCCGACATCTCGCTATTCAAAATCAACTGCTGGGAATAGCTGTATCTATAGTAGGGGTATAAGGGAAGCATTGGTCTGGCAACGTCGTAATAAGCACCACTTATCCCTCTGACGAATTCCATGTCGTTCTCGCCGAAAGTCACTGTAGTAACGGTGTTGCGCTGTACGGCAACGTGCGATGAGGTTTTGACAATTTTCTCGCAAAATCTACCGTCGCCAGTATTCAGCATGATGCTCTTCACCGAGTCGAAGGTGGCGGGCAGTGCGATGTAGAACACTTTGCCATTGGTAATGGATTGAGGCGTGGAGCAGACGAGGGTGACAACGTTCAGGCCGTTGCCAGCATAGCTCAAGTTGGGTGTACCAGTGCTATTGTCCACTGTGAAATCGCCACAAATCGGTGCATTGGCAGTGATGGTAATGGTGGAGATGTTGATGTTGGCCTTGGTAAGGTCAAGCTTCAGCACGCCGCAGAGGTTCTTGAAGGCAAGCTGGTTACTGCTGCTCTCGGCATACATGGGGAACTCGTTGATAGAACCCTCAACATAGGTCTGAGTGACAGGCAAGGTGATGGTCGCGCCATCGGTGGTCAGCGTGGAGGGGTAGAAGGCGCGGAAGGGGCCGTCGCCCGTCTCGCCGCTCACGTTGTCGAGGGTGGCGATGGTGGCAGGGCTCTGCGGGGTGGCGGAATAGATGCCGCAACCCGCGGTGCCATAGACAGCCACCTGGTCGCCAGCCACCCAGTTGAGGGCCGAGCCGTTGAGGACGGTCTTGCCGTCGCGGCTCTCCATCGTGGCGCGGAACTGCGTGCCGTCGCCAGTGGTCTCCTTTTGGCAGGAGGTGAATACTGATAGACCGGATAGGGTCAATAGAGTCAATAGACTTGCTAATGTTCTTTTCATTTTTTTTCTTGTTTGATTCTTGTTTGTTTGTGTTTTGTTTCTTGCGTAGTGTCGAAATAGGGTCAACCGGCGGTAATTCATGCGGCGGCGAACCTCCGCTGTGATTACCGGCGGCGGTGCGCCGCTTAGTCGAAGTCGCTGCCGCCGTGCAC
>JAFVCA010000012.1 GCA_017479705.1 Bacteroidales bacterium
GAAGGCATCAACAACAAAATCAAAACTCTTAAACGCATGGCCTACGGTTTCCGTGACGACCGCTACTTTACTCTCCGTCTTCTCGCTCTGCATGACTTCAAATTCTCTTAAACCCACCTAAGCAATTTTATGTTGAACCATTATTATGTGCTCCATATTCCTGCAACAGCTCGGCAGATTTGGCATTCAACCTCTCATTGTGGTAATCCACCAATTGCACCTTCAGTTTGCCACCATCAAGTCCCTCTTCAACAAACGGATGAAACAATTGAAGATCTTCAACAACAGCCACCCCACAGAGTCTGTCTTTACTTCCTTCACCACGGCTTGCATCTTCCACCCTATGACGAATTGCTCGCAAGTCATCCCTATTATCAACCTTTACTAAGAGGCCTCTCTGAGACTCTTTTCCAAGCACATTTCTAGTATTCTTCCTGTCGAAGACTGCACGCACATTAGCACGGAAAGACTTCCGGTTCGTTGCCTTCTCATCAAGTGACGCCACTATCAAGACAGGCAACGCTCCTTCCTCACGTTCGTTAAAACAACGTTCAACAGCCGAGAATGCTCTCGACATTATATTTGCATGCGCTGTGACCGTAGCTTGTGTAGCCCACTTGGGCAACTTATTATCTCCCATGCCCTCTTTCCAAAACAAATCCTGTTCTCCTCGGGTATTAACTATTTGAATAGGCAAATCCTTCATACTTCATCCTCCTTAGTTTTTACAGACAAATAACTCTTAATCTTTCTCAAGGCAATACCAGTTTCCTTGTTTATGGTAAGCTGAGGCATACCGTATTCACTCAAAAAACGGACATATCCCTCTTCCGATTTCTCCTTTGTTTTTATTTCATAGACACCGCGCAGTAATGGCTCGATGGGAATCATTGTTTGTTTATTCAGAACGCATTTCACTTTGGCTCTATCAAAAGCCGTTTTCAAGTCAGACGGAGAAATGCCTTTTGCACCTTTTGCAAAGGCTCTTTTTTTATTGATATCATCAGTTAGTTCTGAAGTAAATGGGTCAGAAAAGATATCTATCATTTCCATAATCTCTGCCTCACCAGGCAACCCTACCTCCACGGTCTGGACAAAACGACGCCAGATAGCATCATCCAGCATCTCTTCATGGTTGGTAGCAGCTATGAGCACCTTGTCTGCTGGCATCGCATCAATATTCTGAAGAAGACTATTGATAACCCTCTTCAACTCCCCCAACTCATGCTGGTCGTTACGGGCTTTAGCTATGGCATCAAACTCATCCAAGAACAAAATACATGGAACGCTGTTAGCATAGTCAAAGATCTTTCTGATATTCTTCGCAGTACTACCCAGCAACGATGAAACGATCCCATCAAGCCTGGCAACAACCAGAGGTAATCCGGTTTGCTCGGAAATATAATGAGCAATGCTTGTCTTGCCGCATCCCGGATAACCATGCAGCAACAATGTCTTCTTAATGTTTACTCCAGCCAGTTCTAATTCTGCACCATGATTCACCATATCGATAAAATAGGCCATTTGCCCTTTCACTTCAGGAGTTAAAACCACCCTGTGGCGTTCCGAGTCAGAAGGAATTACTTCTACTATTTGTAAACGACTATCCTGGTCAAGAGGTATCATCCGCATAGCATCTGCCACAGCAGCATTCTGCGGAACACCATCTTCCAGTTTCTGGCGGATACATTTTGACAAAGCCGTGTCTCCTTCGCGTTCAAGTCGGTCAGCCAACTTGGTGGAGTAAGTAAGGATCTTACGCTTGTCGTTCATTAATCCGCCTTCTATTATTCTAAGTACCTCTGTTTGCATAAATGGTTAGCCTTTTTTGACGGTGCAAAAATACAAATTTTTATCGACATATGTGCAATTATCCGAATTTTTATGAGATTTTAATATACTTTTGTTCGATTATAATTTGTATTTGTTCGATTTGCAGCAATTTTTGTTCACTACAAAAAAAAACAGCGCATTATTATTATTTGAATTATCATACTCATTTTTCTTTCTATTTTTCTCCATTTTCAGCTCTTTGAGGGAATAAATAATCGTGCGATTTGTGTTCGAATCCTTTCTGCGCTCTCTGCGCTTTCTGTGTAACAACATAGGTTATGACCGATTTTAATCCCCACCCACTACCCAAATCGATAAGAGCATTGCATGCACATATCGATTGCAAAAAAGCGGTGTCAGTCCGTGGCCTCCGCAGGCTACAGCCACTGGCTGGATTGCCTATGGAAGACCCCGCCCACCCCGGCGCGAAAGAGCCATGTCTTGCGGCCACGGCACATTTGCGCCTACCTCAGAAACGACGAAGAGCCGGTGCGGTTGCGCCAGCTCTCCGTTGTTATAGTGCCAGAATGTCTTACGGCTCTGCGGGCTCATACGACCCGTTTTTCATTTCCAATCACATTAAAACGGCAATTCCGACTCATCTAACTTAAATTCATTGAAATCACCGCTCTGCAACGGCATATCAGCGGGAAAATCCATGGCGGTTGCCACCTTGCTCACACTACGATTTTTGTATGCAGGATCTTCATCTGGCAGGTATTCAATGCCTATGCGTTTCGTTGACTGGTTTACCAAACTGTCGTGATTAAAGGAGTACACCTCTAACCTGTCATCATAAACCAAATGCAAATGATTCAAGTAGTTCTTTGAACGAGGATAGACCCTCCATCTAATCACCTCATCAGGGATGTTCGTAACCCCTCCGTCGCTTCGCAACACGATTACTCCTTTTGTAAATTCCAACACAATGCCAAAATATGTAGCACCTGCGCTTATGGGTCTTCCTATATTCGAAGGTAATATCACACTTTGTAGAGACTGATAATACTGCTCACCCTTTTCCAAATTTGCAGTATTATTGAATTTGAGGACATTCAATTCATTGCCTTTAATTCTATATATTTTATCATCAGTACCCCAACAAATATCAGAATCAGAAACATTTCCAAAAATATCCTTGGCTTCTATGACCTCGTCGAAATCCCTATACACCTTTAAACTCTTACTCCCCAACCGTGCTATATTCACATCGCTCAACGGTTTCCAATTAAATAGAGCCATAAATGACTCATCCACATATGATGAACTAAAAACGCTAAGGAATGAGTAATTCGAGAAACTAGACGGTTTGTTGCTGATTCTATAAACCTTGGTTTCATCAACACTTTCCAACGCCTGCGGCCTAATCACATCCTCCTTCACCAGATTCAGTTCATAAAGGCCTTCAGAGCCAGCAGAAAGAGCAATCTGCGGATACTTATTGGCACGTAATGACAAAACCCGGCAATCCCACAACTGCGTATCCTTAGGTCCTATAGAAGGCTCTGAAGCACTATTATGGAGTACACGCCTGTATATTCCAGAATCAACCGCAAAATATACATTGTTTGCATAAACTTCTGTATCAGTAGGTAGTTCACTCAGAGGCATATCAATTTCCTGTAGCTTTGCTGATGACATTTCGTCAGGTGAAAGGTAAACCGACTGGCTTGCCAGATTTTGGTATTGTTGCAACAAAACGGTATTATAGCATTCTTCACCAAAGATATACGCAACCTTTTTGTTGTACAAAAAATTGCCTTCCATAAAACCAAATACAAACGGAAGCCGCACTTGGAACTTGGGCATAACCACATGGTTGATGAGTTTGTTCCAGTCATACACCTGCACAGACCCATCCATTGTCCAGAGATATAGTTTCCCTCTATAAATCTGACAATCATAATAATGTCCCGGAATTACTATTTTCAACGGAGTCAATTGTATCTTGTTATTCTCTACAGGTTGCATGGCTGTCCTCCCTTTATCTTTTTCATTGTGGCCGTTGTAATAAATCCTGCCTTCTGCCACGAAAGCAGTAAACTGGCAGGTGGAATGTCCTGGTTGTTCTTCATATAGTTTGCTGGATACCCGTGCCATTGCTCGTTCTTGTTGCTATCAACGAACTTAGCCATCTTTAATTCCAGATCATCCACAGATTTTCCTATTGCACAGATTTCCCCGTCAACTATAAGAAAATTCCAAGCTGTAAAGTTCGCTTTGTCTTCATAGCCCAGCCTCAAAGCGTCCCTGAACAATGCCACTTCCTTGGGCATCTTAATAATCCAATGACTTTTATCTGGATTGCGACCACGGTGTTTCTTAGAGATGGTATATATCACTTCTCTATCATCCGTAATCTTTATCTTGTTTTGGTAGTCAAGTTTATAATTCATCATTGAATACCTCTCTTTTTTAGTCCATGCTTCAACACCCAGTTCCGAAGCCTGTTGTCCTTGTTGTCTGCGGCATACCACTTGTCACCGCAGCAGACGCAAACACATTCGTCAGTGAGATATTTCAGATATTTACCCTCACAACAAACTAGGCGTGTATCACAAAAAATATTCACAAAATCCTCAATAGAGGCATAGCCTTCCCTGATAACGAAGTCATGTAATTCTTGGTCATCAGCCCAGTTTATAGCACCACGTTTTTCCATTACTCGCAATACAGACAACTGCGCTTTGTCTATCTCCACAGGCATCCATTCCTCCACTTCATAATTGTCATTTAACTGTTTGTCCGTGGCAGGCCAGTAATCAAACTCCCAGCCTTCAGCCCCTTCTTCTCTTTTATACCGTAACCTTAGGAAAACCGTTGCAGGCTCCTTCTGAAGGTCTTCTCCAAAAATATCTTGCGAAAGACTATACTTGTATGAGAGTCTGGTCCATAAAGATTCCAATAGGAATAGCATTTTGTTGTAATGCGTTGTTGCAAGAAACGTCCACCATCCATCATTATCTAACGGAGCAACAAACGGCATCCCATCCATCTTTATGATGGTATAGTCATTACAAATAATAAGGTTTGGGAAGTTATTGGGGCCAAACCCTTTAATCTGTTTATCTGCTGTTGACATATTCTCGCTCAGGAACTTGACAAATGATTCCCTAAGAGCATGTTCTGAAACAAAGCCATTGTGCCCCCAGACTATCCTCAAAGGCAAACGTGATTCACTTCTTAGCGACTGACTTACTGTATCTTCATACAGAGACAATTCATTCTTGACGTATGACTCTGGCGTTTTCCCACAAATACCTCTTAATGAATCAACAAACAGTTTGTTCATCCATGGCTCAGGTTTTACATTTTCATACTGGTCAACGATGAATTGCAAATTGGCAAAACTATCCTTCAAGTCATTCCCGTACAATGTTTTTTTGACCTGAACAACAACAAGTACCTGATTGGCGGGATATTTAAATCTGTTTGTATAAGGTATTTCCTCACCATCACCTTCAACTATCATCACATCAAACTCCCTATCACATCCTTTGATGAAACTATTTGTGATAACCCTCAAGTCAATTCCCTTAAAGATAGCAGACTGAAGCACATCCCTCGACAAGCCTTCGTACATAGACCCAATAGTGGTTGGATGCTTAATGTCCATTGCATCAAGCACCTTGTTTTGACTATCTACAAAAGCGCCAAGAAGATCAGAAAGGGAATCTATGGTTATCATAATCTTTACTGGTATTGATTCTTCCTTTTATATTGTTCGCTTAATGCCAACAACCCCTTGACCTTCACAAGCCGCTCATCCTTCAACGCTCCAGCATTCATCAACTTGCTATAGGCTTTAATCCAGTTCAAATGATTGTGTTCTCCAATACGATGACGAGACGGATTCCTATTGTTTTTCTTCATGAAATCCATCACTTCGTTGTATCTTATCAACCATCTGGTATCTTGATCCATAGTCCTTAATTCCGTTCCTTCACACCTCAGCCTTCATACTTCAGCCTTCTGTATCGAGCTTTTTACAGCGAGATACTAGGATTCTCACTAGCTCTTCTGCGTCAGAGAAGATGGAGGTAGTGAACACGTACCCCAGCACTCGCTTGTCTATCACCTTGATTTCCTTTTCTTCTTCATATAATGCAGAAATAATACGTTTGTTATTTAGGTTGCAAAAGTACGAAAAAAATTCTAAAACGCACTTTTTTACCAAAAATATTATTTTAAAACGCATTATTTTCCATTCTTACAATTTCCTAACGCATTATTTCCTATTATCTTCCTATACGTCTTAACCATTCACCATGAACCCTGAAGGTTCCGTTTAAGCCATATGTGCAGAGCGATGCTCGCAATAGCTATGCCATGGCGTAGTAAACTCGACACAAAATGTCAACCCTGAACTTTGAACCATGAACCGCATATACATCCTCAAAACTACAGATGGCTCTTCCTTCCCGCACGCGAAAAGAAGAGCCATCGTTGTTATTCCGACCTTTCTTTCTATTCTCTTTTTTTAACCCAAATCGGTCATTAAGAGAGGAAAAATATGGCACACACGTTGTAAATAGCAGGTAATCAATAAAATGTATTGTAATTTTTTTCTAATGACGGTCATTGGAAAAATTACATTGTAATGCTTTGTATTTATGTATAATATGCCATTTGCATCATATCTAACGACCGATTTGGGTTTAATGCAAGCTTACGAAAAAAATCCCGAGCAATTCTCGTCCTTGATACTATCATTATCCTATGCATTCACCGCCTTACAGCAGTCCCCGCACCATCCGTGTTCTTTTTCGTTATCGTTTTCGTTCGACCAATACCAATGAAGTCGTTTCGGGCACATTTGCGATGCAAGCACACGCAAAAGAGTATGCTCATATACCCATTCGCCATTTTTCGGTCCAACCCAAGCGTAAATCTCGCTGGAACATCAAAAGCAAAGGCAAGATATTCGTAGTCCTTGATTCGATCCCAATAGCATGTAAATACACAGTGATGCATTTCACTGCCTTCCATAAAGACCGCTCTTTCTGTGCACAGCAATTTACAAGGATAATCAAATATGGGACATTCTCCATAAATATTACTTGTTCTTTACCCTCTAAATTCTTTTTCATCAATTCCTCTGTCATTTTTTGTGTTCTTCCTTCATTCTTATTGTAGGCAACACTAAAAAGGCTCGATTTCGATTTGCATAAATAAAGGGAAGAGTGCTTCCCCCACTATACAAAATGACATATGATGCTCTCTGGAGTGGTTGGGGAAGAACCACTTTGGGGGGCATCTATTATTTTACGATGAAGTATCAAATTAGTATCAATGGTTCAAAGACAAAACCGACAAAACAAGAATTTAAAGGAATGAAATGGGTCGAGAAAGACACTGACTTGGATGACCTGCTGAAACTCTTAGGGAACGGACACACTTACAGGGCGAATCTGGGCAACACAAGAAACGACGGAGAGAAAAAACTTGTATCGACACAAGTGGTGATGATTGACGTGGACGGGAAACACAATCCGCCAAGACTGGACGAATTCCTAAGAAAGACCAAGCTCCGTCCGACTTTCTACTACGAGACATTCTCCTCACAAGACGGAGAGCGATACCGCTTGGGATATATGCTCAACAAAGAGATTAAGAGCATGTCCGAGTATTCTGCAATCGCCCACATCATCTTGGAAAAGACAGGCTGCCTCGACAAGGATATGGTCGACCCGGTCTCGTTTTCTGCCGTACAAAATATCGCAGGAACGAACAAGCCAGTAATCAACAACTATGTCGCCTACAAGAAGACTGATTTCGACCGACTGATTGATGCCTACCTCCCAGAGGTGAAGGTTTGTCGCAGATTTGATGTAAAGTTGAGTTTCGACGAATACGAAGTGATGTGTGACTACCTGTCTTGGGACGGAACTTTCGAGAACTACGTTTCGTTTCACCCCATAGACAAAGTCCTACGCTATGAAAGCATGCCAAATGACGAGGATGAGACATTCTACTACTGGTCCGATTACAAATGTTTAGTGCGGAAACTGGTCAATGGGTCCTATTATCACAAGTACGGAGACTATTACCTGCCGAACACTTGGCACGACAAAGAGGGCCGGAGAAAGAAACTGACCGTGAATTGCTCGCTGATTCACCAGATGTATCCAGACTGCACTTTGGAAGAGTTGCTGGTGCTGACCACAAAGTGCTTTCTGAAATACTTCTCGAATGATGCGGAAGACACAATTCCGCGTGAGTTCGTCTTCAATGTTGTCGTTGCTGAGATGAAGTCACCGCTCAACGCCAAAAGTCAGATTATTATAAAGAAACGGTTCAAGATTAAGAAATACGACGAGAACGGCAAAAGAGTTCATTGGAAGAAACAGGAAAAAGAATACTATTCCAACCAGATGCTCTCAATGTATGACAGCGCTCTGTCTATTGAAGACAACCTTATATTAATACAGCGATACTATGCTGAAAGCAAAGACAAACACCAAGTTTCTCTCAGGACACTAAAGAAATACTTGGATGAGAATAATGTTTTTTACTTTTCTTCTAACAATAATCCCTTAACGAAGGAGAAACCAATCACTGTCCTTAAAAGAATGATTAAATGCTCTATGACAAAGGAAGCTTACCAGTTCCTCTTGGAACATAAAGATAGTATTGGTAGAAAGCAGTTCTTTGAGTATAAAAGACTTCTTTCATAAGAAACAAATAAAGGATAGTTATCTTTTTTAACCTTATCTTTATATACAACAAACAAAAAAAGACATTATTATATATAAGGTGGAAAAAGATAACTCCTACCAAGACTGTTCTGCCTTGTGAATACACCACCATTGATGTTTGTGTTATTCATAAAAAAAATAATAATTTTATATTATTGATTATCACTGATATAATTGCTTAATTTTCAAAAAAACATCAAAAAATTATTTTTTCGGGAACGGTTTTGTTATTTTTATTGTGAAGGCGATTTTGAAAAAAATAAGACAAAAAAATAAGAATGGATTGGACGGGTAACAAAAATAGTATTTTTAAGACGCTCGGTGCGTCGAACCACACGGACAAGGAACGCGATGAGAATGATTTTTATGCAACAGACCCCATAGCGATAGACAAACTACTGAAGGTCGTATCACTCCCCACACATATCTGGGAATGCAGTTGTGGACAAGGACATCTTTCAGAACGTCTGAAACAACACGGATACGATGTTTTTTCTTCCGACCTTGTCGATAGGGGATATGGGGATACAATCGTTGATTTCCTAAAAACAACAAAAATGCCATTTGATACGTTGAGTGACGTGGCGATACTGACAAACCCTCCATACAAATACCACAAGGAATTTATTCGCCACGCCCTTGATATCCTCCCAGAAAAAGTGCCTGCCATTTTCCTTTTGAAAACGACAGCACTTGAAGGAAAGGCACGTTACGATGAGTTTTATAGGAATAAGTATTTAAAGTATGTATTTCAATTCACGGAAAGACTTCTTTGTGCAAAGAATGCACAGTTTGACGAGATGAAAGCCGGCGGTGGCTCTGCCGTTTCATATGCATGGTTTTGGTTTGAGAAAGGCAATACTGATGACACGATGCTAAGATGGATATAAATATGGCAGATACGCAGCACCATCTTGCTATATAGGTTGTAGTTTGCCGTGCCGTTCCGACTCCCATTTTGTCTTCATTTTTTGAGAAAAAATAACTTTTTCGTTTAAAGGCATAATTTTTTGTTATTTTTTTATAAGAGGGTCATGTCAAGAACACCCGATAGTAATTAATTAACTATATTAATCATTAATTTTTTTTTACAAATGGAAGACAACATTAAAAAAAACGCATCCAAACTTTTAGAGTTGCAAAAGACACTCAAAGGACACAGTGAAATAGAACTGGATTCATTCGTGTGGGCAAGTGCAGTAAGTCTTATGGTACTTTCGGACTATGACTATATAGATATCGCGTCCGATTTGAAAATGGACTCTTTGGTTCCACATTGGGAAGGGTCACTTAATATCGCTGACTCGGCAATCGAACCTTACCTAGATTACATTATTGAAGTATGCTATTTCACTGCAATGGACTTTCTCCATGACTATGGACACTTTAATGATGTGGAGGACATCAAAACCACGATTGACGAATCTATCGAAGCAGTTTCTGACAAAATTCTTCTTATGGTAGAGTCGAGTGTCGATTCTTGGTTTAAAAGGAATGAACGGATACCCATTAATAGATTATTCCGTCGTAGGGTACAAGAAATCGGTGAAGAAATGGGGTCAGCAGCTTACGATTGTATGAAGGAAGAGCAGTTGACCGCATAACATCTGAAAGAATAGATTATTAATTAAATATATCATTAACTTTTAGAACCTTATGGTGTATAGGTGAACCAACTTATAAATATGCCGAATTGGTGCAATAACAATTACGCAGTAAAGGCTGCAACAAAAAATGTCCTTAACTTTGTTAACGAAGGACTGAAGAATCTTGGAATGGAAACCAAGGACAATATCAGTGATGCTATCCGTAGTCTTTGGGATGGGAAAAACGAAGTGACAATGGCCACATTCAGGCCTATCCCAGGAACATTCACGAAGTACGACACCACAAACGAAAAGATGAGAAGGGGCGCTCTGGATTGGGATACAAAAGAACCTCTTTTCAAGTCCGACGATGAGTATGAAACCTATTGCAGGGAGTATGACGAAGCCGTCAAGTATCAAGAAGAAACCTATGGAGTGGTCGGTTGGTATGACTATAACTGTTTGGTGGCATTCGGATGTAAGTGGGACTGTGATGTGGCATTGGAGTCTTTCTGTATAGATGACTCTAAAGGCATAACGACCATTCTGATGTCGGGTGATACACCATGGTACTTTCCTGACCTTTGGCTTTTGTATATCAAGAAAAGGTTTAACCTTAACGTATATGTCTCCTCTCACGAAGAATTCAATGGATTTAATGCCTTTGGAGAAATAGATAATCTGAATTTTCTGTGGGGGAAAGAGTACATGATAGAAAATGAGCCTGTTCGCAGCGATAACACAAGCGATGAAGAGTTTTGTGAAGCCTATAGGTCTTTTTTGGACAATCTGATAGCAGAGCTTCATTCTAAACTAATCGACTGTGTAAATAAATCGTCCGTTGATTCGGATATAACTGAAAGCGCCACTGGAATATCTAATAACAATAAAATAATTTAATTATGAGTAAAAGTATAAAGAATGGCCCTTGTTTCAACGAGGATGAAATGACTGTCGCACTGCCTGAGGGTGGAGAGTGCCAAACGAATGATGCTAATTATGATAAAAATGATGAAACATTTAGATTCTTTGTTCTAGAGGCTGTCATCAGGATTGCCATGGAAAGCAAAGAAAGCCCAATGTATCAAATTGACCGTAAAGGTATGGTCGAAATTATCAATAATTTAACTAATGAGTCCTTGATAGACTTGGCTGAAGCATGTGCTTGGTATATCGATTACAAAATTGGCCAAAAATGCCTTAGTGAAATCATGGAAGAAAAAGCCCAAAAAGACCCTGATTATAATGATTATGTTGAAGTGTTTGAATACGAACGATGCTATGAAGGAGAAGAGATTACATTCAAAGCAATCGAGGAAATCATAATGAATATTATCAAGAATAATAACTCGTGAAAAAGGATTAGTTTATCTATGGCTTGTGGGGCGGAATGCCATCGAATAGTGTTCCGCCTTTTTTGACAATGGCAAAAACAAGCTAAAAGACTTAGCGCGAATGCAATGCTTGATATTTTTTTTCGTTATAATAATGGTTTAATATGTGTTTTAATATTGAATGTCACCAAAATGGCAGTTAAAGAGAAATAGATATGGAACAATATAGGAATGAGTTGACTTTGCTGAACACAAGGTGCTGGGCAGATGTCGCAGAAAGTTTGAAACAAACCTTCAAAGGATGGGTTAAAGAGGCTGTAGAAGAGGTCATCAATGACAAATTGTGCAATGCCAATCTCGATGACAAAAGATTGAATGCCGAAGAATTGTGTAAGAGATGGAGTATTTCAAGAAACACTCTTTACAATTGGGAGAAGGATGGGATAATTGAACCATTGCCTCTTGGTGGTCGAAGAAAAATCTATTCGATGAGGGATGTACTGAACGCAGAATCGGAAGGATTGGTTAGAACCGCTTGCTAATGAAACTGGTATTACGAACCAAGCAGAAAGAAGGGATGCACCCTTTACATACTCGAATGAATGTAGAGGGTGCTGTCCTTTGGGTCAATTTGTTGATGAAAGTTGATGTCACAGAATGGAATGAAGTCTCTCAATCCGAGAGGAAGCTGAACAACTATCTAAACAAGAAAGGTATATCCAAGAAGGTCGCCCTTATTGGAGAGGCTATCACGGATATGCGAAGACATCATAGACTGACCAAAGAGAACTTGGAGAGTACTATCGAGAATATCGTGTTGGCGGATAAGAGAGATGAACTGAAACGGGCAGAAGAACTCAAGAAGTATGTTGAGGACAGGAAAAGAAGCAATGTCAAGATTTTCGTCGTCAATTACATCAAAGGTATTGAGAAAGGAGAAGTTCGTACTTCAAAGAAAGAGAAATATGCCAAGGAGTCAATCAAGAACTGGCAGCAGTTCAAAAGGGTGTTTCTGGACTTTTACAGCCTAGGACCGTTTGGGTGGGACGACATCAACGAATCACTAGTTGATAGATACATCTCATATCTGGAGAGTATTGGGTATATGAAGTACACTCTCGACAAGCATATCAGCCTGTTCAAGACGTTGATTAAGGTTGCGGAGCGGCAAGGTCTGCACTCCAACCACCTCGCTTGTGGCTTTCTTAAGAGTCCACAAATCAAGGAGGAGGACAAAGCCAAGGAAATATACCTTACCAAAGAAGAGTTGTCGGCCTTATATGATATGCCGCTCACAGGATTTGAAGAACAGGTTAGGGATATTTTCCTAATTGGGTGTTTCACGGCTTTGCGATACAGCGATTACAGCAGGATAGAAAAGGCAAATGTCGGCATCACCCGTAACGGGACAAAGGTCATCCGACTCAGGCAGGAGAAGACTGCCAGAACTGTGGTTATCCCGATAATGGATGACAGATTGGAGGCATTGTTGAAGAAATACGACTATAACATTCCCCATATATGGGACCAGAACCTCAATAGAACGATTAAGGAAATCTGTAAAAGACTGTCTCTAACGGTACCAAGCCTTAAGAAGAAGGAACGGACGGTATTGACCTTGAAAGAAAGAAGAGCGGAGAAGACTGCAAAGAAGAAAGGGATAGTTTTGTACGAATACGACGAAAAAGGGTATCCGCTGAAGGCACGATGGGAGTTGGTTGCAAGCCATACAGCCCGTAGAAGTTGTATCACAAATATGTACCTTTCCAAAAAGTTCACCGTCCCACAGATGATGAGCGTGAGCGGTCATCGCACGGAAACGATGTTCTACAAGTATGTGAAGTTGTCATTAGACGAATATGCCGAGAGTGTGGCAAGTGCCGCTGTGGATGGGTTGTTCTAAAAATATGTGATTGGATTGTGTCATTAGGGTGCGTCAATAGACGCACTTTTTTTTATGAAATCTTCAAAATATGACCAAATCATGACCAAATTTGAGATATAAAATAAAAAAGAATTCTACATTTTGTTCGTTTTGAACTACTTGTAGAATTCTCTTGGTGCCCGGAACAGGACTTGAACCTGCACTCCTTTCGGAACACGCACCTGAAACGTGCGCGTCTACCAATTCCGCCACCCGGGCATCGTTGGGAAGTCTCCATCTCTCGAGACCTGAAAAATATGTTGCGTGCCCAGGACAAGACTTGAACTTGCACCGCCCTACGGCGACTACCCCCTCAAAGTAGCGTGTCTACCAATTCCACCACCTGGGCAAAACTTCCGTTTTCCTTTTCGAAAGCGGTTGCAAAGATACTAACTTTTTTCAACATGACAAAAAAAAACTCACTTTTTTTGAAAAAGATTACACAACTACTTGTTTATCAACAATAATTTTCGACATAAAAAAGTGTGCAATGCCCATTCTACGGCCTTATTTTCCACCTCTGAGAGGACGTTTTTTGCAATTTGAGGGCTTGCGACGCACCAATTGTTGGGAAAATACAAATAACACAATGTGAGCAAGCGTGTTACATATAAAAATCCAGTGCAGCGGTACCCTTTGCGCTACACTGGATTTTGCCTGTTTGCTGTGCGGAGCGGGCTGTTATTCGTCGTCCGAGCCGCTGTCGTAATCCTCTTCTTCCCCATCGGATCCATCGTCGGTGAAGGAGGCGAGGAACCGCTGTATCTCTGTCTTCGAGCTGGCCAACGAATAGCTGAAGGTGTCGGAAGTACGCTTGTCTTTCTTGATAGAGAGGATGCGGTCGTTCCATTCGCCGACAGAAGACGAGATGGTGAGATGGTGGGTTTGGTACTGGTAGTTGAAATAGTACCAATGGTCATTGGCCACTTGCAGGTAGAGCACCAAATGAGTCTGGTTGCCCCGGTTGAACAGCTGCGCACGGACTCTCACATTTACATGCAGTTGTTTCGAGCCCACATTGCAGAGTGCTGCCGTACCCGCAGCGGTGTAGCCCACTTTGGGTGAATACTTCCAGTGGATACCCTCTATCAGGAAGGTGTTGTTCAGGAAACCCTCCAGCTTGTCAAAGGCACCGGTGCTAAGGTAGGTCTGATAGGCCAGTTCACCGTCGGGGTCGCCCATGTGGAAGAGCAACGCTCGGTCAAGCAGCTCGTTGTCGCGGTCGGCAGGTGTGGGACGCAGATCGTCCTCAATCTGTTTTGCCATCTGCGTGAGGAGGGATTGGTCTATGGGGAATGTGACACCGAAGATGGTGTGCATGCTGAAATTGTCCTGAATCTCGGGGTCATAGTGCAGCGTGCCGTATGCCTGAACACCTGCCGGCTGGACTATCGGACCAAAAGTAATAGGTCCTTCACCATCTATCTGACAGTTGTCGGTATTGAGCGTCAAGTAACGGTCTACGAACTCTGGATCGTCCAGCTTTTCCTGCGACGTGATGGTATAGGTACCGGTGCCCTCATCAAAGTGGAGCAGACCATGGCTGCTGAGAAGGGGATTTACACCCGTCTTGCGGAGGAGGAAAGCCGACGCGGGCTGTAATCCGGGGCTGCCCATGGCCACGGAGGCACTGATGGCTTTCCCTTTCCAGTCGACAGGATTCTCCGGCACCACAACCCGGATATTGGCAGGGTCGAGATAATCGGAATAGGAGAGCAGTGCAAGCTGGTCCGTCGGGGCACACTTGTGAAGCAGGCGCACACCTCCGTTGAAATGGTAGAATCTGTGCTGTGCATCGACTCTCATAGTTCCCGCAAAACCAAAGGCCGTGGAGAGGGTGAACTGCGCCGTGTCTGAAATGGTTCCCTCCGCGGTGCTCACCCCTTGGGCGTCAGGAGCAATCTGGGTCATATAGACGGGCTGTTTCTTTTCGTCCACACCGATATAGTCAATGGTACCTTTGCCGCTATATTTCTGCCCGTTGGCAACCAGCAGGTCGCAGTCGTAGAAGAGGTGGAAAGCACTGTCGCGCGGGAAGAGCAGTTGGCTCCCCGCCATAAGGGAGAACGTTCCTCCCTTGGAGATATGTACCGAGTCGCCGCCCGGAGCTATCAGTGCGTCGGCGATGGGCAGGGCATAGACGTTATGATTGGAGAGTTCCAGCTGGTCATAGCGATAGAGACTGTTGATGGCATGGAAGCGGATATCCTTCAGGGCAGGGTCGGTGCTCTGGAACAGGGCTCCCGGCATCTTGTCGAGCCGTTTGGACCGTTCGCGCAGCGTGAGAACCTCGGTGCCTTGGGTCTCCATGCTCTTGCTGTTGCCGAGGGCAAGCAGTTTGTTATCCCATTGCCACGTGTACTGGTCAACCCAGGCGGAGAACCCAAGGGCGGGCAGGAAGGTTTGGGTCACCGTATCGTTGGAGGTGAACTGCGCTGTATGCCCCTCATAGTCGACAAGGGAACGCATGTCCGAAGCTTCGAATGCCACATTGTTATACATATTGGAGCGAAGCGTGAAATCGGTGTGGTCGGCATCCATCTGCAGCGTGCGGAGCCGGAAAAGTTTGGAACGCAGGGTTCCCTCGTAGAGGTCTGCCGTGCCGTAGCCCGTGGCGCCTTTGGGCTGCAGGGTGACGCGCCCCGCAAGGGTGGTGACACCATGGTAGAGGGTGAAAGGTGTGCCGTCACGCAGTTGCGACACGGTCATGGAGTCCTGGTAGGGATACCATCGCAGCAGCGCATGGCCGTTGTGCACGTCGGGGTAGTCGTCCTCCTCCTTCACATAGAAGGTGTCCGTAAGGGCCATAGCGGAGTCCGGCATGAAGAGGTACTTGTCCGTGACGGCGGTGGAAGTGAGATATTTCAATGTACCCTCACCGCGAAGGCCTCGATAGCTGAGGTCTATCAAATTCTGGAAAGTCCCTTTGCCACCATAGGCAGGGTGGCCGTCGGTGGGGGTGGTGACACGGAACCCCAACGAGTAGTCTTTTTGCACTTTGAGGGGCTCTTCGATGTCCGGGAATATCCCGGCGGAGGTGAGGGTGCCAAGGAATTCGAGGCTGTCGGTCTGGAAGTCGGTGAGCTGTTTGATGACAAAGGGGTGCAGCGAGTAGTAGAATTTCTGGCGGTCGTAAACGCCGTTGAAGATGAAGGGGCGGTCGTAATAGACGTATGAGGGTTTGACGCTGTTGAAGATGGGATAGTCCTTGTTTTTCTTGAGGCCGCAGTGGTTGTCGGGCTTGTCAATCTGTATGTCGCCCACAAGGTTGTAGAGCGGCGTGCGGACCATGACCTGCTTTTGCGGGTCGGTGAAGGAGGTGACGGAGAAGCGGAGGGAGTCAATCTGGGGGAGGTCAAAACGGAAATCGTCGTAGAAGAAGGTGGCGTCGGTGACGTTCATCTCAAAGCGACCCACATTGATGTAGCCGGAGAAAAGGATGTCGCGATTGCGCTTCACAATGATGTCTCCCAAATAGGGTTTCACCACCACCAGCTGGCTGTCGCTCACAACGAATTTTTTGATGCCATGGACTCTGAGGTCGAGTGTGGCAAGGTCCAGTTCGGCGTTGTTCTCCTTGGTGTCGGACTGGAGGGTGAGGGCGTCGTAGTCATGTCCCTGCTGCTTGACGATGGCCTTGTAGAAGCCTATCAGTTTGTCGTGCACATGGATGCGCGAACGGCCTTCGTCGAACGATACCAAGCCGTGGCGCGAAAGACCGTGAATCATCAGCTTTGTCTGCCCCTCGTCCATACGGATGAAGTTTTGGAACGACACTAAGGAGAAGTCCTGCCGCATGTCATGCGCTTTCATATATTTATACACACGCACCACGGGGCTGGTCTCGTCTATGCCCTGCACTTCGCGGTCCTTGTTTTCCGAATAGTAGCGGTTGGACTCGAAGGTCACGAAGGTCTGCGTGCCCGTCTGCGCCACCATGTTGAACTCGATGATATCTTTATCCATCAGCCAGTTTATATTCTCGCAGTAGATGTCCAGCTGGTGGTAGCTGTCGTTGTAGGGGCTGTAGTAGTTACGCTTTGTGCTGTTGAGGAGGTTCACGCGGTTGTCCTTGGTGGTGTAGCGAATCAGCACACCGGCGTTGCTGATGGAGTCGTCGCCGATATACATCTTCACCGTTGCCCGCTCGGAGGTGAGCATGTGGGGCAGGATGGTGAAATGGGTGGAACTGGCCACAAGGAATCGTTTGCCGTTGCGATAGAAAATCATTGAGGCAGGGTTCTTCTCGTCGTTGGTGACAAAGCGGGGGCCATACATCATGAAGTTGCCCTCAAAATCCACACCGGGCAGCACATCCTTCAGCTGGAAGTCCTTCTGATACGAGCGGAACTTGGGGAAGTTGTACTTGTCCGGCTCTGTGCGATTGGAGAGGGCCTCTTCCACCACGCCTTTGATGGGGCTTTTGAAGTAGTTGGTATTAATAAAGGTGACGGAATCTGCCGTGAACTTGGGGAATTTCACCACGGCAGAGTAGTCTTCCAAATCGGCATAGCAGACGTTCCGCGCCACGCCGCAGCGCTCCCAAGTGATGCGTCCACCCTTGCCCTCAAAGGTATTGGTGAGGAAGAAGTACGTACCCTTTGTGCCAAGGATGGTGGCCTGGTCTGCATTGGCCCCGGTGCCGGAAGCATAGGTGAGGTCGAACGTACTGCTGAAGACCGTCTTGATGTCGTTGCGGATGGGGACAAAGGAGTAGGTTGCGCCGTTCCCCACGCTCCACACAGACGTTCGCGAGGCGTAGAGCGTGCGCTGGTTCAGCAGACGTGAGGTGTATTGTATAAATTCAATAATTTCCTTCTTCTTGTTGGTGATGGACATGATGGCCGTGGTGGCGGACAACCATTCGTCGAAGAGGGTTGCCGTCAGGCGGTTGCCGCTATAGTCCACCAGCGTTTGTGTCAAATCCACATAGTCCGGGGTGGGTTCCATCTTGGTTTTCCGTGCGGCAATATAGAGGTCGGTCACTTTCTGCCTGTTCTGGTCGTCCAGGTTGTCGTACACCGTTGTGAACTTGTCCACTAACTGCTTGTTGGCGGCCAATTTCTCCTCAGCCTTGGAGTTGCCGTTAATGTATACCAGCAATTGCGCTGGCAGCGAGTCTACTTCAAATGCCACTTTCACCCGCTTGGGGCGGCTCTGGGCGTTGACCTCATTGCACTCTCCTGCAAGCAGCACTGCAGCAATAAGGATTAAGACAAACCGTTTCATCTGTATTCTATTATTTAGTTGATGCGACATTATATTGACCATGTTCCACCCTGTTTCCATCCCCAGCCTCTAATCCTCTTGTTTTTAGGGTTACAATTTAAATGCAAAAATAGCACTTTTTGACGACATATATAACGCAGAAAGTCGTTTTTTATTCATGGACGTTTGTTAATAATTGTTTTTTCAAAAAAAAATCGTACCTTTGCACCCGCTTATGAAACACTCTGCACGCTATAACTACATCGTTTTTGCCTACCTTGTCGGCATCGTCTTCTTCACCCTTTTCCGTCTGGCGGGCACATGGGTCTACCTCTTGGGCGCCCCTACCCGTCCCGACTTCGGCGGCCTCTACGGGCACGCTCTCTTTATGGGCTGGCGTTTCGACACCGCCGTCAGCTGCTACCTCCTTGCGCTCCCCGCCCTCATGCTGATTGTGGCCGAGCTGGCCCGCATCCGCGCCAAAGCCTTCCACCTTGTCGCCCATCACCTCCTCCTCATCGGCTACATCGTCAGCTTCTTTGCCTGCACTGCCGACATCCCCTTCTTTGCCTACTTCTTCACCCGTCTCAACGCCACTGCCATCAACGAGATTGACTCCTTTGCCATCATTGCCGACATGATTCTCTCCGAACCCATGTACCTTGCCGGCATCGCTGCCTTCCTTGCCGTGGCCGTGGGCTACTGGTTCCTCATGCGGTTCATCTTCCGCCACACCCTCGCCGCCGGTCTCGACAAGTTCCAGCCCTACTCCCTCTGCATCCCGCTGGCCTTGCTCCTCATCTTTGCCACCTTTGTGGGCATGCGGGGCCGCCTGAGCAAGAAGAGCCCCCTGCGTGTCGGCACAGCCTACTTCTGCTCCGACCCTTTCCTCAACCAGATAGGCCTCAATCCCGTCTTCACCTTCATCAAGAGTGCCTCCGAGCTGGGCAAGAGCGCCAACCAACCGCTCACCCTCACCTCCCCTGACGAGGCCCGCCAAGCCCTCGCCGCCGAGCAGCAGACACCCGCCGACCCCACCCTAATGCCTACAGGGCTCGACCTGCCGCTGCCCGAAGGCACCAATGTCGTCCTCATCATCATGGAGTCCATGACTGTCGAGAAGACCTCCCTCTCCACCTCCGGCTGTCCCTCGCTCACTCCCTGTTTAGACAGCCTCATGGCCCAGTCCCTCCTCTTCACCCGCGCCTACTCCTCCGGCATCCACACCTACAACGGCATCTACTCCACCCTCTACTCGCGTCCCTGCATCCCCTCGCGCCACACCATGAAACAAGCCGTCATCCCGCATGTATACGGCCTCCCGCAAGTGCTCCACGAGGCCGGCTACCACACCGCCTACTTCATGACCCACGACGAAGATTTCGACAACATGCGCGGCTTCCTCTTCGGCAACGGCTTCGACAGCGTCATCGGCCAGCACAGCTATCCCGTCTCCGAGGTTATCGGCACCTGGGGCGTGCCGGACCACGTCATGTTCGACCACGCCCTGCGCCACTGCAACCAAGCCGCCACCCAAGGCCCCTTCTTCGCCACCATCATGACCTGCAGTGACCACGCGCCCTACGCCATCCCCTCCGGCATCGACTTCCACCCACGCAGCCACGACATGAACAAACAAATTGTCGAGTATGCCGACTGGTCCATAGGTCGTTTCATGCGCATGGCTCGCCGCCAACCCTGGTATGCCAACACCCTCTTCGTCTTCATTGCCGACCACGGCGGCGTGTGGGGTACCAACCGCTACGACATGCCCCTCACCTACCACCACATCCCCATCCTCTTCCACTGCCCCGCCCGCCTCCATCCGCAACGCTTAGACCGCATCGCCATGCAGGTCGACCTCGGCCCCACGCTCCTTGCCATGCTCCCCGTCACATGGCAGAACACCACCTTCGGCCTCAACCTCCTGGCCCAGCCCCGCCGCCATGCCTACTTCTGCAACGACGACAAGATAGGCGTCCTCGACAGCCAGTACTTCTACATCTACCGCACCGCCGAAGGCATCGAAAGCCTCCACCTCCTGTCCGACACCACCGCAGCAGACCTCCTCGCCACCCGGCAGCCCGACCACCGCCGACGTGCCGACGCCATGCGCCGCTACGGTCTCGCCCTAACCCAAGCCTCCGACAAACCCTCACAACAACTCTAATTCGTGAATGTGTGAATGTGTTAATTCGTGAATGTGTGAGTCGTTTTAATTTTTAATTATTAATTTTTAATTCCAATGCATCTCTTCCTCACCGACAACACCGACGGCCCCTACGCCACCCTTCCGCCCGACGAGTCCAAGCACGCCATCCGCGTACTCCGCCTCACCGCTGCCGACGAGCTCTTCGTCACCTGTGGCGACGGCACCCTCTGCCGCGCACGCATCGCCCTGCCGGACCCCTCCGCCTGCCAAGTCGAGATACTGGAACGCATGCCCAACTACGGTGTCCTCCCCTACCGTCTGCACATCGCCGTGGCCCCCACCAAAAACAATGCACGCCTCGAGTGGTTTGTCGAGAAAGCCGTCGAGATAGGCATCCACCGCATCACTCCCCTCATCTGCCGCCACTCCGAGCGCACCACCCTCAACCTCGACCGCCTCAACAAGATAGCCCTCAGTGCCATGAAGCAGTCGCTCCAGGCCACACGCCCCCTCATCGACCCTCCCACACCCATTGCCGACCTCCTTGCCGGTGTCCTTCCCGAATGCCGATTAGTGTGCCACTGTGCCGAAGGCCACCGCGACACCCTACGCCAACTCTACACCCCCGGCACTGACGCCCTCGTCCTCATAGGTCCCGAAGGCGATTTCAGCCCCGACGAGATTGACCGCTGCCTCAGCCTCGGCTTCCACCCCGTCACCCTCGGCGCCAACCGTCTGCGCACCGAGACGGCCGCCCTCTACGCCCTAACAGCCCTCCAAATCCTCAACCAACCCTAAAGCAAATGGGTGAATGTGTGAATGTGTGAATGCTTGAATGTGTGAATGTGTGAATCGTTTTAATTTTTAATTATTAATTTTTAATTTTCAAGATGCTCCGTTACCTTCTAACCCTCCTGCTGCTCCTTCCCGCCACCCTTGGGGCGCAGACGCAGATTGCCCTCCTCAAGTACGACGGCGGTGGCGACTGGTATGCCAATCCCACCTCCCTCACCAACCTCATAGCCTTCTGCAACACCGATGCCCACATGAACCTCGCCGCGGACTATGCCGTCGTCGACGTGGGCAGCAACCAACTCTTCAACTATCCCTTCGTCCACATGACCGGCCACGGCAACGTCGTCTTCACCCCGCAGCAGCGGCAGAACCTCCGCAACTACCTGCTCGGCGGCGGTTTCCTGCACATCGACGACAACTACGGCATCAAGGACTTCATCCTCCCTCAGATGAAACTCGTCTTCCCCGAGCTCGACTTTGTCGAACTCCCCTTCTCCCATCCCATCTTCCACCAGCGGTACCATTTCCCCAACGGGCTGCCCAAAATCCATGAGCACGACAACCTCCCGCCCCGTGCCTACGGCCTCATCTACGAAGGCCGCCTCATCTGTCTCTTCACCTGGGAATGCGACCTCGGCGACGGTTGGGAGGACCCCGACGTCCACCACGACAGCCAAGCCACGCGACAAAAAGCCTTCCAGATGGGCGAAAACATCCTGCAATACGTCTTCACCCACTAACCTCCTTTTCACCGGCAAGGCCCCTCCTCCACTCCCTCTCGCATCCTTCCCGCATTATAGCCGCACACCTCTCCCTACCGGGAAGGGATAAATGAACAGGGAATGTTGGCTAAGAAAAATTAAAGGAGCGGTGTTGGGATGGAGATAGCTGACAGGAAGATATTTACACATTGGCACCAATCATGCCTGAAGCCACTACGAGGTGCGCATCGTTGTCGTAGATGGTGGCATACTGGCCCGCGGCAATGCCCTGCACACGTACGTCGGACTCAATACGGTAGCCCCTGTCGGTGCGCATCAGGTGCCCCTGGGCAAAATCGGGCGTGTGGCGTATCTTGAACTTCACATCCACCGTCTCGCCGCGCTCCAGCCGGTCGCCCCACAAGTCGCCCGTAAGCGGGTGGTAGCCCTCTAAGTTGACGACGTTGCCGTACTGTGCGTCCGGGTCGTAGCCTTGGGACACGTAGAGGACATTCTCATCTATGTCCTTCTTCACCACAAACCAAGGGCCGCCGCTGAGGAAAAGCCCCTTGCGCTGCCCAATGGTGTGGAACCAATAGCCCCGGTGCGTGCCCAGCACGCGGCCCGTCTCCAGTTCCACTATCTTGCCCTCCCGCTCGCCGAGATAGCGGCGCAGGAAATCATTGTAGTTAATCTTGCCCAAGAAACAGATGCCTTGCGAGTCCTTGCGGTCGGCAGAAGGAAGATGGGCTGCATGGGCTATACCGCGCACCTCGCTTTTCATCATGCCGCCAATGGGGAACATCAGCTTGGCAATCTGCTTGCTGTCCAGTTGCGACAGGAAATCGGTCTGGTCTTTCACAGGGTCCTTGGCTGTGGCAAGAAACGGAGTGCCATCCACCGTGCAGGTGGTTGCATAGTGGCCCGTGGCAATGCGGTCATAATCATGCCCCCTGCGCTGCTCGAATGCCCCGAACTTAATCAGCTTGTTGCACATCACGTCCGGGTTGGGCGTAAGGCCGCGACGCACCGAGTCGATAGTGTAAGCCACCACATTGTCCCAATACTCACGGTGCAGATTCACCTCCTCGAAACGGCAGCCATAGCGTTTGGCTATAAACTGGGTGATTTCGATATCCTCCTCGGCGGGGCAGTCGATATACCCCTCCTCGTCCTCCATGCCTATTCTGATATAAAAGATGTCCGGCTTGGTGCCCTGCTCGCAAAGCAGGTGCACCACCACGGAGCTGTCAACTCCTCCAGAGACCAATGCCGCTATACGTTCCATCGCTTTTTGAATGTGTGAATGTGTGAATGTGTTAGTGCTTGAATGTGTTAGTCTTGTTTCAATTTTCAATTTTCAATTTTCAGTTTAATCGGTGCTCCGCTTCTCGCGGCCCGCCGATGCAACCAATATCACGGCAGCCAGGATGAGCGCGATGCCCGCCGCCAACCAACCAGTGAAGGGCTCGCCGAACACCCCGATGCCGATCAGCACCGCCGTCAGCGGTTCCAGGGCACCGAGAATGGCCGTCGTCGTCGAACCCGCATAACGGGCAGCGTAGACCAGCAGCACCAACGCCATGATGGCAGGGACCGTAGCCAGCCAACCCACGTAGAACCAGCTTGTGGCAGTGTGCGGCCACACGATAGGCTCGCCGCTCAGCAACGAGTAGATCAACATGCCCACAGCGCAGCACAGCAGGACATAGAAATTAATCTGGAATGACGACAGCTGCAACTTGCTGCGATTCACAACGATGATATACACAGCGTAGGTCAAAGCCGAGAGTAACACCAGCACCACGCCGCCCCATGGCAGCACCTGCGTGCCGTCGCCACGGTAGAGCAATGCCACCCCGACAAAGGAGAGCACTATCGACGTCACCGTCACCCAATTCATGCGCTCGTGGAAGAAGACAGCCATGATCACAGCCGTCATGACGGGATAGGTGAACAAGATGGTCGAAGCCACGCCCGCCTCCATCACATGGAAACTGAGATAAAGCGTCAGGGAGGAGACCGTAAACAACGCTCCCAACCCCAAGAGCACACGCAGCTCGCGACGAGAGACGCGGACGCTCTCGTGGCGGAAAAAGAGTACAATGCTGACAATGAGCCATGCCAGCCCAAAACGATAGAACAGGACGGAACCCGTGGACATGCCCTCGGCGTAGAGCTTCAGCGCCCCGAGGGGATTGGTGCCGTAGCAGACCGCCGCAAGCACCCCGCACAACATGCCCAAGGCACGTTTCGATTTAGTTACTTTAGTAGTGATCATCTGCAAGTGAAGTAAGAAATGGAAAATGAAAAGTGAAACGTGAAACGGTTGTGTGACCTTGGTTTCATCTTTCACTTCTCATTTTTCAATGATTTCGGCGGTACGCCGCTCCGCCATTAGTCAGGCAGACTGTACAAGGGGGAGTTGGGGCGCACCGTGCCGTCAGGGGCAATGGTGGAGCTCGTGGCCTCGGATTGGGCGGAATAGATGGCACCCTCCTTGGCCTGCAAGTCGTATGCGGACTGGCCGGTCAGCTGGTCAATCGTCATGGCTTCCACCTTCTGCGGACCGTTCACATCGTTGCGGAGCAGATTGTGGATGGCCTTGATGCGCTCGGCACGGTCCTGAGCCATCTGGTCGAGAACCTTGTCGGGGTCCTGCCTCACGGCAGAAGAGGTGGCCGCAACCGTTTCGCGGTGCAACGATTCGGCGTCGAAGCGGTGTATCGGTTGCACTTCAGGTTCCTTGTGCTGGCTTTCCGGCACGGTAACTATCGGTTCGGGCGTGTTGTGAGGGCGCAGACGGATGTCGTCGTCGCTATTGCCGATATAATCCTTGGGAGCGCGCTGAGGCTGTTCAGGCTCATCGTCGAGGGTGTACACATTGCCCCGTTTCCCATTAGTAGTCTCCGGCTTGGGAGCAAGGGGTTCCACCGTTGGACGGGTGTTGGAGATCGGTGTATTGACAGTCTCGATGGTGGGCGGCTGATAGTCCGGTGCCGGCTGCTTGTGTTCATCCACAACATGGTTGATTGGAGGGATGGGCTGCTCGTCAGCGGGACGTTGCAGAATGACGGGTTCCTTCAGGTCGCCGGGCTTGGGCTGTGGAACCTGAGGGGTCTCCTTCAGCACATGCTTGATAGGTTCATCCTGCTCGCGCTGCTCGAAGCCGGTGGCAATGAGCGTGATTTTCACCTTGTCGCCCAAGGTCTCGTCGCTGCCCATGCCCCAGATGACATTGGTTTCCATGCTGCCTGTCTTGGAGGTGATGTAGTCCGTCACCTCGCCCATCTCATCCATCGTAATCTCGTGGTCGGGACCGAAGGAGAAGTTCAGAAGGACGTTCTTGGCACCGGCAATATCATTGTCGTTGAGCAGGACGGAAGTGGTGGCCTCCTCGACGGCCTGGCGGGCGCGGTTTTCGCCCTCGCCTTCGCCAATGCCCATCAGGGCCGTGCCGCTGTTCTCCATGACGGTGTAGACATCGCGGAAATCGATATTCACATACGCATTCAGCGTAATGATTTCGGCAATACCCTTCACAGCGGTCAGCAGCACATCGTTGGCCATGGCGAAAGCGTCCGTCATCACCAAGTTGCCATATGAGCGGAGCTTCTCATTATTGATAACCAATATCGAATCGACATACTTGCGCAACTCCTCCACGCCCTCCTGTGCCTGCTGGATGCGGCGGTAGCCCTCAAAGAGGAAAGGCGTGGTCACCACAGCCACCACCAGAATCTGCGTGGGGTCGTCCTCATCCTCGTTCTCCAGCTTGATTTCCTTGGCCATACGGGCAATGACGGGAGCGGCTCCCGTACCCGTACCGCCACCCATGCCGGCGGTGATGAAGACCATCTTCGTATTATGCTCAAACTGCTGCTTAATCTCAGCCTCGCGTTCCTCAGCAGCCTTGCGGGCCTTTGCGGGCCGTCCGCCTACTCCCAGCCCCTCGTGCCCCAGCACCAGCTTGGTGGGGACAGGACTGCCCTTCAGCGCCTTCATATCAGTATTGCTAACTATGAAATCGACCCCTGAGATGCCCTTGCGGTACATGTGGTTCACGGCATTGTTGCCGCCACCTCCCACACCGATAACCTTGATGTAGGACGACTCCTCCAAAGGCGAATCAAAAGTAATTAGTTGTGAATCGGGCATAATGATGAAAATTATAAATTATTATTACTTATATCGTTATACTATTAATCCAATGTAATTTCAAAATGTAAAATTACGAATTTATTTCCAAATAAGGACACTCTTCGCTGTCAGTTTATCAACACGTTATGAACAAGCTACTCATTCAGCCCATCTTCGGTGAAGTTGCGGGTCAGCCACTCGGTAATGGATTTGCTGAAACTGCGGGCGTCAGCCGAGAGAGATTTCCGCTTCGGCTTGTCGGCCTTCGACTTCTTCTTGTCCACAGGTTCCTCCTCCGGCTCTGGCTCTGGCACCGCCTTGGGTTCCGGCTGGGCCTCCGCGGCCTCCGCGGCGGCATCGCGCTCCTTGCTTTCTTCCTCCAAGAGACCGTAAATCACCAGTCCTATGCCCGTGGCGTACATCGGGTGACTCAAATCCTCGTATGTTGTGCTGCGGTCGCGGTCCAAGTGCTCGTCCGGCGTGCCTATGCGGGTGTCGATACCCGTGATGAGCTCGGAATACTCCTTGATATGCTTCAGCTTGGAGCCGCCGCCCGTCAGCACCACTCCGGCAATCAGCTGCCTCTCAAAGCCTGACGACTGGATTTCATACTGCACCTGCTCCAGAATCATGCGCATGCGGGCGTTGATGATCGTGGCCAGCGTCTTCACATAAATCTCGCGGGGTTCCTGGTTGCGGATGCCGGGGATGGCGATGATGTCGTCCTGGCTCACATTGGAGGGAAGGCAGGAACCGAATTTGGTTTTCAGGCTTTCGGCTTGGTGTTTCAGAATCTTGCAATTGTCGCGGATGTCGTTGGTGATAACGTTACCCGCCAAGGGGAGGACGGAAGTGTGGCGGATGATGCCCTCTTGGAAGATGGCAATGTCCGTGGTGCCGCCGCCAATGTCCACCAAAGCCACGCCCGCAGCCTTGTCGCCATCGTCCAGCACGCTGTAGGCCGATGCGATGGGCTCCAGCACAACACCTTTGATGTGCAGACCCGCCTCCGCCACAGCGTCGCGGATATTACGAACGTTGGCTGTGTTGCCCGTCACGATGTGGAAATTGGACACAAGGCATTTGCCCGCAACCCCGACAGGGTCGATGTCCGGGTCCAGCATATCATTGTCCACGATATAGTTCTGCGGGAAGACATGGATAATCTCCTCACCAGGTTCCAGCATAATGCGGTACTGATCCTCTATCAGGCGGTCCACGTCCGATTTCTCAATCAGGCGGTGGTCCTGCGGAATCATCACACTGCCTTGGTTGGAACGGCTCTTGATGTGCTGCCCGGCGATGCCCACATACACCTCGTCCACGTCGTACTTAGCCATATCAGCGGCGTCGGCCACGGCGCGGCGGATAGATTCTGCCGTGCTGCGTATATTTTTCACTATGCCGCGTTCAACGCCCACGGACTCGGTCTTGCCGAATCCGACAATGCGTATCTTTCCTTTCTCGGCCCGCTCGCCAATGAAGCAGGCAATCTTGGTGGTTCCAATGTCAAGTCCTACGATATATTTGTTCATATTGCGTTGATTTTTTATATTCTACTATGAATTAATTGATTCTCACATTAACACGTTCAAAAGGTTTCACTGTTCAATTTGCCATCAGCGTTTCGCTGCCCCACCACCTGGCCGCGGTACTTGACGCTAATCTGGCGGTAGGTCTCCCAGCCAGCCTGAGGGAGGGCGTTGTTGTAGAAGGCCATGAGGTTGACGAATTTGCTGTCCAACTCGTCCGGCGGACCTATTTGCACAACATGGTTGCCGAGTTTGGGAGTGAGGAAGAGGTCGCCCTTGGCATCGCGGTAAATCTGGTCGAAGAGGGGCGCAAGCTGCTCGTGGCCGTCAAGATAGGAGGCAAGCGTCCACACGTCCCTGAGCCCTTTGCCCTTGGGCGGGATGTTGCCGGAAGCCACAATGAGGTCCGCCGAGCCCACCGCGCTGACGGGCACACGGTAGCCACGGTCATCCAAATAGTACTCGCCGTTGCGTGAGCAGACGCGCACAATGGGTCTGTGCTGCACGCCATGCACCACCACCGTGCCACCGATGGAGGTACCCGCCTCGCAGCGCAGCAACCATGGGGAGGCGACAGCGGCCTTGGCCACCTGTGATAGGTCGACATCCCGCAGCCGCTGCGATGTGATGTCGGGCATGCTGCGGAGGACGAGGTCTGCCACCTGCTGGGGAGTGACGAGGGTGTCGGCGCCGCAATAGTCAATATCCACGCGAACGCTGCGCACCTGCGACCTCCCGCGCCACACATTGGCAGCAATAATCAAAGCCACCAGCAGCAGCACAACACCGAGGGGTACTATTTTCAGTCTTTTCTTCACTCTAAGCATTAATTTTAATCGTTTTTCAGCACTTCCTCCAACCGGGGCACAAGGCGGTCAATGTCGCCCGCACCCATGGTCACCACTATGTCAGGACAGAGAGCGGGGACAAGCTCCAGCACCTGGTCAGGGGTGCAAAGGTACTTGGACAGGCTGTCAATTTTACGCAACACCATGGAGGAGGTGACACCAAGGATGGGCCGTTCGCGTGCGGGGTAGATGGGGAGCATAATTAGTTCGTCGAGAGTGGAGAGGACCTGAGCAAACTGGTCGGCAAAATCGCGCGTGCGGCTGTAGAGGTGTGGCTGGAAGATGCCTACCACGCGCTTGCCAGGATAGAGGTAGCGTATACTCTCCAAACAGGCGGCAATCTCCTGCGGGTGGTGGGCGTAATCGTCAATGTAGACAAGGTCCGGCGTCTTGATGCGATAGTCGAACCGGCGGTACACACCCGCGTAGGTCTTGAAACCGTGGCGCAGCTGATACTCGTTCAGTCCCAGTGTCATTGCCACAGCGGCAGCGGCCACAGCGTTCTCCACATTATAGAGCGCGGTGTTGGGCAGTTCGATGTCGTAGAAAACCCCTTTCGGAGTGCGGAGGTCGAAGAAGATGTTGCCATTGTAGTTGCGGACGTTCCAGGGGTAGTAGTCCGCCTCGATGCCGTGGGCGGTGTAGCTGTGCGTGTGGGCGGCAACGCCCTCTATGCGCACATCGTGGTGGTGCTCCTCTTCCTCGTCTTCGTCGTGATGGTGGTGAGGTTGAAGGGTGAGACCCTGTTTGAGGATGAGAGTGCCTTCGGGGTCCACCTGCGCGGCGAACTGGTGGAAGGCTTGGAGAAGGTTTTCGTGGGTGCCATAGATGTCGAGGTGGTCGTCGTCTGTGGCCGTGATGACCGCACAGCAGGGGTGCAGTTGCAGGAAAGAGCGGTCATACTCATCCGCCTCGACCACCACATACTCGCTGTCGTTGTTGACAAGGAGGTTGGAGCCGAAGTTTTTGGATATGCCGCCAAGGAAGGCGCTGCAGCCCAAGTCCGTCTGGCTGAGGAGATGGGCAATGAGGGTGGAGGTGGAGGTTTTGCCATGCGTCCCGGCAACGGCGATGCAGCGTTTGCCGCGAGTCAGCTCGCCCAGCACCTGCGAGCGCTTCTTGATAGGCAGGCCGAGGGCAAGGAGGTGCTGATACTCGGCAGTGTCCGTGGGTACGGCAGGGGTATAGATAACAAGGTCGATATGCGAGGGGATGAGCGAGGGGTCGTCGACGTAGTGCACGGGGATGCCCTCCTGCTCCAGCTGGCGTGTGAGAGGTGAGGGCGTGCGGTCATAGCCGCTGACGCTGTCGCCCCGCTGGTGCAGGAAGCGGGCTATGGCACTCATGCCTATGCCTCCGATGCCGAGAAAGTAGTAGTTCATGACCTTAGAATTAAATATTAATAATCAAAACTTAATAATCAATGTTCATCTGCAGCGGTTGGCTGCTTCTATTTTGTTTCTACTTTGTTTCTATTTAGTTTCTACTTAGTTTCTGCTACAGAATCAATGACGCGGTTACGCACAAGTATTGCATCGATTTCGTCCACGATGCGGTCCGCGGCATGGGGTGCCGCGAGGGTGCGGATGGCTTGGCCCATGCTGGCGCAACGTTCGGGGTTGTGCAGCAGGTCAAAAGCCTGTGGGAGGCCCTGGTCGTGGCAGTCGGCATCGGTCAGCATGATGGCCGCCCCTTTGTCGGCAAGGGCTTTGGCATTGCGCGTCTGGTGGTCCTCGGCCACATTGGGCGAGGGGATGAGGAGTGCGGGTTTGCCAAGGAGGCAGAGCTCGGAGATGGCAAGGGCCCCGGCGCGGGAGATGACGAGGTCGGCAGCAGCGTAGGCAAGATCCATGCGGCTGATGAATTGGTGCACTTTGACCCACTGGCCCGCACCGGCACGGTCCACGGTCTGCTGAATTTCGGCATACATGGCGCGGCCTGTCTGGAAGATTATCTGCACACGTTGTTGGGCAAAGAGTTGCAGGTTGTCCGCCACCATGCGGTTGATGCTGCGGGCGCCAAGGCTGCCGCCCACGCTGAGGATGACGGGCAGGGAGGGGTCCAAGGAGAAGTGGGCGCAACCCTCGTCGCGAGTGCAGGAGAGCTGCTCGATGTCGGCCCGCACGGGATTGCCTGTGAGGACCAGCTTGTCCGCGGGGAAGAAACGCTCCATGCCGGGATAGGCCACGCAGATGCGGTCGGCTCCGCGGGCGAGGGTCTTGTTGGTAAGGCCGGCGTAGGAGTTCTGCTCCTGGAGGAGGGTGGGAAGGCCCATGCGCTGGGCAGTGCTGAGGGTGGGTTCGCTGGCAAAGCCGCCCACGCCGACGACGATGTCGGGGCGGAACTGGCGTATGATGTTGCGCACCATGGCACGGCTGCGCAGCACTTTGAAGGGCAGTTGCAGGTTTTTGATGATGTTGGAGAGGGTGAGTTGCCGTTGCAGCCCCGCAATGGGGAGTCCCTTGATGGGGTAGCCCGCAGCGGGCACCTTTTCCATTTCCATACGGCCTTGCGCACCGACAAAGAGGATGTCGGCCTCCGGGTGGCGCTGTTTCAGGGCGTTGGCTATTGCGAGTGCGGGGAAGATGTGGCCGCCCGTGCCACCACCGCTGATGATTGCTTTCATGACTGTATATTGTTTGATGCTTTGTTTTCTATAGTTGCGTTATTTGCCTTGGCGGAATTGTCCGGGACGGTTTCCGATTCTTTGTCCCCTGCTTTCAGCACTTCCGCTCTGGCCTTCCGGGCCTGTTTCTTATTGTCGAAGGCCACGGACTGGATTACGCCTAAGCCAAGGCCGAGGAAGAGGTATGCGGAACCGCCATAGCTGATGAAGGGCAGCGTCTGGCCTGTGACAGGGAGAAGACCCACGGCCACGCTCATGTTGATGACGGCTTGCAGGAGGATGAGGGTACCGATGCCAGCCACACAGAGGCTGCCGAACTGCCCTTTGCAGGCTGTGGCTATGCGGATGCAGCGGAAGTAGAACCATGCATAGAGGGCAAAGATGCCGAGGGCGGCAAGGAGTCCGGTCTCTTCGATGATGATGGCAAAGATGAAGTCGTTGTGGGCTTGGGTCATGAGGCGCCCGTGGATGGTGGTGCCGATGCCGTTGCCCCACATCCCGCCACGCGCCACGGCCATGCGCGCCATGTTCTCCTGGGTCAGCTCGTCGGGATTGGGGTGCACCCACGACTGGAGGCGGTGGGACCACGTGGGGATACGTCCCACATCGATATGGCTGCCCACAAAGTAGAGGAAGAGGAACGCCGCCACGGCAACAAGCAGGACGATGATGAGGCAGCGCCACCACAGCCGCTTGTTGACCCCGCCAAAGAAGAGCAGGATATAGCTGGCCACGAGGATGAGCAGACCCGTGGAGAGGTTGGCCGGGGTGACAAGGAGGAAGACGACGAGAACGGGAAAAAGGAGTTTGACAAAGGTTCGGCTGTCGTCCAAAGGGTCTTTGTTGATGGCTATGGCACGGGCCATGAAGACGATGAGGGCCACTTTGGCAATCTCGGAAGGCTGGAAACGAGTCATGTGGGGAATGACGAGCCAGCGTTCCGTCCCCATGATGAGGACGATGACAAGGGCAATGACGGAAAGGTAGAGAACCCACTTGGAGAGCGGCGCAAAACGGCGGTAGTTGACATGGGAGAGCAACACGACGGCAATGCATGTGGCCACCACGAAACCCAGATGACGACAGAAGATGTGCATGGGTGTCGAGTTGAGGTCGACGATGGCGGAGAGGCCGATGGTGCTGTAAACAGCCACCAGCGATATTCCCGAAAGGAGGAAGAATATCACCCAGAGGGCTTTGTCACCTGCCAGTATGTTCAGTTTGCGGCGCATGATGCGAGTGTGTTAATGTGTTAATGCGTGAATGTGTTAATGCGTGAGTCGTGTTTCAATTTTCAATTTTCAATTTCCTATAGTTCGTTTACATGATGGATGAATTGACGGGCTGTCTGTTCGGTGCTGTCGCCCTGGGGGGTTGCGGGGGAGAGGACGATGCGGGAGCCTTCGACAGCGCTCAGCGCAGCCACCTTGACGGCTGTGGCAATGTCGTCCACGTCCACCACCCGCGGCAGGAGCGGGCCAAAGGCCTTGTGGAGGGCTTGTGTGCGGTCGCCCACGCAGATGAGCATGTCCACTTTGCGGAGCACTATGGGTTGCAGGGGACGGTAGTCGGCAGCATCGTCGGCGGCCATGGCAATCCACACCACGGGGCCAGCGGTGTTCTGCATGGTGTAGAGGGTGGCGTTGACACTGCGGGCGGCAGCGTCATTGATGTATTCTTTGCCGTGGATGGTGGCCACGTGTTCCATGCGGTGCGCGGTCTCGTCCATCCGACGGAAACAGGAACGCAGTGCGCTGTCGCGCATCTGTCGCAGCAGGGCTGTATCCACGGAGGCAAGGCTGCCGTGCATCCGTTCTCTGCTCTGTTTTGCAAGTTGTTCTATGCTCATCTCTTTGAAAGTGTTAATTCGTGAATGTGTTAATGTGTGAATGCGTGAATGTTTGAATGTGTTAGTGCTTGAATATGCAAATTTCAATTTTCACTTTCTCAGGGTTTTGGGTTATCTCAGTTTGAGAGTTACGATGCTGACGATGGCCAGCAGGATGCCGATGATGACGAAGCGTTGCACTATCTTGGGTTCGGGCAGTCCCTGCTTCTGGTAGTGGTGATGGATGGGGGTCATGAGGAATGGCCGCTTCTCTATGGGTACAGCTTCGGAGGGTGGCAGATGATGCTTGCGACGGTAGAGCTTGCAGCCCCACCGCTGCCAGATGACGGAGAAGTCCTCCACCACATAGATGCCGCAGAGGATGGGGAGCAGCAGCTCTTTGCGAATGAGGAGTGCAAAGACGGCTATGATGCCACCAAGGGCCAAGGAGCCTGTGTCGCCCATAAAGACTTCAGCAGGGTAGGTGTTGAACCAGAGGAAGCCCAGCGTGGCACCCACGAAGGCGGTGATGAAGACGGTGAGCTCGCCAATGTCGGAGAGGTAGACGATGTTCAGGTAGTTTGCCATGATGATGTTGCCGGAGAGCCATGCCAGGATGGCCAATGCACCGCCGATGATGGAGGCGGTGCTGGTGGCGAGTCCGTCTATGCCGTCGGTGAGGTTGGCGGCATTGGAGACTGCTGTCACCACAAAGATGGCTACGAGGACGTAGACCACCCACACCCAGTCCGCGGTCCAGCTGCCCATCCAGCTGATGAGCCAGGCGTAGTCGAACTCGTTGCCTTTCACAAAGGGGATGGTGGTCTTGGTGGAGGCTATATCGGGGTGGAAGGAGAGCAGCAGTCCCACGCCCAAACCCAGCATCACCTGGCCGAAGACTTTGAACTTGCCGGGCATGCCCGCCTTGTCTTTCTTGAAGACTTTGATGTAGTCGTCGATAAAGCCGATGAGGCCGAGCCAGAGGGTGGTGACAAGCATGGTGATGACATAGATGTTGTCCAGCTTGGCCAGCAGCAGGGTTGGCACCACGATGGCCGCCAGGATGAGCAACCCGCCCATGGTGGGGGTGCCCTCCTTCTCCTTCTGCCCTTCGAGGCCGAGGTTGCGGACGGTCTCGCCTATCGACTTGCGGCGAATGAAACGGATGAAAGGCTTGCCGCAAAACAGCATGATGAGCAGCGAGAGTATTGCCGCCATCGAAGCCCGGAACGAAATGTATTGGAACACTCCCGCGCCGGGGAAGTCGAAAGCCTTGTCCAACCAGTCAAAAAGATAGTATAGCATAACTATTTGAATGTGTTAATTCGTGAATGTGTTAATGTGTTAATGCTTGAATGTGTTAGTCGTGTTTCAATTTTCAATTTTCAATTTCTGTAGTTCCTCCTTGTCGTCGAAATGGTGCTTCACGCCGTTGATGTCCTGGTACTTTTCATGTCCCTTTCCAGCCACGAGGATGATGTCCCCCTCGTGCGCCATCATGACGGCAGTCTTGATGGCCTGGCGGCGATCGGTGATGCGCACGGTGCGGCTCTTCTCCTCCAGGGTCAAGCCCGCCTCCATGTCGTCAAGGATGCGCTCAGGGTCTTCCGTACGGGGATTGTCAGACGTCAGCACTAACTTGTCGCTCATGGTGCAAGCAATCTTGGCCATCTCCGGGCGTTTGGTCTTGTCGCGGTCGCCACCGCAGCCCACCACGGTGAGCAGCTGCTGCCCTTGTGTGCGGATGTCGTTGATGGTGCTGAGCACGTTTTGGAGGGCATCGGGCGTGTGGGCATAGTCCACAATGGCCGTGATTCCATTCACGGTCACGTACTGGAAACGGCCCTCGGCAGCCTCCAGCATGCTGAGCAGCCGCAGCGCCTCGGCGCGTTCCACGCCCAGCAGCACGGCCGCACCATAGATGGCCGTCAGGTTGTAGGCGTTGAAACGTCCCACAAGGCGGACATACACCTCGTGGCCGTCCATCTCCAACAATGTGCCGCCAAAAGTCTCCTCCAGCACCTTGCTGCGGAAGTCCGCCATGCGTTGCAGGCTGTAGGTGCAGACCTTTGCCTTTGTGTTCTGCACCATCACGCGCCCATTGCGGTCGTCCACATTCACCAGCGCAAAAGCCTCGGCGGGCAGGTGGTCAAAGAACATTTTCTTGGCGGCAATATAGTTGGCCATCGTCTTGTGGAAGTCTAAATGGTCATGCGTCAGGTTGCTGAATATGCCGCCCGCAAAGGTCAGGCCTGCTATTCGGTTCTGCACCACGCTGTGGCTGCTCACCTCCATGAAAGCGTACTCGCATCCTGCCTCCACCATGCGGCTTAGCAGGGCGTTCAGCTCAAGGGCATCAGGCGTAGTGTGCGTGGCGGGCACCTCCTCGTCGTCAATCTTGTTGACAATGGTGGAGAGCAGTCCCGCATGGTTACCCCTTGCACGGAACAGGCGGTGCAGCAGAGTAACGGTAGTGGTCTTGCCGTTAGTGCCGGTGATGCCGACCAGCTTGAGGCGGCGCGAGGGATGTCCATACCAGTTGTCTGCCATCAGACCCAGTGCATAATCGCTGTTCTCCACAAGGACAAACGCCACACCCTCATACACCTCTTCAGGCATGCGCTGGCAGACCACGGCGACAGCCCCTTGCTGCACAGCGGTCGGTATATATTCATGTCCGTCCACACGGGTTCCCACCTGGGCGACGAAACAACTGCCCAGCCCCACACGACGTGAGTCGAAGCAGATGTCCTTCACCTCTGGGTTGCCCGCCACAGGACGGAGCGGTGTGATTCCTTCTATAATCGATAGCAGTTTCATGTGTGAATGTGTGAATGTGTGAATGTTTGAATGCTTGAATGTGTTAGTGTTTGAGTGCTTGAATGTTTGAGTCGTTTTAATTTTTAATTATTAATTTTTAATTATTAATTCATCTAAGTTCCAGGGTTACTGTTGCTCCTTTGCGGACGGCTGTGCGGGCTGCGGGCGATTGCGAAACCACCTTCCCCTGCCCCGTGAAGCGTACACGCAGACCCGCGGCACGCAGCAGGGCCATAGCGTCCCGCACCGTCATCCCGTGGCAGTCCGGCACCTTGCCTTGCGGCACGTCATAGTCCACATAAAGACCTTTTCCGGAGTCATAGACCGTCCATTCCGTAAACCTTGCGCTGTCCGGCTGTGCAAAGGGCAGGCCCAACAGGTTGTGGACAGTCTGCAACTGGGCGCGACGGCCCTTGTTGAGCACCGGGCGCATCACGCGACCCGAATCCTGCAAGTCCACACTGCCCAACTCCTCATCGAAAGCCACCACACAGTCCGCAATCTTCTTGAACACCGGGGCCGCGGCCATGCGTCCTGCAATGCTTGTACGCTCCACCAGCACCAAACAAGTATACTTGGGATTGTCCGCCGGGAAGAAACCTACAAACGACGAGTTCTTGATGCTCTTGTCGCTGATGCCCTGTGTGGTGCCTGTCTTGCCGCCGATGCCGTAGACGGTGTTGTACACATTGTTGCCCGTGCCGTTCTTCACCACACCCACCAGCAACTCGCGCATCTGCTTGGCCACCTCCTCGCTGCACACCCTCTCGTTCAGCACCACAGGCTTCACCTGCCGTCCGCGTCCGCCCTCAATCACCTCCTTGCAGAAGAGGGGTTTCACCATCCTGCCTCCGTTGGCCAGCGCGTTGTAGAATGTCACCACCTGTAGCGGCGTCACCGTGGCACTGTAGCCATAGCTGAGGTTCAAGAAGTCTCGGTCCGAATTGAGGTTCACCACGCGGGTGTTCGGTTCTATGACATCCAAATCCGGGTGCAGTCTGCCAAATGGGAAGACCCCCTCGATGCCTTTTTTCAAGTCGTCGCGCCGGTTGCGGTAATATTCCCATGCCAGTTCGCACATGCCCACATTGCTGCTCTGCGCCAGCACCCCGGCCAAGTTGGCCGTATCTGTCGTGTAGCCGTGGCCCGCGTTTATCTCACCGCTCGTGGCGCTGTAGCGTTTCACGCCGCCGCACTGCACGCGCTTCGACGTGTCGAGCTGTATCTTTTTGTCGTTGAACATGGCCACCATGGCCACAGTCTTGAAGGTAGAGCCTGGCTCATAACTGTCGCTGCACGCCACATTGCTCCACAGGTTCTCGCTGAGGCGACCCGTGGTGTCGCGCGTCAGGCTGCTGCATGCCAGCACATAGCCCGTCTTCACCTCCATCAGTATGGCGCAACCCGCCTGCCCGCCATGCAGGTTCATCGAGCTGCGCAGGGCGCTCTCGGCAATGTCCTGGTAGCGGGTGTCAATCGTGGCCACGATGCTCTTGCCGTCCACGCGGTGGCGCACCAGCGTCGAATCCTCGTCCGGCACGCTGCCATCCTCCACGGCAATCCATGTGCCCCTCGTCAGCCGACGGCACAGGTACTGGCCGTCCTGGCCTCGCAGCACACTGTCGTAGTATCCCTCCAAGCCCGTGTAGCCCTCACGCTTGGGGGTCTTGTAGTGCAGCCCGATGACATTCTCGCCCATATTGCCATAGATGTGTGCGCGCACGAAACTCTTCACATCGCCGTCCGATGTCTTCTCCACCACGCAGCGATTCCAGCCCGGCAGCTTGCGGATGGCATCCCATTTCGAGTACGGCACGCGGCGCTCCACATACAGGCAGCGGCTCGGCTTCTCCTTGGCATACTCCCTCGCGATGCGGTTGTAGTAATACTCATACGACTTGTTGGGGAACAACTCATGCAGTGTGCGGCACACCTTGGGGAGGCTCTGCCACCACAGCTTCTCATTCTTCTCGTCGCCAATGCAGCTTTCCATCACCACTCTGCCCTGCTTGTCCGTCACCTCGCTGCCGTGGCTGTCGCGTTTCGGCCAGCGTCCCAAGTCCACACACAAGTCGCACACCGGCACCGTGGTGGCCAGCACCTTGCCGTCGGACGAGAAGATGGTGCCCCGTCGGGCCTCCTCCGTGCGGGTAATCTCCTCACGGCTGCGGGCCTTCTCGCGCCACATCTCCCCGTTCACCACCTGCGTGTTGATGGTACACAGCAGCATCCCGCCGCCGACCACAACCACTATCAGCAGATACAACACCAACATCTTGGTGAACAACGCTTTATTATGACTTTTATCTTCCAATTCGAATGAGCTAATTTGTGAATGTTTGAGTGATTGAATGCTTGAATGTGTGAGTCGTTTTAATTTTTAATTATTAATTTTTAATTTCATTTCAGGTATCTCTCCATCCCGTCTACATCCAGCTCGTAGGGCGGCCCTGCGGTGATGCCTATGCCCGTGCCCTCAAGCAACTCGGCAATCTGCGAAATCTTGATAGTCTCCTGATAGCGTTTTTGCAGCTCTATGCGGGCCTCGCGGAGATAAGTGATACGCTCCTGTGCGGCTGCACGCTCCTTGGTCAGATCCTCCACCCTGTAGCGGTTATACACCAGCAGGATGGCATAGAAGCAGAGCAACACAATCAGCGGTCCCTGCCGCAGCACGGCGCGGCTCTGCAACACATCGCCGCCCAATATGCGTGCTACCCAGTTGGGCTTTTTGCGCCCTTCCGGCTGCTGCTGGGCAGTGGGCTCAGCCTTGGGCTGGCCTTCCTCGGTTGTATTCTGTTTCTGGTCGTTCATTTTCAACGCTGTGTTTTTATTTTCTAACTCTTGATACTCTTCTCTGCCACACGCAGCCGCGCACTGCGGGAACGCGGGTTGAGCTGCAACTCCTGCTCGGTGGCCACAATGGCCTTACGGCTTACGGGCACAAGCGGCACGATGGGATTGCCGTAGAAATCCTTCTCCACCTCGCCCTCAAAGTTGCCGGCACGGAAGTAGTTCTTCACCAACCGATCCTCCAGCGAGTGGTAGGACATCACCACCATCCTGCCCTCCGGTTTCAGCAACTCGGCCCCTTGTCGCAGCAATGCTTGCAAGGCCTCCAGCTCGCCGTTCACCACAATGCGCAGAGCCTGGAACAGCATAGCCAAATACTTGTTCTCCATGCCGCGGGGCAGGTGGCGGCACACCGCATTGCGGAGGTCAAAAGTGGTCACAATCTCGGCTTCGGCACGTGCGTGGCAGATAGCCCTTGCCATCTGGCGGGCATTGGGCAGCTCGCCGTACAGGCGCAACATCTGCACCAGCTCCTCCTCAGCGGCCGTGTTGACCAGCGTCCGCGCCGTCAGCTCCTGGCGGCGGTCCATGCGCAGGTCCAGTTCGCCCTCCAAGCGGGTGGAAAAGCCGCGCTCGGCCTCATCAAACTGGTGCGACGACACCCCGAGGTCTGCCAGCAGTCCGTCCACCGCCCTCACGCCCTCTATGCGGAGGAAACTCTTCACATGCTTGAAATTCTCATGTATCAGCTTGAAGCGCGGGTCGTCAATGGCATTGGCCAAGGCATCGGCATCCTGGTCAAAAGCAAACAGGCGCCCCTCAGGCCCCAGGTGAGACAAGATAGCACGCGAGTGGCCGCCACCCCCAAAGGTGACGTCCACATAGGTCCCGTCAGGACGAATGTTCAGATTCTCGATGCATTCATTGAGCATCACCGGTTGATGGTACATCGTTCAGCATAGTTTGTGTAGCGGAGGACTTTCGTCCCAGTCTACTGTCAACAATCGAAGCGAAATCAACAATTTCGCTGTTCATCTTGTCGTATGCCGAACGTTCCCATATCTCGATGCACTTGCCCGTCGACTGGAGGACAATCTCCTTCGCGTTGCCGATTACCGACTTCCGCTCCGGGGGCACCATCAGGCGGTCGTTGCTGTCCAGCTCCACGAGGTTGGCGCGCGTCATCTGCCGCATGATTTGGTTGTCGCGGATGCTGTAAGGATTCAACTCTTTTCGGAGGGTTTCCACCTCATCCTGGAAACTGGCATACGTCCATAGCTCCAAACACTCGGCCGTGAACCCTTGACGGATTACAAAACGGCAATCCTCCGTCTCCAACTGCCTTTTTAGGGCAATCGGGAACTTGAACCGACCGTTCGAATCTATCTTACAGTATTCTGTACCAAGTATTAAAGCCATTTATATATACTATTTTTCAGAATGCTAAAATACAACTATTTTTCCAATAATTGCCATTTTTTGCCAAAAAAAGTTTTCAACTGCCATTTTTTCATTTCCCGCTTATACGCAATTGCCAAAAAAAAGTTTCATTTTTCGACAAAAATCTGTTCATAAATTTTTCGTCGGCGGCTCGCCGCGGTGCTCTATTGCCTGTGCTGAGGGGCGGCTGCGCCCTCCCGGCCAGCCTTTTTCAGGGCAGCGCCTTACCGGATGCATACCGTCCTCATTCCCAATCTTTCTCCACTCTTTAATCCTCCGTTTCCGTACATTTACCGTTCATATCCCCATCCCCCGTTGGGCAAACAATCCGCGCAGCGAACCACCAACAGCCCCTGGGTAGCGACCCTGCACCGACCGCACGGCGCAGCGCCGACGGCGGACGACCGGCCGCGGACGGAAGGCGTGGCGGGGAGCCACCGGGGCTGCAAAGTGAGAGATAGAATGAAAAAAGTTATTGTATGAAAAAAAAATCGTATTTTTGCACTTCAAAACAGACTGGCAGGCACTGCGGTACGGCTGTCGGAGCGCGAGACAAAAGAGGAACGATGCAAAACAGGCACCGAACCATACAGCACACTGTCCACCAGTATGATGCAACACACAGCCCCGCATCGGACACGATGCATTGGGCAACATTATATATGGTAAAAACAATATTATTAATAAATACTAACAACATGAAAAAACTCATTCTTACCCTGACCCTGGCCCTTTTGGTCATGGCTCCGGCCAGCAGCCGAGCCGACGAGGGCATGTGGCTTCTTTCGCTCATCGGCAAGAACTATGCCGACATGCAGAAGGCCGGTTTCAAACTCTCGCCCGAGGACATCTACAGCATCAACCAGAATTGCATCAAGGACGCCATCGTCGGCCTTGGCAACGAAGGCCGTCCGTTCTGGCATTTCTGCACAGGCGAGATTATCAGCAACAAAGGCCTCATCTCCACCAACCACCACTGCGGCTACGGCAAACTGCAGGAGCACTCGACCGTAGAGCACGACTACCTGCGTGACGGTTTCTGGGCTTACAACATGGCGCAGGAGCTCCCCAACCCCGGCCTGACGGCTTCGATCCTGGTGCGCATGGAGGATGTCACCCCGCGCGTGCTGGAGTGCCTGAGCGACGACATGAGCGAGGACGACCGCGCCAAGGCCGTGCGCAACGTGAGCCAGCGCATTGCCGAGGAGGCCACCCGCGGCACCGACTATGAGGCCACGGTGAAGCCCATGTTCAACGGCAACCAGTACTTCCTCTTCGTACACATTATCTATAAGGATGTGCGCCTGGTGGGTGCTCCCCCCTCGTCGATGGGCAAATTCGGCGGCGATACGGACAACTGGTCTTGGCCCCGCCACACTTGCGACTTCTCCATGTTCCGCATCTACACCGCTCCCGACGGCAAGCCCGCCGCTTACGCCAAGGAGAACATCCCCCTGAAGCCCAAGCACCACCTGCCTGTGAGTGCCCGCGAGCTGAAGGACGGCGACTTTGCCATGGTTCTTGGTTTCCCCGGCACGACGGACCACTTCCTCACATCCTATGGTCTGAAGGAGACGATGGAGGTGAGCAACAAGCTGCGCTACGAGCTCCGCACCGTGAAAATCAACATCCTCCGCGAGGAGATGGACAAGGATCAAGCCATCAAGATTAAGTATGCCTCCAAGTATGCCGGCTGCTCCAACTACTGGAAATACAGCCACGAGCAGAACATCGCCCTGAAGAAACTGAACACCATGGAACTGAAGAAAGCGGTGGAGAAGGAGTATTACGACTGGGCGCTGGACAAGGACCCGAAGTACCGCAATGCCCTCAACCTGATTGAGAAGAGCTATGCCGACCGCCGCGAGTTGCAAGAGGCCATCACTTATCTCGACGAGGGTTTGCTGGAAGGCCCCGAACTGCTGTACCAGGCCACGCTGTTTGGCCGCTACATCAAGGCTTTCTGCCAAGAGGAAAACCCCGACCAGAAGGATGCCCTGCTGGCCGAGCTGCGCGAGGACGCCGCCAAGTTCTACAAGGACTACGACGAGGCTGTCGAGCAGCGCGTCATGGCTGCCATGATGGGGTACACCTACCGCAACATCAATGTGAAGTATATCCCCGACTGCCTGAAGACTGCCGACCGCAAGTTCCGCGGCAACTTCACCTCGCTGGTTGCCCATCTGTTCAGCGGCTCCATCTTCGCCAACCAGAAGGCTTTTGAGGAGTTCCTGAAGAACCCCACGATGAAGAAACTGGAGCGCGACGAGATCTACAAGTTCGGCACGGAGATCCTGGACAAATACCGCGAGGTGTACCTCTCCATTCCCAAGGAGAACCGCGACAACCTGACCCGCGGCACACGCGACTTTGTGGACGGAATCCTGCAAATCAATGCTGGCAAGAAACTCCTTTCGCCGGATGCCAACAGCACTATCCGCCTGACCTACGGCAACGTGAAGGCTTACGAACCCCGCGACGGTGTGACCTACCACTTCTACACTACGCTTGAGGGGGTGATGCAGAAAGAGGACCCGACCAACACAGAGTTTATCGTGCCCCAGCGCCTGAAGGACCTCTATGCCGCCAAGGACTACGGCACCTATGCCAATGCCAAAGGCGAACTGCCCACCTGCTTCATTACGAACAATGACATTACCGGCGGCAACAGCGGCTCGCCTGTGCTGGACGCTTACGGCAACCTGATTGGTCTGGCTTTCGACGGCAACGGCGAGGCCATGAGTGGCGACATCGACTTCGAGGAGAATCTGCAACGCTGCATCTGCTTGGACAGCCGTTACATGCTGTTTGTGATTGACAAGTATGCCAACGCCCAGAACCTGATTGACGAGATGGACATTGTGCGTTAAGCAGCGGAAAACCTCCGCAGGCAATCAGCCAAGATACTGAGGAGAAGGTGGCCGGATTCGACCACCTTCTTTTTTATTTCAGGCGTGAAAGGGTTCCTCTTTGGACATGGGGAGATAAAAAAGGTAACGGGCTGCGACAATGCCGCTGCCCGTTACCTTTAAGATAGCCTTTGGACTATTAGAGGAGTCCTTTGCCGGGTTTAAACTTGGCTGATTTCTTGGCAGCAATCTTGATGGAGGCGCCAGTGCGGGGGTTGCGACCTACGCGGGCAGGGCGCTCATTGACGGCGAAGGTGCCAAAACCCACAAGGGTAACCCTTTCGCCCTTGGTGAGTTGATCTTTGATTACGTCTACATAGGCGTTGAGAGCTTTACCTGCGTCGATTTTGCTCATGCCAGCCTTTTCAGCCATTGCGGCAATTAATTCGGTTTTGTTCATAGTGGTTTTTTTTTCTGGGTTATTACTATAATTTTTCGCGTGCAAATATAAACCTTTTTTTTGATAAGTTGGCAGAATGGGAGAAAAAAAATGTGTTAAAAAAATGGGAACCATCACTACATTACTATCTTCCAGCCTGTTATATTACAGCCTCGAAGAAATTCGGCGGTTGTCATGCGTTTTTTTCCGCTGATTTGGAGGTTCAAAATGGTGATAAATCCGTCCGCAACTCCGATTTTTAGGGTGGTTTTGTTATCGGTAATAATCTGTCCGGGGAAGCCCTTCGGGTCGGGGGTGAAATGGACTTGGTAAAGTTTGAAGGGGTGGGGTGCACCGTCGGGGTCGACCATGAGCATGGTTGCAGCGGGGTAGGGCGAAAGGCCGCGGACGTGGTCGGCAACGCGCGTGCCGGGAAGGCTCCAGTTGACGGCACAGTCCGCCTTGAAGATTTTGGGTGCCGGGGGTGCCGGGATGTCCTGCGGCTGGGGCATGGGAGTGAGGGTGCCGGCGGCAAGACCGGAGAGGGTCTGCACGACGAGGGCGCTGCCCATCTCGGCAAGGCGGTCGTGGAGGGTCTCGGCGGTGTCGGCCGGGGTGATGGGTGTGGACTGCTGAAGGAGAATGGAGCCTTCATCGATATGCTCGTTGAGCATGAAGGTGGTGACGCCGGTGAGGGTGTCGCCGTTGATGATGGCCCAGTTGATGGGAGCCGCACCACGGTAGCGGGGAAGCAGGGAGGCGTGGAGGTTGAAGGTGCCCATGGGTGGCATGGCCCAGACACTTTGGGGAAGCATGCGGAAGGCCACGACGACAAAGATGTCGGCATCCCATTGGCGGAGGGACTCCTGGAAGTGGGGGTCGCGGAGCTTTTCGGGCTGGAGGAGCGGAAGTCCGTGCTCTACGGCGAACTGCTTGACGGGAGAGGCGGTGATTTTAAGACCACGTCCTGTGGGACGGTCGGGGACGGTGACTACGCCGACTACTTGGTGGCCGGCATCAATAATGGCTTGGAGGGAGCGGACGGCGAAGTCCGGGGTGCCCATGAAGACTATTTTCATTAGTGGACGGTGAAAGGTGAAAAGTGAAAAATATTATTTACCGAACGCGGACGCGCATGCCAGATTTGAATTTGGTGACATCGGGGTTGAGCTCTTTGAGTTTTTGGGCAGTGGTGTAGTTGCGGCGGGCAAGGTCGTCAAGGCTCTCGCCTTTGCGCATGGTGGCGTAGATGGGTTTGCCTGAAGAACGAGGTGCGGCAACCTCTTCGGGGACGATGCTTTTGTCGGCTTTGTAGACAAGGCTTTCGCCTTTGGAGGGTTTGCGGATGCCGAAGTAGGTCTTGTCGAGGTAGAGTTTGCGGGTGCGGAGGGTGTAGTTGGAGAAGTCAAGTATCCATTCGGGGTCGAAGGGTTCGTACTGGAAGCGGACTTCGAAATGGAGGTGAGGTCCAGTGGAGCGGCCTGTACTGCCGCCAAGGCCAAGAACTTGTCCCGCCGCGACAACCTGCATGGGCTTGACGTTGATTTTGGAGAGGTGGCCGTAGACGGTTTCAAGGCCATTGTAGTGGCGGACGACGACAAGGTTGCCGTAGGCTCCCATGGGACGGGCGATGCGGACCACGCCGTTGAAGGCGCAGTGGACGGGCTCGCCCATGCGGAGGCGGATGTCGACTCCACGATGGGGGCGGTTCCAGCGCCAGCCGTAGGGTGAGGTGATGATGTTTTTGACGGGGAAACAGAAACGCTCATTGGGTTTGAGGAGCTGGATGGTAATCTCGTCGGGGAGGGAGTCCATGGAGAGGTTGACAAGACGGACATGGGCACCGCTGAGGTTGCTGCCATACCAGAGGGGCGACGGCGGCGGGAGGGTGGAGTTGTACATGACGTCGATGAGCTCGTCGCCGGTGGCGAGGGCGGTGTCGATGGCGGTGGGGTCGGGTTCAGGCTCGTGGATCTCAAGAGCGGGAAGCGGAGCCTTGCCGTTGATGGGTTTGCCTTTCTTGTTGCCCGCTGCTTTCTCGGCACGAGCCTTGGCTTGCCCCTCGCGGATGCGGGCGTTGAGGAGGGAGTCGAAATAACTCTCTTTCTGAGGCTGCTGGGCGGCAAGCGTCCCGCCGAGGGCAAGGAGGAGAATCAGCATCTTGAGCTGGCGACGGAGACGGCCGACGGGAATACCCAACATCTCGCGGTATTTGGCCACGGTGCGGCGAGCCACAGGGAATCCGCGCTGGGTGAGCTGGGCGGCGAGGGCTTCGTCGGACAGGGGGTTGCGCTTGTCTTCGGAGTCGACAAGGGTTTTAAGTTCGCGGCGCACAGCTTCTGTGGCCACCTGCTCACCATCATCATTGAGGATGGCTTGAGAGAAACACTCTTTGAGAAGGAAGGTACCGAATTCTGTCTGGACATATTTGCTGTTGACCACGCGGGATACAGTGGAGATGTCGTAGCCTGTTTGCGCGGCAACATCCTTTTGCAGGAGGGGTTTGAGGTCGGCGGTGTCGCCCGTGAGGAAGAATCGATATTGCTTCTTCAGGATGACACGCATGACACGCAGCAGACTGGTATGCCGCTGCTGAAGGGTGTCGACAAGGAGGTCGGCGCTGTCAAAATTGGTGCGGAGGAAGTCAAGAGCCTCCTGCTCGGAGGGCGAGGGTTTGCGGATGCTTTGGAGTTCCTGGAGCATGTCATGATAGTCCTGACTCTTCTGCAACTGGGGGAGGTAGCGATCGTTGAGGGTGAGGGTGAGTTGGTCGTCATGTCGGGTGACGATGAAGTCGGGCACAATGTAGCGCGCATGGGAGGTGTCGGTGTCGCCGGTGCCGGGCTTGGGGTTGAGGCGGCGGATGCGAGCTATGGCGGCATCCAACTGCTCTTCGGTGAGGTTGAGCTGCTCCATGACACGGCGGTAGTTATGAGCGGCAAAGGCGTCAAAGCAGTTGTCCACAATGGCTGTTGCATTGCGGAGGTCGTCGGTCTGTTCGGCAGAGCGGTGCAGCTGGATGGAGAGGCACTCTTGCAAGTTGCGTGCGGCTATTCCGGGAGGGTCCATCTGCTGGATGATGTGGAGCACCTCCTCCACCTCGTCCGGGTTGACTTCGATGCCCTGGGTGAAGGCGAGGTCGTTGGCAATGAGTTCAAGGCTGCGGCCCACATAGCCGGCATCGTCAAGGCTACCCACTATTTCCTGTGCTATATCGTACTGTCGGGGAGTGAGGGGACGCATGGAGAGTTGCCCCATGAGATGGTCGAAATAGGAGTCCTCCGACACAAAGACAGTCTCGTGGGCATCCTGGTTTTTGTCCCGCTCCTGTCGTTCGCGGTAGCTGTAGTCATCGTCGTCAGTGTCTATGCTCATCATGTCGTAGCCCTCGTTGCCACTTTCGGGCAGGGGCTCCATCACGTCGCTTGCGGCAGAGGAGACTTCCAGAACCGGGTTTTTCTCAACCTCCTCTTTGAGACGCTGTTCCAATTCGGTGACCGGCATCTGGATGAGCTGCAGAAGTAGCAGTTGTTGCGGCGACAATTTCTGCTGCATCTTCATGGTCTGATGTTGTCCGCTCTTCATAGGCATATATAGATTTGATAGATATACTTGCTGTCAAAACGGGAGAATCCTGACGGAATGCCCCGGCACATGCACACAATGCGTACCTTGGATAAGGTGATAACTACTAATTGTCGAAAATATTATCCCCGGCACCAAAAAATTTATCCTCAAAATTGAGGAGATAGACTTTGCCCGTGGCACGGGTGACGGCAGTGTATAGCCAGCGGAGGTACTCGCGGTCAATCATTTCGTCGGTCAGGTAGCCTTGGTCAATAATGGCCGTTCGCCATTGCCCGCCCTGCGTTTTGTGGCAGGTAAGGGCGTAGGAAAATTTTACCTGCAAAGCATTGTAATAGGGGTTCTGCTTGACAGCCTTCAGTCGGTCGGCCTTATAGGGCATGTCGGCATAGTCCTCCAAGACGGCCTCAAACAGCTGCCGCGACTCCTGATAGGTGAGCGAGGGCGACTCGCTGTGGAGGGTCTCTAACAGGAGCTTGCAGTCCTGGGCAGGCATATCGGGATAGTCGACAAAACGGAGTGTGGCATCAACAAAGTGGAAGCCGTACAATTCCTGATGGTTGCGGAGGCTCTGCACCTCTACAATGTCGCCATTGGCAATGAAGCCTATCCCGCTTTCGGGTTCCAACCAGTAGTAATTGTTCTTGACCACCATCAGATAATCGCCCGCGTTGACCTCCTCCTCGCGGAAGAGGATTCGGTTGCGGATTTCCTGATTGAAGAGGTTGGCGCGCTTGTTGCTGCGCGTGATGATGGCCACCTGTTCAAGGCTGTCCTCATCATACTCGCGGTTCAGCACCTCCTCCAACTCAGCTCCCGGCAGCCTTACCACATCGTCGCAGTCTTCAAGGTCAAAAAGCGGCAGGCTGGGGACACCGCCATCCTCCAACTCGGCAATCTGACGGCGCAGCAGGGTGGCATTGAGCAGGATTCCCGAAAGGCTCCTTTGGCGCACCACTTCCGTCAATTCGGCGCAATGCACCGTGAGGCACAGCACGGAGCGCAGATACTCCACATCCAATGCAGGGCTCTGCGTGGAGCCCACTGGGGGCAGCTGAGCTGTGTCGCCAATCAACATCAGGCGGCAGTGGTTTCCCTCGCCCACATAGTCCACCAAGTCCTCCAGCAGGTTGTGCCGGTCGGCACCTCCCTCGTCATTCTGGCCTATCATCGAGGCCTCGTCGACGATGAAAAGGGTGTAGGAATGTTTATTCAATGCCATTGCCATACGCATCATGCCTGTGCTGTCCGTGACAGTCTGGTAAATCTTGCGGTGTATGGTGAAGGCGGGCTGTCCTGAATATCCAGCCAGCACCTTGGCGGCACGTCCCGTAGGGGCCAGCAGCAGGGTCCTGATTCGCAAAGCCGGAGCCGAACGGACCAGAGCACTGACCAGCGAAGTCTTTCCCGTACCCGCATAGCCACGCAACACGAAAGCCGACGCGGGGTCAGGGTCATAGAGGAAGCGCACCATCTCTCCACAGGCCTGCTCCTGCATGGGCGTGGGCTGGTGGGGAAAGTGGGACAAGATGAAGCGGACTACCTTTTCCATATAGCAATTGTAGGGATAACAAAAGGGAGGTTCGCCTTGGCTGACGAATCTCCCCTTATTGTTCTATGCGGCGCATTACTCGGCCTCGGCAGCGGGGGCAGCCTCAACAGGGGCAGCCTCGGCGGCGGCAGCAGTGGCTGCGGGGGCAGCAACAGGAGTCACGCTCTTGGCAGCGCTGACATCAACCTCGGTGTTGATGGCCGATTCGACACTATGGCGAGGAATGGCAGTGGTGGCAGCCAACGAAAGGACTACCAGCGCGATGGCCAGACCCCAAGTAATCTTCTCGATAGTTTCGGTCGTCTTGCGGACACCCAGCACTTGGTTGGGGGCAGAGAAGTTAGCGGCCAGTCCGCCACCCTTCGAGTTTTGCACTAATACGGCAAGCGCCAATGCGATACATACAATCAGAATGAGGATAACAATAAAGGTGTACATCGTTTGTTGTTGTTATTATTTATTATTACTTTTTTTATTCGTTTGAATGCTTTTTCAACTCGGCAATTCGAACTGCAAAAGTACTACTTTTTTCGGGATTTTTGACCAATAATTTTTCATACATCTCCAAAGCCTGCTGAAATTTTCCCTGTTTTTCAAGTATAACAGCAAGAGTCTCAGACTCGAACGAAGCCGTAGGACGAATGCTATTTTTGGCAAGTTCTTGCACTGAAACGCTGTCGAACGACTCGAAATCGGGCACAATTCCACCGTCTTTTTCCAAAAAATTGGAGAGGATTACACTCTTCGGAGCCGTCTTGAACGACACATCCTGGTAGGCATTAATCTCTTGCAGGATGTCAAAGTCAGCATCCGGTTGGCGCACCTTGGGAGCCGACGGAGCAGCAGCAGACTCGACGACAGGTCTCGCCTCGGCAGGTTCGGGACGGGCTGCGGCCCGGGCCAATGCCTCCATTTGCTCGTCCAACCTGTCCGCATCCTGCATATACAGCGTCACCACAGGCAGCGTCTGCTTCTCCCACAGCGGTGCTCCGGCAGCCTTGTCGGCCAGCAGCGACACCACCTGCAAGGGGGCACAATAAGGATAGCGCTCCCGCTCACGGTGCAGCTCCTCCCACTCGTCGGGGCTGAGCGTGCCAGGATGGCTCATCATCTTGCCGAAACTATTTTTATCCATTACATTAACAACTTTTTACATCACAAATTCCGACTGCAAAGGTACAGATTTTTTTTGAACCGCAAAAAAAACAATTATTTTTTCCGCCTACAATAGTATCCCTCAACAATTTACACTTATGGCAATGAATTCGATATCACTTTTTTCTTGCCAATTGAAAAAAAGTTCGTACTTTTGCAACTCAAAAAATTGAAGAAAAATGAAGAGAACATTCCAACCATCACGCAGAAAAAGAGCGAATAAGCACGGATTTCGCCAAAGAATGTCCACTGCTAACGGACGCAAAGTTTTGGCCGCACGCCGCAGAAAAGGCAGAAAAAAACTTACCGTCTCCGACGAGCGATAAGAACGGATTGATCCGAATCCAGGCATACGACTCTTTGCAAAGAGAAAAAGAAGTATTGTTGAGTTGCAGTACTTCTTTTTTTGCATCCGGCCTCCCCTGACCTTCCGCCCGCGGCTGACGGCGGCACGTCTCCCACACCCGCGCCCACCCAACGCCCAGACCCAAACCCCACACCCATGAAGAAGAAAAAAGAGCAACCCATTCTCGAAAACATCACCATCACCGACGTCGGAGCCGAAGGCAAGGCCATTGCCCGTGTCGACGGCATGGTCATCTTCGTCCCCTTTGTTGTCCCCGGCGACATTGCCGACATCAAAATCCTCAAAAAGAAAAAGAGTTATGCTGAAGGCCGCGCCGTGGCCATCCACCGCTTCTCCGACAAGCGCGTCCCCTCCCGTTGTCCCCATTTCGGCACCTGTGGCGGATGCCGTTGGCAGACCCTCAACTATGCCGACCAACTTGCCGCCAAGCAGCAGCAAGTCCGCGACAACTTCGAGCGTCTCGGCCACCTCGACTGCTCCGGCATGCAACCCATCTGTGGCTCCGAAAACATCTACGAGTATCGCAACAAGCTCGAATTCACCTTTTCTTCGCGGGCATGGCACGACCTCCCTCCTGCCCCCGACGCCCCTCCCGAGCCCGGCGCCCTTGGATTCCACATCCCCACCCTCTTCGACAAAGTCCTCAACATAGAGCACTGCGCCCTCCAGCCATCCCTCAGCGACAGCATCCGGCTGGCTGTCCGCGACTACGCCATCGCTCACCAGCTCCCCTTCTACGACATCCGCAACCACACCGGCTGCCTCCGCAACCTCATCATCCGCAACACCAGCACAGGCCAGTGGATGGTCGTCCTCGTCATTGCCGAATACCATCCTGGCTGGCAAGGCCTTCTGGACCACCTCCGCGACACCTTCCCGCAAATCACCTCCCTGCAATACATCCTCAACGACAAATTCAACGACTCCTACTCCGACCTCCCCTCCGTCACCTACGCCGGCGAGGACCACGTGCAGGAAGTCATGCCAGGCTTCGACGGAGCCCCCTCCCTCCACTTCACCATCCGTCCCCAAACCTTCTATCAGACCAACTCGCCACAAGCCCAGCGACTCTACTCCTTCGTGGCGCAATATGCCCAGCTTGCCCCCACCGACACCGTCTACGACCTCTACACCGGCACCGGCACCATAGCCCTCTTCCTCTCCCACCTCTGCCGCCAGATTGTAGGTATCGAATATGTCGAGGACTCCATCGTCGCCGCACGCCAGAACGCCATCGCCAACCACATCGACAACACCCGCTTCTTTGCCGGCGACATGGCCAAAGTCCTCACCCCGCAATTTGTCGAGGAGCAAGGCCGCCCTGACGTCGTCGTCACCGACCCTCCCCGTGCCGGCATGCACGAAAAGGTTGTCGAGCAACTCCTTGCCATGCAGCCCCGCCGCATCGTCTACGTCAGTTGCAACCCCGCCACCCAGGCACGCGACATCGCCCTCCTCGCCCCCAAATATCGCGTCGGGCGCATCCAACCCGTCGACATGTTCCCGCACACCCAACATGTCGAAAACGTCGCCGAACTCATCCTCATCGACTGACCTCTCCAACCCTCAAAAACCCAAAAACTCTCTATTTATAAAAAAAATATCTCCATTTCAAAAAAAAATACTATCTTTGCATGTTGTTTCTTTGCACATTGCATCGTTCAACATATATATTAATACACTGATAATAAACAAACAAAGGATAAACTAACAAATTTTCACACGATGAAAAAAGCATTATTAAGTCTGTTATTGGCCGTTGCCATCATGCCTTTGGCCTTAGCCCAGGACAACACACAACGCACCATTGTCACCAACAATTCCACAGCCTGTGGCTCTTTCACATGGACTGCCAACGGTCAAACATACACCAGCGACACCGTGGTCCACTACATCAATCCCACCGACGACACTCTCTACGTCCTCAACCTCACCATTAACCACCCCTACACCAGCAATGAGACTGTCTACGGCACTCGCTGCTCCTACACCTGGCGCGGTACCGAATATCTGTTCTCCGACCTCTACAGCGACACCGTCGTTGCAGCCCCCGGCTCAGGCGAATGCGACAGCATCTACCACCTCAACCTCACCCTCGCCAACACCGAGACCGACTACGACACCATCCACACCTGCGGTCATTACATCTGGTTTGGCGACACCCTCACCGAGTCCGGCGACTACCTCGACTCCATCTACAACCCCTACAACTACTGCATGCACTACGACAGATTGAACCTGAGCATCGTCAACACCATCAACGTCAACACCGAGGTGGCACACTGCGGTGACTACCACTGGTTCGACACCACCCTCACCACCACAGGCACCTACACCCACCTCTATGAGGACACCGTCATCGGCTGCGACACCCTCTACAACCTCAACCTCACCATCGTTGTCGACTCCGCTGCCATGACCTACGACTCCGCCTGTGCCTCCAAGACCTGGCGCGGCAACACCTACACCGAATCCGGCGTCTACTTCGTGCTCGACACCAACGCCTCCACCCACTGCGTCACCTATCGCCCCATCACCCTCAACATCAAAACTCCCCGCACTCCTGAATCCGACCACGTCCTCGAAGGCTGCAACAGCGTCCTCTTCACCATCAACTCCCTCACCGGTTCCACCACCAAACGTTTCTCCGAGAGCACCGACTTCGACACCACCCTCGTCGACCGCCGCATTGCCCGCTGCTACGACAGCACCATCCACATCCATGTCACCATCCACAAGTCCGGCCGCGACACCACCCACGTCATCGCTTGCGACCAATACACCTGGCCTCTCAGCGGCAACACCTACTACAACACCCCCACCACCTATCCCTCCTATGCCTTCACCACCGACACCTTCGGCTGCGACAGCCTGATGTACCTTGACCTCACCATCAAGAAATCCCCCGTCATCACCGCCATCCAGGGCGACTGGCACCTCAACCAGGGCGAGACCGCCAAGCTCTATCCCGTCTGCACCGATGGCTGCACCTACAAATGGACCTATGGCAACCAGACCTCCAATCAGGACACTCTCATCATCCCCAATGTACAGGGCAACATCGACGTCTCCCTCCAAGCCACCCTCAACTACGCCGAAAACAACTTCGCCTGCCACGACACCAGCTGGATTACCATTGTCACCTTCGTGGGCATCAACGGTGTTGAAGGCACCAACGTCTCCCTCTATCCCAATCCCACCGTTGGCCAGCTCAACATCGAGAGCGCCGAAGCCATCAACCAGGTAGCCATCTTCAACACCCTTGGCCAGCAGGTCCTCCTCAACAACAACCTTGGCAACAAGGCCTCCATGGACCTCACCAACCTCCCCAAAGGCTCCTACTCCATGCGCCTCACCCTCCAGAACGGCGAGACCATCATCCGTAAATTCATTATCACCAAATAATGTAATCACCCATTAACCCCAAGCGTCCTGCACTCGGGTGCCGGACGCTTTTTTTCTTCACCATCGCACATGAAGCACCGCCTACCCCTCCTCGCCCTCCTCCTGCTGCTTGCAGCCGCCTGCTCCGCGCCCGACGAACCCACACGGCTGCAAGGTCAGGCACAAGGCACCTTCTACACCATCGCCTATTGCGACAAGCAGCACCGCGACCTCCGCCCCCAAATCGACTCGCTGCTCCGCGCCTTCGACCTCACAGCCTCGCTCTGGGAAGAGAACTCCCTCATCCGCCAAGCCAACCTCCACCAACCCACACCCGTCAACAGCACCTTCCTCCACCTCCTCAACAGCTCACTGCAGATGGAGGAATACACCCACGGCGCCTTCAATTGCAAAATCGGCGCCCTCGTCAACCTCTATGGCTTCGGGTTTGAAAACCGCAGCGACGTCACCGACAGCCAAGTCGACAGCCTCCTGCGCCTCATCCATCAAGGGCAATGCGCCCTCACCCTCGACGCCGACAGCCTCCCCACCGTCACCCTCTCGCCCGGTGTCCAATTGGACTTCAACGCCATTGCACAAGGCTACTCCGTGGACCTCCTGGCAGCCCTGTTCGACAGCCTGTCGGTCTCCGACTACCTCATCGACGTGGGCGGCGAAGTGCGTGCCAAGGGTTCCAAACCCGACGGCACCCCCTGGGCCGTAGGCATTGAGCGCCCCGCGCCCGACAAATACAGCGCCCAGGAAATCGAAACCGCCATCGCCCTCACCGACCGCTCCGTAGTCACCTCCGGCAACTACCGCAAATACTACGAGCAGGACGGGGTCCGCTACTCCCACACCATCGACCCCGCCACGGGCCGCCCCGTCAGCCACTCGCTCCTCAGCGTCTCCGTGGTCAGCGCCCAAGCCTGGTATGCCGATGCCATGGCCACCGCCTTCATGGTCATGGGGCTGGAGCGCAGCCTCCAATTCATCCACGACCACCCGGACAACCCCGACATCCAAGCCGCCTTTTTCATCTACCACGACGGCTCCGACTACCGCACGCTGCCCACCCCGGCTTTTCAAGACATCATCATCCAATAACCCTTCAAAAAAACTCTCAGCCCATGAAATCAATGACTGGCTTTGCCAAACGCCAATGCACCATAGCCGACCGCAAATTCACCGTCGAAATCAAGACCCTCAACAGCAAGACCCTCGACCTCATCACCAAAATCCCCGCCACGCTGCGGGCCAAGGAACTGGACATCCGCGCCCTCATCGCCCCGCTTGAGCGCGGCAAAGTGGACCTCATCATCACCGAGGAGAACGGCACCGCCACTGCCGCCCATGCCAACAGCGAACTCATCGCCCAGCGTTTTGCCGACCTCTCGCAGCTGGCCCAGACCCTGGGACAGCCCCACGACCACCTCCTCGACACCATCCTCGCCATGCCCGACGTGTGGGGCGCTGCGGACAACGACGACCTCCCCGACGCCGAATGGGACATCCTCGCGCAAACCATCCGCCAAACCGTCGCCGACGTCGACGCCTTCCGTCTGCACGAAGGCGAAGTGCTGAAAAAAGACTTCGTCAAGCATGTCGACCTCATAGAGCAGAAACTACAAGCCATTCCCCAATACGAGTCCGAGCGCATCGCCACCGCCAAAGAACGCATCCTGCGCTACTTTGCCGACGCCGCCATCAAGGAGATTGACCAGAACCGATTCGAGCAGGAACTCATCTACTACCTCGAAAAACTCGACATCACCGAGGAGAAAATCCGCCTTGCCAAGCACATCGACTACTTCCGCCACACCATGGACACCGAAGAGAACAGCGGAAAGAAACTGGGATTCGTGGCCCAGGAGATGGGGCGCGAAATCAACACCACCGGCTCCAAAGCCAACCATGTGGAGATTCAGCGGCTCGTTGTCGAGATGAAGGACGAGCTGGAGAAAATCAAAGAGCAGCTGGGCAACATCCTCTAAGCCCCTGCACACCCCCTGCGGCCACCGCCAAGCATGTCCGGCGGTGGCCGCTTGCCATTCCCCCGGTCCGCACTTCCTCCATTCGCTCTTGCTCACTCCGCCCTCACTGGCAGGCCTGTTTGCCCAAACAAAGTGGGAGAAGTGTACGGAGAATGTCAAAGAAATGAACGGCAGGGTGCGAGGTTGCACCGAAAGACCGATCTTCCGACGAAAAAGCAGTCCCGAGCAAGGCCATGGACCCGTGTTGTCCACTGACCCGCTACTCCATCAGCGTGCGGCCCGTCAGCCCGCCGGGGCAGCAGCGGATAGGTTGCCCACTATTGCGCTATGGGGCGTGGAGGCACCTTTGCTGGGGCTGCAGTCCGCAGCTGAGGGGTGCCGCACTGCCATGCTGCGGGGGGAGGCAGCGCGCTGCATGTCGGCCACGTGGGCATGCAAGCTTTTGCCCAAGGGCCGGTTTTGGGAAAAAACAGCACAAGCGAGAGGTTGCGCCCCTCGCTTGCGTGGAGAATGCACTAACGCTGTTCGGGCTCCTCTATTAACGGACTATCAGTTTCTCGACCTTGCTGAACTGGCTGTTGGTGACGCGGACAAAGTAGGCTCCCTTGGCAAGATGGCCCAAGTCGATTACGTTGTCGCCCCCGGCATTGAGGTGCTGGCTGTAGACCTCACGGCCACTCATATCGATGAGTGTGCAGTGCACCATGCCGGTGACGCCGCTGAGGCCGAGGCGGACCTGCGAGGTGGCGGGGTTGGGCTGCAGAGTCATCTTCACGGCATCGGCCACGGGGTTGATGCCGACGGAAGGACGGTGTTGCGAGAAGACGAATTTGATGGTATGGTCCGTGGCGAGGTTGGCAAAACGGTAGCAATAGGTGTAGGAATGGTCTCTGCTGTTGTAGGTTTCGATTAGATTACGGTCGCCCTCATCGGTGTACCCGTTGTAAGGCATGATTTCAACACCGTCGACATAGCAATGGGCCACAGCACAGTCCGCGGAGCTTTTGCCACAGACTTCGATGGTGGAGCCCACGGCAGGGGTGAGGACGGAGCCGCAGACCTCCTCGTCGGCATAGGTGGCGGAGCCGAAGTTGGTGCTGTCGCACTCAATGCTGATGTTGACACGGTCGACGGGCTGTGCGGGACCGACAAGGAGACGAATCATAGGATTGTCATCGCGATGAGCAAAGAGGAAGGGACTATCCTGTCTGGTGGGGTCGCCAATGAAGGTCTGGTAACCGTTGACAGCGAAAGTGTGAGCATACTTGGCGGTAGACTCGTTGTTACGGAAATAGATGATGGTGTCATACAGGTCAGGACGGGAGGGAGAAGCAATGCGGTAGCTGCCGAGAGCCTCGCGCGCGAGGGCGAAATAGGCATCCTCCTCCAGGCTGTATCCCACGCGGAAGGAGGTGTTGGGTGTGAGGGCAGGCTGTTCGGGGAAGAGAATGACGATGGAGTTGTATTGCCCAAGTTCGAGGTAGCCATTGGCATGGCGGCCAATAAGTGTGTCGGAATTGACATCGGCAGCGGTCACTTCTGTTATGCCGACACCTGTGTTGATTGAGCGGAAGGAGACACTGTCGCCACTGTATACATCCTTCAGGAGCACGGGGGAGATTCTGGCACCGGGGGTGTGGTAGTCTGCAACCGGGGAGGCAACCAACTCTACCCCTCGTATCACCCACCCTTCGGGCACAACGGCATCAGTGGTGAAACGGGAAGTCACACAGTAACCAGCGGAGTAGTAGTGGACATCATCAGGATCTTCGGTAACATACCAGTTGCCACCGCTCTGAATCCAACCATACAGCCAATAGTTGTTAGGAGCATAAGTGAGTACGCCGTTGTCATGTCCCCAACGGTAGTAGCCGTCGGTGAGCGGGGTGACGTTGTAGTACATGGTATCGTAGGTGAGGAGGACGGGGTCACTGCTGACGGTGGCGTAGACGAAATGGTCGCCGAGAGTGTCGGTAGGCAGGTTGATGCCGGTGCCATTGGGAGTATGGGTGGAGTATCCATACCAGCCGCGATAGTCAAGACTGTCCAAGGTCAGCCAACCCGCCTTGTCGACGACAACGCCACGGCGCATGCCCGAAGGGAAAGACTGGTTGTTGAAGGAGGCTATAGTGGTCTCGAAGTTCTGCTGGGCGTTGAGGTGATGGAGTGTGGCCGTGACATTGTCGCGGACATTAACACCATTGTTCTCGACAAGAGTGTACCACGCCGGACTGATTTGCATCCCCTCGGGGATGAGGCCGTAGTTGCCTTCGACATACTCGTCGGCATATTGGCGTAGACGGTCGGGGCTGCTGCTAATGAGGCTGACGTCATCGACAATCCAGAAATAGCCGTAGGGAAGGTCTTGAGTGCCAAGGCTCTGCCAACGGATGCGGACGCTGAGGTTGCTACTGCCCGCAACGGATAGGGGCATACTGTAGCGATAAAAGCCACGCATCGTGTTGCTTGAAGAATAGACATCTATACCGTCGACATTGACTTGAATCGAACCCCAGGTGGAATCGTTGTCAGTGGAATAGTCGATAAAACATTCATCGTAATCTTTCATATAATACTGGTAGAAACGAATGTCGAGGAAAGAGGCTTGGGAGGCATCAATGCTGTCTATCTGGATAAAGGCATTGAAGACGCCGGTATTGAGAACACGCTGGTCCGCCATGGACATGAGCATAAAACCGTTTTCGGAGGAGGAGACAGAGGAATCGGCCATGGAGCGCAACGTATTGGCGAAAGAGCTGTCGGAATGGTTTCCGAGCCATTGGACAAGGAAAGGATATGTCCCCGCCTGAGCCACGAGAGTTGCCTGCTCGACATTGGGAATACGCCGCCAGACGGCAAAAGGATAGTTTTGCGTGTGAGCGGCAGAGCCCGAAGTGATGATACCCGTGGAGTAGTCGCGGTTGTCGCCACTAAAGTCGACATACTTGATGACTGCATCATCCTTGGTGAAGAGGGATTGTACAGCGGGTTGGGATGGGACGGTCTTGGCAGCAGCCCTGACAGGACGGTCTTTGGTGAGGGAGGCCGACTGAGCAAAAAGAAGATTTGAACAGAGAGCCAGAACGAGGATTGACAGCGTCTTTTTCATAGTTAGAAATGCTTTAGGGGTTCAACAAAAAACAGTAGCACAACACTCACGCACTCTTTTACAATTCTTTACATCGCTGCAAGGAGGTCAGAGGTGTGAAGTGTTTCGAAATGCAAATATACACAATTATTTTGACATAAAGGAGAAAAAAATTCAATTAACAATAAGATGGGGGTTTTATGATAGCGGGAAGCGTGCAGGTGGAATTGAGAGATAAAAAAAAGAAGGCGGAATGCATTGCTGCATTCCGCCTGAAAAAGTCTTTAGAGAATGATGTTCAGCGATTAGCGAACAATCAGCTTCTCGACCTTGCTGAACTGGTTGTTGGTGATGCGGACAAAGTAAGCACCCTTGGCAAGATTGCTCAGGTTGATCACGTTGTTGCTTTCAGCATTGATGTTCTGGTTGTAGACCACGCGGCCGCTCATGTCGATAAGAGCGCAGTTGACCATGCCGGTAACACCGTCGAGTTTCAGGTTGACCTGAGAGGTGGCGGGGTTGGGCTGGAGGTTCATCTTAACAGCGTCGGCGATAGGATCGATACCGATGGTCTGGCGATTCTCGGAGAAGACGAACTTGATGGTGTGGTCAGCAGCCAAGTTGGAGAAGCGATACTGATAGGTGTAGGCGTTGGTGGCGCTATCCCAGATTTCAATCAGGTTGGGGTCACCTTCCTCGGTGTTCTCATCGAAAGGAACAACCTCGACACCGTCGACGTAGCAGTGCTCAACATGGCAATTGGAGGCACCTTCACCGTAGATAACGACGGACGAGCCCTCAGCGGGAGTGAGTTCGGAACCGCAAACTTCTTCACCAGCATAGATGGCTGTGCCGAAATCGGTGCTGTCGCACTCAATGTTGATATGGACGCGGTTGACAGCCTGGGCGGGACCAACAAGGAGACGAATCATAGGATTGTCATCGCGACCAGCAAAGATGGAGGTACGATCCTGTCTGGTGGGGTCGCCAATGAAGGTCTGGTAAGTGTTGACATCGAAGGTGTTGGCATACTTGGCGGTAGACTCGTTGTTGCGGAAATAGAGGATGGTGTCATAACGGTCAGGACGAGAGGGAGAAGCAACACGGTAGCTGCCGAGAGCCTCGTGGGCAAGGGCGAAGTAACCGTCTTCCTCCATGCTGTAACCAACACGGAAAGTGGTGTTGGGGGTCAGAGCGGGCTGCTCGGGGAAGTTGATGATGACAGTGTTGTACTGACCCAGCTCACGGTAACCGTTGGAGTTACGGCCGATGACGGTGCTGTCGTTGACATCAGCAGCGGTGATTTCCTTCACATTAGCACCGGTAAGAACGGTACGGAAGCTAACCTCATTGCCATTGTATACATCCTGCATCAGAACAGCAGAAATCTTGGAACCAGTGTTGTGATAGTTGGTGATGGGGGAGGCAACCAGCTCAACGCCACGGATGACCCAACCTTCGGGGACAACAGCGTCAGTGGTGAAGCGGGAAGTCACAAAGTAACCAGCGGAGAAGTAGTGGACATCTTCAGGATCTTCGGTAACAAACCAGTTGCCACCGCTCTGGACCCAACCATACAGCCAATAGTTGTTGGGAGCATAGGTGAGTACACCATTGTCATGACCCCAACGATAGAAACCATTGGTGAGGGGGGTAACATTGTAGTACATGGTGTCGTAGGTGAGGTTGATAGCGTCGCTGCTGACAGTGGCATACATGTAGTTGTCACCAACAGTGGTGGTGGGCAGGCTGATACCGGTGCCATTGGGGCTGTGGGTGGTGTAGCCATACCAGCCGCGATAGTCGAGAGAGTCTAAGAGAAGCCAGCCGTACTTGTCGACGACAATACCTTTGGTGGTTTCGGTGGGGAGAGCCTGGTTGTTGAAGGTGGCGATGGTGGTCTCAGTGTCCTGAGCGGCATTGAGGTGGTGGAGAGTAGCGGTGACGTTGTTGCGAACGTTGGAACCAGTGTTCTCAACGAGGGTGTACCAAGCGGGGTTGATCTGGAGACCTTCGGGGACGAGGCCGTAGTTACCCTCGACATACTCGTCGGAGAACTGACGCATACGATCGGCTTCGCAGGAGATGATGCTGACGTCATCGAGAATCCAAACATAGCCATAGGAGTTGCCGCGCTCACCGACGCACTGCCAACGGACACGGACGCTGAGGTTGCTGGAACCGGCAGCGGCGAGAGGCAGAGTGTAGCGATAGAAACCTCTCAAGGAAGAGTTGACCTGAACGTCGACACCACCGATGTTGACCTCGGTGGAGACCCAAGTGGAGCCATTGTTGATAGAGTAGTCAACATAGTTCTCATCGTAATATTTCTCATACCACTGATAGAAGCGGATATCGAGGACAGTGGCCTGGGAAGCGTCGATGTTGTCGATACGGATGAAAGCGTTGAAGTTACCCGAATTAGAAGTGGTCTGATCCATCATGTCCATGAACATGAAACCGTTCTCAGCAGAAGAGACGGAGGAGTCGGCCAGGTTGCGGAAGGTGTTGGCGAATTCAGTGATGTCACCACCGCCGAACCAACGAACTACGATAGGATAGGTTTCAGCCTGAGCTTCGAGAGTAGACTGCTCAACATTGGCGATACGGCGCCACTGAGCGTAGGGGAAGTTCTGGCTGTGGGCAGCAGCACCTTGGGTGACGACACCAGTGGTGTAGTCGAGGTTGTCGCCGCTGAAGTCGACATACTTAATAACAGTTTCATCCTTTGTGAAGATGGAGCTGTTAGTGTTCTGAGTGATGACAGCCTTGGAGGCAGCCTTAACTTCACGTCCTTGGTAAGGAGTGGCCGTCTGTGCGAAAGCGATGGATCCGCACAGGGCAAAAGTTAGAACCATTAATGTTTTTTTCATTGTTGTTTGTAATTTTGATGAATAATAAATTTCCATTTTAACATAGCCTACAACTCTCTTTCACAACATTTTGCAGTATTGCTTGGAGGGTGTTCGGGTACATTGTTTTACACTGCAAATATATATGATTTTTTTGACATGAAAAGTTTTTTTTGGTTTTTTAATTATTTTTCACCCTTCGAGTAGAGGAAACCAACGGCAGGAGCCGGTAGTGTTAGGAAGAAATGTTGGGGTGGGCACAATAAAAAGAGGAAATGTCAGTTAAAGGGGAGCGAGAAAAGCAAACAGTAAGACTATGAGGAAAAGAATTTATATAGTAACCTTATTAACGGCCATAACGGCGCTGGTGATGTCGTGTGCCGGGGGCAAGAAGGCCACCGAGACAAAGAATCCCTACCGACGGGCCCCGATACGCGAGGTGACCGCCGAGGAGCTGAGCAACGATTCGGCCTTGATAGACGCCACAATGCAGCACCTGCTGGGCAAGGAGGAGGAGTCGGTGGAGATGTACCAAGGGCTGCTGAAGAAGAATCCCATGTACTCACCGGCACACTATGGGCTGGGGAGGCTGTATTTCTCAATGGGCTGGATAGACAGCGCCTTGTACCACACCCGCAGGGCTTGCGAACTGGACGACAACAACGCATGGTACCGAATACAACTGGCAAGAATATACGAGCAGCTGCGCGACACGAAGAATGTGAAGGCCACATGGGAAGAGCTGGTGAAAAAGTATCCCGACAATACGGACTACTACTACAGCCTGTCAAACGCCTACCTGTTTTGCAACGATGTGCCAGGGAGCATTGCCGTGCTGGACCGCGTGGAGAGGCGTTTCGGCATAAAGGAGGAGGTGTCGCTACAAAAGCAGAAGTTGTGGAACGCCCTCAACAAGCCCGACAAAGCCCGCAAGGAGCTGGAGAAACTGGCTGCGGCAGTGCCCTCGGAGCCCCGCTACAGCGCCATACTGGCGGAAAGCTATATGAACGAGAAGAACTATGAAAAGGCTTTACAATACTATAATTACATTTTAGAGACAAACCCGTCGGACGAGAACATACACATCTCGCTGGCCTCATGCCACCTGGACATGGGAAACATGCACGATGCCTACAAACATTTGCGCCAAGGGGTGTCGAATCCAGCATTGCGATGCCGCGACAGGATGGTGTTCATGACGGAGTTTTTGCACAATGAGGCTTTCTTCAACGCCTACGGGAAGAAATGCTTTGCACTGGCCGACAGTATTGCCCAGACATGCACCGAGGGCGAGGGGTTTGCCGTGATGTACGGACAGATGCTGGCCGCACAGGAACGTTTCCGCGAGGCGGCAGAGCAGTTCAAAATCCACCTGGCTACGGACAAGAGCCAGTATGGGATATGGGAGATGCTGCTGATTTGCGAAGGGCAGTACGAGGAGGGCGAGGCCGAGATGCTTGAGCATGCACGCCAGGCATCGGAGCTGTTCCCGCTGCACTTGCGCCCGTATCTTATTCTGGCAGAGGGGTACCTGAGACAGGGAAACTGCGAGAAGGCCCGCTTCTACCTTGACCGATGCCAGATGATTGCCCCGAACGAGAACGCAGTAAAAGATGTGAAACAAAAAATAGAACAGACATGTCGTTAAAAAACCGCATAGTCCCCATCATGCTGGGACTGGCCCTGGTGGCCGCAGGATGCCGCAGCCAACGGGATGGCACCACAACAGGGAACGCAAGCACCCCCACGGCGACAAGCGCAAGGCTGTACACCGCCAACTTCAGCGTGAGCACCAATGGGCTGTCGGCCAACGGGCAGATGAGAATGATGGAGGACAGCATCATCTGGATTAGCGCCTCGAAGGTGCTGGAACTGGGACGGGCAAAGTTTACACCAGACTCGGTGATGGTGTATGCCGTGGTAATGAACCGCTATTTTAAGGGGACGTATGACGAGCTGTACCAGCGTTTCCAACTGCGCACGGATTTCAAGACACTGTCCGAGACGGTGCGCTCGGCCGATGCGGGAACGCGACTGGCAGAAATGGCACGACCCTACGGCATAGAGGCCACCATCGTGATGGAGCCATGGAAAGAGATGCAAGACTTGACCTTCCCCTTTGCCATACCCAAGAGCGTCAAACCATTATAGAAAACTGAATATGAAAAGGAAACTGTTTTTGGTGCTTGTGGCAGGAATGTTGTCGGCAGGAATGCAGGCACAGACCACGGCAGACTTGCTGAAGAATGACCCGACGAAGGGAGACACGGCTATGGCCGCCTCCATCATCGACAACTATCTGAGTTACCTGAATTTCAACCATCTGCTGAAGGACAGCGTCCTGTTTGTGCAATCGTGGGTAGTGGAACGCGACCATCCGCAAGACACAATCAAAATACTAAGATGGTATGGAGCCAACCGACAAAACCGCATTGAGATGTGGCAAAACGGACGCATGGAGGATGCATACTACTCTAACGGCAAGAAACTGTTCGAGCGATTCTCACGGACTAACCGCGCCTGGCGAAGCATGTCGCAAGCATCATACTACGACTACACCATGGCACTGGACATACGCGGTGCGCTATACGACTGGCGCAGCAAAGGCTCCGAGGCATATTACCTTGGGCAATACACCTATAACGACCACCCCGTATATAGGGTTTTCGTGACGTCGCCGGGAATCTATGACCGGAATTATTTCTTCGAGAAAGAGACAGGGCTGCTGTTTATTGTGACGGAAGAGAACCACCTGTTTGGCGATGCAGAGCCTGCCGTGGATGCACAGCGTGTGGACTGGAGAGGGTGGCATGAGTTTATCCCTTTCAGAGGGTGTCTGTTGCCCACAATGGAGTCTTACCAGATTGAAGGGCAACTGTTCGTTATTCACAACAAATATGAAATGGTGGCACCCAACAGTGCTTATTTCAACAAAAACGTGTACTGAGAATGAGCCTTTTCGACAATCCAGACGAGTATTATATGCAGCAGGCACTGCATGAGGCCCGTGCGGCGTTCGACGAGGACGAGATACCCGTGGGAGCCGTGATAGTGAGCAATGAGCGCATCATAGCCCGCGCCCACAACAACACGGAGCGGCTGCATGACGTGACGGCTCACGCCGAGATGCTGGCATTCACAGCGGCCACCAATATGCTTGATGCCAAATACCTGACGGATTGCACCCTCTATGTGACACTTGAACCCTGCGTGATGTGCGCCGGAGCGGCTGGGTGGACACAGATAGGGCGCATCGTGTACGGGGCATCAGACCTCAAACGCGGCTTCAAACGCTTTGGAGAAGGACTGCTGCACCCAAAGACAAAGGTGGAGAGCGGCGTGCTGAAAGAGGACTGCGAAGCCCTGCTGAAAGAGTTTTTCATGAAGAAAAGACAATAGTATTCTCATCATATCCACCACAACAAAAGGAACATGACAGAATTATTATCCCCGAACAAATCCACATCCCTGAGTCCCACGAAAAGAATAGAATGGATAGATGCATTGCGTGGGTTTACCATGATATTGGTGGTGTTTTCACATATTGAGGTCTTTGGGTTCGGAATACCCAGCAACACGGTGAACAGCTTTTTCTCGCAGTTCAGGATGCCACTGTTCTTCTTCATCAGTGGGTTTATTGCTTACCGTGCAGGCGAGGTATGGGACAGGCAGTATTATACCCGTCAGATGCTGAAGAAGATGCGGATACAAATTATCCCCACACTGTTTTTCGGGTTGCTCTTCTCCATCACCGTCTTCTCCCATTTGCATAACCAAACAGCAGCCAGTAGTATTATTATGTTCTTTGACAATCCTGCCAAACTGGGATACTGGTTTACTATTGCGTTGTTGGCAATGTTTGTTATTCACTACACAGTTTCATTTGTTCTTGCGAGATGCAAGCTATCAACCAGACAGATGGTGTTGGCCGGCATAGCTGTGATTCTCTATCTGATAACCCTGGCAGGAAGTTCGACCATATATAAGTATCCCGTGGCTCGATGGTTCAGCACATTCAACTTCATGCTTTACTTTCAATTCTTTGTGTTTGGCAATATCTTTGCCTGCTATCAGGAGCGCATTTTCCGCTTCCTTCAACGCCCCAACATCATAGCTGTTATTATCCTGCTGTTCTTTGGGCTCTTTATTGCCAATAGTTTCCTTAAAGCCTCCAGTTTGATGGATTCTTTGGTTTGGCGAGTGGTCAGTAAACTGCTTGTGGAGGTAATCCGCTATATGGGGATTCTCAGTGTGGTATCTGCTTTCAGGCATTACGAACATTCCTTCTCGTCTAATACTCGCATAGGACGCAGCCTTCAATATATCGGGAAACGGACTCTTGACATATATCTATTGCACTATTTCCTTATCCCCCAACTCCATATAGTGAGCGATTTCTTCTGCAAAGCAGAGAATACTGTCCTTCTGGCCACATGTGCCACAATCCTCGCATTGCTTGTGATTGCTTTCTGTCTTTTAATCAGCAACTTTATCCGAACCAGTCCTACCCTGGCCTATTATCTGTTCGGGGTGAAAAGAGACAAGCAAAGCTCCAAACCATCAAACCATCAAGACTCAAACTAAAAACAACATAAAAAACGAAATAATATGCAACCTACATTATTAGTTCTCGCTGCTGGAATGGGCAGCCGATATGGCGGACTGAAACAGATGGATGGCCTGGGCCCCAACGGTGAAATCATCATGGACTACTCCATCAACGATGCTATCCGCGCTGGTTTCGGAAAAGTAGTCTTTGTTATCCGCCACAGCTTCGAAAAGGAGTTCAAAGAGAAGATCAACGCTGAGCATTTCGGCAACCGCATAGCAGTGGAATATGTCTTCCAGGAGCTGGACTGTCTGCCGGAGGGATTCAGCGTGCCCGAAGGCCGCGAGAAGCCTTGGGGCACCAACCACGCCATTCTGATGGCCAAGGACGTCATCCATGAGCCATTCGCCATCATCAATGCCGACGATTTCTATGGACGGGATGCCTTCCAAGTGATGGCCGACCATCTGCGTACCCTGGAGGGTACCAAAGGGCAGTACTGCATGGTGGGTTACCGACTGGAAAACACGCTGAGCGAGAACGGCACCGTGTCCCGCGGAGTGTGCGAAGTGGATGCCAATGGACTGCTTGCCGGCATGACGGAGCGGACCAGCATCGGACGTACTGAAAATGGAATTGAATACAAGGACTCCGATGGCTCTATGCACCCCCTCTCGCCCGATGCCACTGTGTCCATGAACTTGTTCGGCTTCACTCCAGACTATTTTGTGGAAAGCGATAAGCTGTTCGTAACTTTCCTGCGTGAGCACGGCTCCGAGATGAAATCGGAATACTACATCCCTTACGCTGTCAATACGTTCATCAACAATGGATACGCCACCATGCGAGTGCTGAAGACTACAGCCCAGTGGTTCGGCGTCACGTACAAAGAGGACCGTCCTATCGTGGTTGATCGACTGAAAAGACTGCATGACGAGGGAGTTTATTGATTTTGTAAGAACACACTTAACAGAGGATACCTCGCGCCTGTTGCTGTCGGCTGCGAGGTATCCGTCTATTGATATGTCCGCTGCGGTGCAGCAGATTGAGGGATTGCGCACTGCACGGGAGAAATGGCCATCGTTGCTGCAACATGACGAATTCCGCTACCCGCCACGCCTCAACCGTGAACAGAGTTCATCAGAACAGACGGCCAAGTATAAAGCCAGCATGGTGAGAGAATTATGCCATAACAAGCGTGCCATTACCATAGCCGACCTCACTGGTGGGATGGGTATTGACAGCCTTGCCTTTGCCCAAGAAGAAGGCATCAAGACCAAGGTGGACTACGTAGAACACAGCTCTGAACTTTGCACCTTGATGGAGCAGAATCGACAGGTTTTGGGAATAGAAAACCTGACTGTTCATCAGGCGGACAGTCTTGCCTGGTTAGCCGAAACAAACAGCATATTCGACATTATATATATTGACCCTGCCCGCCGATCCTCTTCGGGGCGAAAAATGACTGCCTTTGAGGATTGCGAGCCCAACATACTGCAACAAATGTCCCTTTTGCTTTCACACTGCCGATGGCTGATAGTGAAAGCCTCGCCAATGATTGACCTTCATCTTGCTCAAACCCAATTAGGCTCGGTATACCAAGTGCATATCATCTCGGTGAAAGGAGAGTGCAAAGAGGTGCTGTTTGTGTGCGGCAGTAACGATGGCGAGACAACAATCCACTGCACAGCCATACAAGCCAACAGCACAAACGATTACACCTTTACACAAAGCCAAGAAGCCTCATCTGAACCTGTGTTTTGCTCGCACGTGAAAAGTTTACTCTACGAACCCGATGCTGCCCTGATGAAAGGTGGCCCGTTCAACCTGCTTTGCCAATGGACTGGTATGGAGAAACTGGCCCGCAACACACATCTTTACACCGCCGACCAATATCCCGAAAAATTCGCAGGGCGCACCTTCCGGGTGCTAAAAGAAATCAAACCCACACGCAAAGAAATTGCCACTGTCCTACCCAGTGGGAAAGCACACGTGGTGACGCGCAACTATCCCGTCGAAGCAGCTGTCTTGCAACGCCAATTAGGCCTCAAAGAAGGTGGCGACATGTTCGTCATTGCCACCACCGTCGGGGAGCACAAAACAGCCTTTCTCTGCTGCCAGCCCTGAGAAGAAAAGCACTTTTTAGAGAGAAAGTGAAAAAATATTTGGCTGGTTGAAAAAATGTTCGTAACTTTGCAGTCTCCAAAAATGGTGCAAAAATGCTTGATTTACCCGTTCAAAGCATTCTGCATCAGATTGATAAACACGTAGGCTGTATATCCGTCGACAGCCGAAAAGTTGTTCAATCGGAGGAGTTATCAACAAGAAAACAAAAAACACCATCGTTAGTAAAATAAAAAATGAGTACATTAAGTTACAAAACAATCTCCGCCAACAAGAACACCGTCCAGAAGGAATGGGTGCTTGTTGATGCCGAGAATCAGACCGTAGGCCGTTTGGCTACCCGCGTGGCCAACATCCTGCGTGGCAAGACTAAACCTTGCTACACCCCGCATGTCGACTGCGGCGACAATGTCATCATCATCAATGCCGAAAAGGTTGTCTTCACCGGCAAGAAAATGACCGACAAAATCTACCAACGCTACACTGGATACCCCGGTGGCCAGCGCGAGACCACCCCTGCAAAGGTTCTCGCCACCCATCCGGAGCGCGTTCTCGAACACGCCATCCGTGGCATGCTTCCTAAAAACCGTCTTGGCGACGCCCTGTACCGCAACCTGCATATCTATGCCGGTCCCGAGCATCCCCATCAGGGTCAGAATCCCAAAGCAATCAATATTAACGACGTTAGATAAATAAGATATGGAAGTAATCAACACCATTGGTAGAAGAAAATGTTCCGTTGCCCGCATCTATATGACCCCTGGCACCGGCAAGATTGTTGTCAACACAAGAGACTATAAAGAGTATTTCCCCACTGGTCCGCTGCAGTTCATCGTCAACCAGCCTCTACAGGTTGCCGGAGCTGAAGGCAAATGGGACATCAAAGCCAACCTCGATGGCGGTGGAATCACTGGTCAGGCTCAGGCTCTTCGCATGGCCATTGCACGCGCACTCTGCGAGAACAACATCGAGGACCGTCCCGCTCTCAAAAAGGAAGGCTTCCTGATGCGCGACCCCCGTATGGTTGAGCGTAAAAAGCCCGGCCAGCCCAAAGCCCGTAAGCGCTTCCAGTTCAGCAAACGTTAACCGTTGGATAGCTGTAGCGCTCAACAGAACAACAAAATCAAAGTTTAGAATCCAAATCGGAGAGACGCTCCGCTTAGTTGCCAGTTCGGCAGCATAGGACCGCCGAAAAACCAAGCCCAAAGGACTACTCTACGATTGGTTCAAATTAGGAAAGTAAACAATAAAAAGAAATGACTGAATTAAAATTCGAAGAACTCCTTGAGGCCGGTTGTCACTTTGGACACCTCAAGAGAAAATGGAATCCCAAAATGGCTCCCTACATTTTCAAGGAGCACAACGGTATCCACGTTATTGACCTGCAAAAGACCATCGCCAAGGCTGACGAGGCTGCTGCTGCACTGAAACAGATTGCCAAGAGCGGCAAGAAAGTTCTGTTCGTGGCCACCAAAAAACAGGCTAAAGATATCGTAGGCGAGATGGCCAAGAGCGTCGACATGCCTTTCGTTACCGAGCGTTGGCCCGGCGGCATGCTCACTAACTTCGCCACCATCCGCAAAGCTGTGAAGAAGATGAATAATCTCGACCAGCTGATGCACGACAAGGATTTCAACAATATCAGCAAACGTGAACGCCTTCAGGTGCAGCGCGAACGTGCCAAGCTCGACAAGAATCTGGGTAGCATTGCCGACCTTACCCGTCTGCCCAGCGCCCTGTTCGTCATTGACATCAACAAGGAGCACATTGCCGTCGCCGAGGCTCGCCGTCTGAACATCCCCACCTTTGCACTGGTCGACACCAACTGCAACCCTGACCTTATCGACTTCCCGATCCCCGCTAACGATGATGCTTCCAAATCGATTGCCGCCATCCTGAAACACATGACGGAGGCTATCCAGGAAGGTCTTAACGAGCGTATGCTCGACAAAGACGCCCAAAATGAGGAGAAGGACGAAACTCAGGCCGAGGAGGCTCCCGTTGAGAGAAAGACCCGCCCCCGCAGACCTCGTACCGACGCCCCCAAGGCAAAGGAAGAAGAGCCCAAAGCTGAATAAGACATGGGCTCTGCAAAACATTAATCATTAACAAGAAAGAAACTCATTACTATGGCAAATATCACTGCAAAACAGGTAAACGAGCTGCGCCAATTGACCGGTGTCGGCATGATGGACTGCAAAAAAGCCCTCGTCGAATGCGACGGCGACTTCGAGAAAGCTATCGACTTCCTCCGTCAGAAAGGTCAAAAGATGGCTGCCAAGCGCGCTGACCGCGACGCCAACGAAGGCTGCGTACTGGCCAAGAGCAATGGCAACTACGGTGCCGTCATCATGCTGAGCTGCGAGACCGACTTCGTGGCCACCAATGCTGACTTCGTGGCTTTCACCACCAGCATCCTCGACAACGCCATGGCCAAGCGCCTCGCCAACAGAGAGCAGGTGCTCGACATGGAGCTTGAAGGCCGCAAGGTGAGCGACTGCATCACCGACCAGATTGCCAAGATTGGTGAGAAGATCGAGCTTGCTCACTTCGAGACCATCGAGGCCGCCAAGGTCTATGCTTACATCCACCCCGGCAACCGTATGGCTTCTGTCGTTGGTATGTCCAAGGAGGGCTACGATGAGGTTGGCCACAACATTGCCATGCAGGTTGTCGCCATGCGTCCCTTAGCCCTTGATGCCGACAGCATCCCCCAAGAGGTCAAGGATAAGGAACTGGCCGTTGCCGCTGAGAAGACCCGCGAGGAACTCATTGGCAAGGCTGTTGACGCTGCCTTGAAAAAGGCTGGTATCAACCCCGCCCATGTAGACACCGAAGAGCACATGGCCTCCAACTGCGCCAAAGGCTGGATCACCGAGGAACAGGTCGAACAGGCCAAGAAAATCAAAGAGGAAGAAAGAGCCAAGAAGGCTGCCACCCTCAATGAGAACCAGATTCAGCAGATTGCTCTGGGTCGCCTGAACAAGTTCTTCAAAGAGAACACCCTGGTTGAGCAAGAGTACATCATGGAAAGCAAGATGACTGTCCGTCAGTTCATCGAAAGCACCGACAAAGAACTCCGCTGCACTGGTTTCAAGCGTCTCGAACTGGGTGCCTAATCACACACCCCTACTCCATAAAAAAGCGACCTCAACAAGGTCGCTTTTTTTGTTCTAAAGTGTACAGTAGACCGAAACAGCTACAAAGACATAACCCGTTTCATCTCCAAATTCTCATAGCCTTCAGGGCAATGCGTGGAGAGGTAAACGGTAGGGTTGGCGGACACAAAAGCACGCACAGCATCTAATGTCTGCCGTGCTGCAACCACATCCTCAAACACAACCGACAATTTATTTGCCTTCAGGGCGGCGTCACAATAGGTCACATCGCCATGCATCATATAGAAAAGACCATCCTTTTCTACAATGACGATGCTGTTCCCCTTGGTATGTCCTTTAGCCTCCACAAACCAAACGCCATCGGCAATCTTCTCGGCCTTGGGGAAATTGTGATATGCTCCGTCCTTGTATGTAACGGGTACAATACTGTCGCCGCTGAGCTTCAGGGCTTCTGCATCCTCCGGCGAGATAAATACTTTGGCATTCGGGAAATACTTGATCGCTCCTGAATGGTCTGGATGCTTATGGGTTATCAGTATTTTTGTAACCTGTTCAGGGCGATAGCCAAGGGCTGCAAAACCCTCCATATAGTCCTGAACCTTTTCGCCCATGTATAGAGGGGCTCCCAGTTTCTTGGCGGGAGCGGCGAAACCATTCTCGAAGCCCGTATCGACAAGTACCACCTCGTCACCCATATCAATCAGGAAGTTCTGCAGACTGCTTCGATAAATAATCTGCTCGTCCAGACCTTCTTTGCCTTCGCCGCCAAAGGCGAACTGCTGATGCATAAAACCACCGTCAAAAAGGCGTATAGCTTTAATTTCCATAGTAAAACCTGTTAGATTGTAGTTTGAATGAACTTGCGGAGATTGTCTAAATCCTGTTTATCAGGGTGTCCCTTATGGAGTGGACCCATTGCGCCACGGCATGTGAAGGAACGCTGGTCGACAGCTATACCCTGAGACGAAAGCAACTTGCTCATCTGAGGCACCGGAGACGGAATGATGGCGCACGAGCCAAAACACACCACACGTTTCACCTTGTCCGGTGTCAGCGTGCGGATATAGTGCTCCATCTCTTTGTGTATTCTGCCGAAGAGAACGCCTGTGCCTAAATAGAGTACATCCACAGGCTCGGAGACTGGGACATCAACCGTCATAGGCTTGGCTCCAACCACCTGTCCCACCACCTCAGCCATTTGAGCCGAATGGCCAAACTTAGTGTAATAACGAATCGCTGTTGTCATAATGATATCAACTCTTAGTTTTATGAATCTTAATTCTCAATAATATATGACGATACCACTTGGCCATAATAGGCTGTATGGTCGCCTTTTTCAATGGTGTAGAAACTTCTCCTTATGTCCATCCCAAGCCGGGAGGCCTCCTGCTCCTGGTCGTAAAGAACCTTACATTCCAGTGTAAGAGGAAACTCCTTGAATCCCGGAGTGGATATTACTTCTGGCTCCACCAAAGTCAGTCCGGAGAGGGCAATCTTATCCATCTCGCGACCGCTCTTCCCGCCGCAGATGCCCAGAATACGCTTGTCAAAAGGTCCTGTTGGCACATTAACCGTGAACTCATGGCAATTATCAAGCATCTCCTTAGTGTAGCGGCAGTCGCGGACGTAGGCAACAAAGATGGGTCTTTCCCACACCATGCCCAGTGTTCCCCAGCCAATCACCATCGAGTTGATTTTGTCGCCCACCCTAGTGGTCAACAATATGCCAGGACTCATAGCCTTAATAACTTGACCAGCATAATCGCATATATCTATATGTCTCTTCACCATAGTCAAAAAAAGGGGCTCATCCAAAACAACGGACTCGCCCCCACTTCAAAAAATGAATTAATGGGCAGGTTCCCATTTGCAACGAACGGGGGACACAATAGCGCCCTCCTTTTTGAGTTCAGCGAAAGCCTTGTCGACCTCTTTACGGTCGGCATTCAGAACCTTGGTCACGTCGCCAGCTGAAACGGGCTTGCCCGCCTCGCGCATGGCTTGCAATACTTGTTCCTTCATTGCTACAGATTATTTAGAAATTAATTGTCTCGACAGGTTCCATAAGTTGATAGAACGTTGCCTTAGCATCGCTGACGCAATACATCACGCCATTCTCACCATTTTCACCAAGAGCGGCTTTCAATTGGGGCATAGCATCCACAAGGGCTTTCCTCACTTCTGCGCGGTTGTCCTCAATCAGCTTGCACTCCACGCGGAGCGTCTGGCCTTTAAATGCACAAATTTCCGCTTTCTGATTGGCAGCCAACTGGCGGGTAGCGTTTGTTTTTCCAAAAGCCATAAGGTATAGTTTACCTTCGTAGAGCAACTGCGCACCATAGGGACGCACACGCGGCTGGTCGCCTTCGACAGTGGCAAGGTAGAAGCACTTGGCATCCACCAAAAAATCATAAACTTTCTGAACGTTATCCATAACCATTTGATTTACATTTGAGATATTAGCCAATTCTGAATGCCGATTTTCTCCATCAGTTCAATCTGGTTCTGGCTCCAGTAAAGGTCCTCCTCCTCGTCTGCCAGATATGCCTTCATGATGTCGTATGTTGTGGGGTCGTCGTGCAGGCCTTCCATGCACTTATACAGCAACTCTACACCAGCCTCCTGAATCTTCAGGTCAGCCTTTACATACTCCACTGCGTCGCACACCAGGTCGCGAGCCTTGGTACCTTCAGACTTCACCTCGCCGCCAAGGTCAAGAATGCGGTCGTAGAACTTTTCGACCCAACCCATTTCCTCACCGAAGTGCTCAATATATTTTTCACCCAGCTTGGTAAAACCTTGTGACCTGAAAATCTGTCCCTGTAATTTGTGCACCAATGCACCTTCTGTAAGACCTGTTGCAAAAAACTGCAAAGCCTCTATTGATTTCTTTTTGTCCATAATGTTTTAAACTATTCTATATTAATGTTATAATAATGTCATCGAGAATCATATATGATTTGCAAAAATACATAAAATAACATGATTATCCGCAAGAAACCGAAGATTTTTTTGCCAGAACACAGATAATTCGTAACTTTGCATGCAAATACAGGACACATGAAACTACTAGAATTCACACAACAGTTTAAGACAGAGGAGGATTGCGAACGATACCTC
>JAFVCA010000013.1 GCA_017479705.1 Bacteroidales bacterium
GGTTGGTCTCTTCCTTTGGAGATTCTCTTGTCGGCTCTGACCCGCCACCGCGGGCTCCCCTCTTCAGAGGGGCTGGGGGTATGTCTCTATAACTGCTGTTTTTTTTCATACCCCCGACCCCTTTCGAAAGGGGAGTGCTGGCGCGGTTGGTCTCTTCCGTTTGGATGTAGTGCTGGCGCGGTTGGTCTCTTCCTTTGGAAATCCTCTTGTCGGCTCTGACCCGCCACCGCGGGCTCCCCTCTTCAGAGGGGCTGGGGGTATGTTTCTATAACTGCTGCTTTTTTTTTCATACCCCCGGCCCCTTTCGAAAGGGGAGGGCTGGCGCGGTTGGTCTCTTTCGTTTGGATGTAGTGCTGGCGCGGTTGGTCTCTTCCTGCCACTTTGCCCATTGCGAAAACAACTGATTTATTCCCGGTCAGAAATAATGTGGAATGTAAACGGAAAAGAAATGGAATCTAAATAGAAGCTATGAGGCGGGCCGCGGGTGGGGGCGGGGACGGGCCGCGCACACAGGGGAGCCACCGTGCGGCGCACAGGTTGCAAAGGGCAAAAAAGAAGAAGGCACCTCAGTGACTTTCGAGGTGCCTTCGTGATGATGATGTTTAAATTGTATGATTCCGTGATTCTCAGACGTTGCGGTGGAAGACCAGCTGGTAGGTCATGGTGTCGTCCTCGCTGAAGCCGTAGGCAAATTCCATGTTGATGATGATGGCATCGGTGGTGGTGTCGTAGGTGAAGGGGATTTGGTAGGTGTCGGGGTTGCCGTTCTCGTCAATGGTGTTGGCGGTGAGGGAGCCGGTGAGGGTGGTGGGGTCATAGCTGTAGGCGAAGTTCATGCTTTCGATTTCCTCTAATGTATATTCGCCGTCCACTTCGGCAAAAGTGAGTACGGTCACGTCGTCGGGGAAGGAGATGTGGGCGTAGGTGGAGTCGAAGCTGAGGCCCAGCTGGAGCTGCATGTCCAGACCCATGATGCTGTCCCAGTTGAAATCGTCTTCGGGGAATCCGCAGCCACCGCCGAAGAATCCGCAGCCGCCGCCGATAAACTCAACGGAGTCGAAGAGGTTCATGGTCAGTGTCCACTCGGTGCCGATGAGGTCGGCAGTGCTCTTCACCATGATGTTGTCGGACTGGTGGTTGTTCATGGGGGCGATGTCTTCTTTCTGGCAAGCGGTGACGCCGAGCAGCAGGGCGGCAGCGATTAAAAGGATTTGTTTCTTCATTTGTTGAATGTTTTTTCGTTGTTAATACTTTTTTTGTTTGTCGTTTTTATCCCGGGGAGGAGGCCTTTTTCAGGACCGTCTTCAGCCATAACAACGCAAAAAGGAATCCAAAAACTACAAAAGGATGGCTGAATTAACAGCATTTAACAACCGGCACGGTGTACGCCATGAGCCGATAAGCGATTGTGTGCAAGCAGCTTTGCAGGGATAGAGAAAAAGAAGGGCAGACCAGAAGCTGCCCTTCTTTTTCTCTATCTTTGGCGCGGGAGTGAGTCTCCGCACGCGGGTTATTCAATCCAGCCGAGGATGTCGCCCTTCTTGACCATCTGCCCCTGTTTGACGCAGGTGTCAATCAGTCGGCCACCCTTGTTCATGTACACGTTGACAAGGGCGTAGCTGGCCTGGATGATGCAGAAGACGTCGCCCTGCTTGTATTCGCGGCCGGGAGCGGGAGGCACGGAGCGGTTGAAGTCCAGCTCCCAGAGCAGCTGCCCGTCCTCGGAGGCCACCACGGGCATGGCGTTGGCATGCTTCTCGGTGATGTAGTTGGGGGTGAGGGTCACGGCACCGGCAGTGTTGACAGAGCCCTTGGCGGCAGCGGGCACGGCCTTCTCGGCACGGAGCTGCGCCACCTCCTTCTCGAAACGCTCTTTGGCCAAGCCGGATTTATAGTCGCGGTACTGGCGGTCGTGCATGGCCAGTTCGAAGAGTTCCTCGTCGTCCTCGCCGCGGTCCCAGCCGTTCTGCTCCATCTCCTTGATGTATTCGGGCAGGGCGTCGGGATAGGCGTCCTGCGGGTTGCCGTCGTAGAACTCCAGGTTGTTCTTCTTTGCCAGCTCGATGATTTCGGGGGCCAGCGGTCCGGGCAGCTTGCCGGCACGGCCCAGGATCATGTTCCAGCTGTCCTTGTCGATTTGGCTGAAACGGGGTTTGCCCTGAGCAAGGGCCATGATGTTCATCAGCGCAATGTTCTTGGTGTACTGGCTGAAGGGGGTCACCAATGGGGGATAGCCCAGCATGGGCCAGATGTAGGCCACCTCCTGGAAGAGCTGTATGGTCAGCTCGTCGAAGGTGACTTCGGGCTTGCCATTCTTCTTGAGGGCCATGTTGATGGCGTTGTGCACGCCTTTCAGGTCGCTCATCATGCTGCCCATCATGCCGCCGGGCAGTCCGCAGCCCACCAGCATGGAGGTGCAGATGCGGTTGGCGGGGTTGACGTAAAGGCCCAGGAAGTCGTCGAGGAAGGACTGCGTCAGGGCGCGGGTCTCCATGTAGGCGCTCATGTTGATGTCCTTGACCAAGAAGCCGTCCTCCTTGAGCATGGCCTGGACGGCGATGATGCCGGGATGGACCATACCCCAGGCTAAGGGTTCCATGGCGGTGTCAATGACATCGGCGCCGGCACGCGCCACCTCCAACACCGATGCCATGGCGAAACCGGGACCCGTGTGGCCATGGTATTGGACAACGATGTGGGGATACTTCTTCTTAATCTGGTAGACCAGCTTGCCCAGCATGGTGGGGCGGCCGATGCCGGCCATGTCCTTCAGCGCAATCTCGTCGGCGCCGAACTCCACCAGCTTGTCCACAATGCCCATGTAGTACTCCACGGTGTGGATGGGGGAATAGGTGATGCTGAGGGCGGCCTGGCTGATCATGCCGGCCTCCTTGGCGTACTTGACGGAGAGTTCGAGGTTGCGGACATCGTTCAAGCCGCAGAAGGAGCGCATGATGTCCACGCCCTGCGCTTTCTTCACCTTAGGCATAAGCTGGCGCACGTCCTTGGGCACACCGTACATGCGCAGACCGTTGAGGGCGCGCTCCAGCATGTGGGTCTGGATGCCGGCCTTGTTGAACTCCTTGGTCCACGCCCGGACGGACTTGTTGGGGTTCTCGCCATACATGAGGTTCACCTGCTCAAAGGCGCCGCCGTTGGTCTCGATGCGGTCAAAACAACCCATCTTGACGATGGCGGGTGCCACCTGCACCAATTGGTCCATACGCGGTTGATACTTGCCCGACGACTGCCACATGTCGCGGTACACCAGACTGAATTTTATTTCTCTTGCCATAGGTTTTATGTTATTGAATTTGTTGTAATGTGTTGTTATTAATATTAGTGGCGCGAAAAAACCTTTTCCCACCAATATGCAAAGATACGAAAAAGTATTTAAAGAACCATATTATTTAACTCTTTTTGTATGTATCCACAAAATAATCCATCTGATTCTGTTTTTTGGCAGAGTTCCATAACCTCCCGCTGCTGGCCTTTGGTTATAACCAGCAATGTGGGCTGCCACGGCGGGCCAAAAGAAGTCCTCCCACCTTTTCATGCAGGTGAGAGGACTGAATAAGTTTGGTGGGGGAATATCAATCCACTAACTCGTACCGGCAGCCGTCGCGTGTGACAAAGTTCGCAATCCCTTTGTCCTTCACCACAACAAGACTGGTGATGTTGCGGACGGGGTATACAATCGTAGATGTCGTCAATCGTACAGTGTCTTTTTGATAGTGTAGCATGTGGTCGAATCGCATTATACCATGGTCACTGAGATAGCGCAGATAAGCAGAGTCTGCATGGAGACGAAGGTAGTATAGCATAGTATCTTGTCTTAATCCAACAGCATAGATGCCGTAGCCGCTACTTTCTGGTGTCCAGTTTGTGTTGTCGGACTCAGTGCTTTCTTTACGGTTCATTCTAAAACTTAGCACAGGAGCATTATTGCCTACTGAGCCGTTGGTGCTCGATAGGTCAACCGTCATGCTGTTTTCACACCTCTTCTTTTTGGTTCTTCCGACAAATGCGTAGGTGAGACGCAATAAAAGAAGCTGGCATTTCGTAATGTAAATGCAAAAAAAACGTACGTTATGGATACCAGCTTCATGTATCATGCCCTCGGGATCCGGGAACAAGAGTGCACACGCAC
>JAFVCA010000014.1 GCA_017479705.1 Bacteroidales bacterium
GGCGGCGGATGGTCAATGCCTCTTGGTATTCCTGCTCGGCATCGGCATGGCGGTTGGTGTTGTAGTGGAGGATGGCCAAGTTGTTCAGCGTCATGGCCAGATCCGGCAGGTAGGCATCGGGGTTATTGTCGGCCAATATACGGTAATTGACCAATGCCTCTTGGTATTCCTGCTCGGCATCGGCATGGCGGTTGGTGGCTCTGTGGAGGTTGGCCAAGTTGTTCAGCGTACCGGCCACATCTGGTAGGTAGGCATCGGGGTTCTTGTCGGCCAATTGTCGGCGGATGGACAATGCCTCTTGGTATTCCTGCTCGGCATCGGCATGGCGGTTGGTGTCGCTGTGGAGGAGGGCCAAGTTGTTCAGCGTACCGGCCACATCTGGTAGGTAGGCATCGTGGTTCTTGGCGGCTAATTGTCGGCGGATGGACAATGCCTCTTGGTATTCCTGCTCGGCTTCGGCATGGCGATTGGTGGCTCTGTGGAGGTTGGCCAAGTTGTTCAGCGTCATGGCCACGTTCGGTAGGTAGGCATCGGGGTTATTGTCGGCCAATTGGCGGTAAGCGGTCAATGCCTCTTGGTATTCCTGCTCGGCATCGGCATGGCGGTTGGTGTCGCTGTGGAGGATGGCCAAGTTGTTCAGCGTCATGGCCACATGCGGCAGGAAGGCATCGGGGTTCTTGTCGGCCAATTGGCGGCGGATGGTGAGCGCTTCGGTGTATTCTAACTCGGCTTGTGCGAAGTGGTTAATAACATCAAGGCTGGATCCTATGTTGTGAAGAGAAGTGGCAACTACATCGACGTCTATGGTGTGGAGGTCGGCAAAGAGTACATCGTGTTGCTTGGAATAGGAAGCATACAGTTCGTCGTAGAGTTGCAGCGCGAAGTCCATGCCATAAACCTGCCCAATCTCATCAGGGTGTAGGAAGAATCGATAGGCCATGAAGTATTCGTAGAAGGACTTGTGTGAAAAGTGGAATTCGTTTCCATAGCGGGTGAGTAAAGAACGCTGTTTGAACAGTTTCTCTATGTTGTTTGGAAGGAGGGTGCCTAATTCAGTGTCGGTTATTGTCAGTTTGTTATTCTGGTACATGTATTTTGCCACCAACGAGGATACTTCCCACCATTGCTTGATTTTATCTTTATTATCTTTTAAACCGAGTGATTTAGATATGTCACGATTTAGGATGCTATAGATAATGTTGTCAAATAGGTCAAGGGTTGTGTTGATGAGTCTTTCTGTATTGACTAATTTGTTGATGTAGGTTAATACCAAGGGACGAATGGCTATGGCGGGATGCATGTTTACAATATCCTCTGCCTTGCGTCGTCTTGGATTTTCAGAACGGAAAGTGATGGCTTGGTCTAAGTAATCTTGTACTTGCTGGTCGTCAAAGGGAGCCAAGTATCTTATTGAGCATTCAATCCAACCGGTGCTCGTCCGTATTCCTTTAGGATTTGTAATGATTTCTTGCCGAATGTTGTCAGGGAAAAATTGTGGGCGGCAGGTGATTACTATACGGGCAAAGTCATGGAAGATTGCTTTTAGCTTTTTTAGAAAACTGTCAAGTTGTGTTGGATCATTCACTTCAGGGTTTTCGTCCATAGCATCAAGTAGTAGTATGAGTTTCTCCTTTTCTGTTTTGGGGATGTTTGTAATGTCCTTGATTGCATCAGATTCGCGTAAGGAGATGAGTCGAATTTGGAACGGCAGGTTAAAGGCATTGTGCTTTTTTATGTAATCGATGAAAAGGTGGACAAGGGTAGCGGTCTTGCCTGTACCCGTGTCGCCAAAGAGGAAGAAAACAGTGTCGGATTCGTTGGGTTCCTTAATAAAGACTTCGTTGATAAAGTAGTCTCGCAATAGTTTCTTGTTTTCCAGGTTTATCTTGTCTGGTTCATCGGAAGATTGAGGAGGAGTAGTTGTTATGTATGGTTGTATGTAAATCTTGTTCTTGAGATAGTTTTTTCTTAGGTCTTCGGTGATGCTTTCCCTGTATTTTTTGCGCCATCTGTAGGGAAGGAGTTTGTCCAATAGACCTTTTCTGTACATGAGAAGAAGACTTACGATTGAGGCAATAGACCCTAAAAAAGACAGTATTTCCCATAAAGAGGGAGCATTACTATTGGACTGTTGGGAGATGTCCGAAAGAATAGGAATTACTGGTATCATGTTTATACTTTGCTTTTTATGTTTACTACCACTCTTTGGTGAGGATGCGGGGGGTGATGTTTAGGGCGAGCCAGGCCCAGCGGAGGCTGCCGTCGGTGGAGGCGCGTTTGAGGCGTTCCATGGACTTGGTGCCGACCATTAGGGAGAGGCCGAGGGAGAGGGTGACGTCTTGTTTGATTTGCCAGGAGGCTTCTAATTCCAGTTCGTGGCCGAGGGTCATGTCCATGTCGATGTCGGGCAGACGGGTGCTCATGGCCAAGTAGTGGTAGTCGAGGTATATCCTCAGGTTGTTGATGGGCTTGACGTAGGTGCCGATGAAGGCGTTTTGGAGTCCGGGGGAGAAACCGTTGACGAAGGTGCTGATGTAGAAGAAGTCCATGGCTCCGTAGAACTGGTGGTGGGAGCCGAAGACGGAGGTGAAGCCCCGGAGGGTGTCGTGCTGGATGAGGCCGATGTTGCCTTGCTGCGCCACCACGAAGTAGTCGTCGCCGCTGAGGTAGTCGAAACCGGCCTTGAAGCCGAAGGCACTTTGGGGCTGCCATTTGGCCAACAGGCTTGCCATCCAGGCTTTGATGGCTTTGCCGTTCTCGTTGTGGCCGGACTGGCGGTAGTAGGAGGCTTCGAGGGACCATCGCGACGGTGCGTATTTTGCGTATCCGCCATAGACTTGCTGCCATTCGATGTGGTCGCCCGTGCCGGGCTGCCCTGCCTGCATGCCGATGTTCATCATGAGCAGTGAGATGCCGAGGGACGGAGCACCTCCGTTGGGCGGAGCACCTCCGCTGGTGATTAAGGGGAGGTCGTAGTGGTACCAGACGGTCTGCATGGTTTTGTAGGGGAGGGCGCCGCCGGTGTAGAAGCTGCTGCCGTTGGTCATGTTCTCCTCGTTTTGGTTGTAGGCGAGGATGAGGTGCGCTTTGTGGCCGCAGCCTTCGAAGCCCAGTTTGAGGGCGTCGTGCGAGGTGCCGGCCATGGCCCAGTCGTTGGGACCTATAATGCGCTCGTCGTCGTAGGAGAGAGTCTGGCGGCCCGCCTGGAGGAAGAGGCCGCTCAGGGCAGAGAGGCGTGCCCAGGCTTCGTAGACATTGAAGGCGCTGCCACCGGCCTGTCCCCAGATGCCGAGTTGGCGGAGGTCCAGCCGGGTGGAGAGGTAGGTCTTTTCGAAGCCGAGGGTGAGGCGGGAGCGGCCCAGCACAAAGTTGGCATGGTCGCCGAGGGTGGCTTCGGGCGCAGCAGCGGCAATGCCGCCGTCGCGTATTTCCCCACGGGTGAGGAAATGGAGGTCGGCAGTGAGCCGATTGGTGGACGGCGAACCACCGCGGGACGGCGAACCACCGCTGGTGAACAGGGCGGTATCTTGTGCGGCGGCCGCTATGGGGAATAGAATCAGCGTGGCAAGAATGAATAGTGTTGTTCTCATGGGGTGTTTTATTTGTTCATTTGTAATGTGTTGTGATGTGTTTGTTTATTCGGGAGAGGATGTTTTCCTTTGTGCAAATATACACATTTTTCTTGATATAGAGGGGTTTGGCTGGAGGTATTTTATTTTCAGGTAAGGATACAATAAAAGGATGGGATTTGCGTTATTGGGGACGAATTTGTATAACATGAGAAGCCTGTCCGCCATAATGGTTGCGTGCGCTGCGCTGATGCTGTTGCTTTTCGGTGCCGGAGGCATCGGGGTGCAGCGGTGTTCGTGCACGGGGCATGTGAGCTTTGTCTCGTCGACAGGCGGAGGATGCTGCAAGAGCAGCAAGTGCATGACGGTAAAGGTGGCGCAGGTGTCTGCGGCCGAGATGCAGCAGTCGCTGCCCGATATGGGCGGGGTGGTGCTGCCTTGTGTGTGTGTGGCATGTTGGGCCGACGGACTCCCGATGGCTCTTTGGCCTTATGCGAATGGTTCTTTGGTCGCGCCAGCGGCCTGTACGGGTCCGCCCGGCGCGGGAGGACACAGTATGGTGATGCGCGTTTGATGGATGCGTGATGCGCCTTGCGGTGGCACAGGGATGTGCCGACGGCAGGGCTGTGGGTGTGCGGCCTTGTGCCGCCGAAATTGTCGTTATTCATCAAATGCTTAGAACAATGAAAAGATTTATTTTAGTTTTGTCGTTGCTGTTGCCCATGGCCGGTGCGGTGGGGCAGAGCCGCGACACAATACAGAAGAAGCAGACCCTCTCGGAGGTGAGTGTGCGCAGCCGCGCGGAGGGCATGAGCCGTCTGGGCGGCGCGGAGAATGGCACGAAGGTGGGGCAGGAGGTTCTGTTCCGCGCAGCGTGCTGCAACCTGGGCGAGAGCTTTGTGGCCAACCCCAGCGTGGATGTGAACTACAGCGATGCCGCTGTGGGTGCCAGACAAATCAAGCTGTTGGGCTTGAGCGGGCAGTATGTGCAGATGCTGATAGAGAATCTGCCCTGCTTTGCCGGAGCGGCGTCGCCGTATGAGCTGGGCTATGTGCCCGGGGCTTGGATGAACAGCATCTCGGTGAGCAAGGGCGCGTCGAGCGTGAAGCAGGGCTTCCAGAGCATCACGGGCCAGATAGACGTTGAGTACCTGAAGCCCGACCGAGAGCCGGGGGTGAGCGTGAACCTGTTTGCCGACAGCCGTCTGAAGACGGAAGGCAACGTGGTGGCAAACCTGAAGCTGAACAGCCGTCTGAGTACCGAGGTACTGGTGCATGGCGAGAAGGACTGGCTGCACCACGATATGAACAAGGATGGGTGGCACGACTCGCCAGCCATCGGCCAGCTGAACATGCAGAACCGCTGGAAGTACGTCAACGGACGGTATATCTTCCACGGCGGCATCGGCGTGATACGCGAGGAGCGCGAAGGCGGACAGATGGCTGGCGTGTCCGTCGACCCCTTTGTTGTCAAGCTGAATGCCGACCGCTACGAGGCATATATGAAGCATGCCGTGTTGCTGAACTATGAGCACAACACGAATATCGCCTTGATGGCGAATGCAAGCCTGTACGACCTCGGCAGCGAGTTCGGTCGACGGTATTACAACGTGCATCACAGGGATCTTTATTCGCGTCTTATCTTTGAGCATGAATTCAATGAGCGGCACCAGCTTTCGGCGGGAGCCAGTGTGCAGGTGCAGGGCTTGGATGAGCGGGTGAACCCGCTGAGGCTGCCGGAGGGGGTGAACGGTACGGTGAATCTCATCAGCCAGCAGACGGAGGTGGTGCCGGGAGTCTACGCCGAATACACTTACAAGCCGTCGTATCGGCTGACGGTGATGGCGGGTTTGCGGGCGGACAGGAGCAGCCTGTATGGGGCTTTTGTCACGCCGCGGCTGCATGTGAAGTGGATGGCTTCGGATCTGGTGACATTCCGCCTGTCGACGGGCAAGGGCTATCGGTCGCCCCACGCCTGGGCTGAGAACCACTACCTGCTGGCTTCGGGCCGGACGGTGGCGGTGGACGGCACTCTCGGCATGGAGGAGGCTTGGAATAGCGGCCTCTCCGCGGCATTCTATATCCCCGTGGGCGAGGAGCGGACATTGAAACTGAATGCGGAATACTATTATACCGATTTCCAGAACCAGGTGGTGGTGGACTACGACTCCGACCCCACAAGGATTGGCATCGGGATGCTGGACGGCAGGTCCTTCTCACACACTGTGCAGGTGGACGGCTCCATAGAGTTTGACGAGGAACTGGAGCTGACGGCGGCGTTCCGCTACAACGACGTGCGCTGCACCTACGGCGGGCAGCGAACCGCTGCGGGTGATAAGGGGCAGCTGATGGAGAAGCCCCTTACCTCGCGCTACAAAGGGCTGTTCACCGTTGCATGGAAGCCCTACATGGGGCTGTGGCAGGTGGATTTGACCCTGCAGCTGAACGGCGGCGGACGCATGCCAACGCCTTACACCACGGCGGACGGGACCCCCTCGTGGGACGAACGCTTCCCGGCCTATCCACAGTTGAACATGCAGGTGACGCGCCGCTTCCGCCATATCACGGTGTATGTCGGCGGCGAGAACCTGACCAACTACCGCCAGCCCATCCCCGTAATCGGAGCCGCCAACCCGTGGGACAGCACTTTCGAGTCCACCTTGGTGTGGGGACCCGTGCATGGCATCATGGGCTATGCCGGTATTAGAATGAACATATAATTAAATAATAATAATTGACTCACGAATAACATATTAACGAATTAACACAATAACACATTCAATATGACTAACACATTGGCACATTTACACATTGACACATTCAAGAAGCGACTGCTGGGTTTATTGATGGCACTTTTTGTTGCCTTTGGTCTGTCGGCCAATTCCGATTGCGGTCAGCGCGGCTCGGCGGGTTCAGGCAAGCAGATGCGCGTGCTTGTGGTAACCACCAATCCAGAGATGCACTGCCAGAATTGCGAGAAGAAAATCAAGGAGAACATCCGTTTTGAGCCGGGTGTTCGCAAGATTGAGACCAGCTTGGAGAAACAGCAGGTCACTATCACCTACAATCCGGCCAAGACGGACGTGAAAAAACTGACCGAGGCCTTTGCCAAGATAGGCTACGAGGTGAAAGTGCTGAGCGACCAGCCCGACCATAAGAAAGAAAAGAAGTAAACAATAGGCAGCAATGAATACTATTGACAAAATACGGGAAAGCCGCGATATTACCCGCGAGGAGTTGGAACTCATCCTGACGACCGACAACAAGGAGGCCATCGACTACCTGCGCGCAGCGGCCCGCGAGGTGGCCGACAGCGTCTACGGCAACAAGATATTCATGCGCGGGCTGGTGGAACTCTCCAGCTATTGCAAGAACGACTGCCTCTATTGCGGACTGCGGCGCAGCAACAAGGATGCCGTCCGCTATCGCCTGACGGAGGAGGAAATCTACGGATGCTGCGAGACGGGACACCGTCTTGGTTTCCGCACCTTTGTGATGCAGGGCGGCGAGGATGCCTGGTTCAACGACGAGCGCATGTGCCGCATCGTCTCCACGGTGCGCCAGCGCTACCCGGACTGCGCCATCACCCTCTCCCTTGGTGAGCGCAGTCGTGAGAGCTACCAAGCCCTGTTTGATGCCGGCGCCAACAGGTATCTGCTGCGACACGAGACCGCCGACCCCGCGCACTATGCCCAACTGCACCCTGCCGAGCTCTCCTGGCAGCACCGCATGGAGTGCCTGAAAGCACTGAAGGAAATAGGCTACCAAGTGGGCTGCGGTTTTATGGTCGGGTCCCCCTTCCAGACCATTGACACCCTCTATGCCGACCTCCAGTTCATCCGATCCTTCCAGCCCCACATGGTGGGCATTGGCCCCTTTGTGTCGACGCACAACACTCCCTTTGAAGGCTATCCCAACGGCAAGGTGGAGACCACCCTGCGGCTGCTGGCGCTGATAAGGCTGCTGCACCCCCGTGTGCTGCTGCCCGCCACCACAGCCCTCGGCACATTGCATCCCCGTGGGCGGGAACTCGGCATACAGTTCGGGGCCAACGTCATCATGCCCAACCTCTCGCCGCGCACCCACCGCAAGGACTATGCCATCTACGACAACAAGATTTGCACCGGCGAAGAAGCCGCCGAGTGCCGCGTCTGCACCGAGCAGCGCATCCGCAGCATAGGCTACGAAAGCACCATAGACCGCGGCGACTACAAAGAGTAGGCAGTAAGGAAAGAAACAAGAAAGTGGGCACCCCGTTCTTCCGCGAACAGGATGCCCACTTCTCTTGTTTGGCAAGAAGGGATTATTTGCTGGCTTTCTTGCCTTTGACGGTTTTGTATTCTTCGTTGAGGCCTTCGATAATCTCGTTGGTGATGTCCATGGCGGGGTTCATGTACAGGGTGGGACTGTCGTTGAAGGTCTTGCGCATGATGATGTCGAACTGCTGGTTGGCGGCATTGTATTCACGCACAAAGGCAAAGATGCGGTTGAGGAGCTCGATGTTGGCATCCAGCTGTTTCTGCATGACTTTCTGCGTCAGCTCGGCCTCGAGGGTTGTGAGTTTTTCGGAACGCTGTTTGAGTTCGGCCTCGGTGGCTTGCTGCTGGCTGAGGGTCATGTTCTCGCCGGTTTGCAGGTAGGTCTGGTAGTCCTTTTGGAACTTGGTTACCTGCTGCTGGTAGTTCTTTTCCTGAGCGTCCTTGTATTTGTTGAGTTCTTCCTGGAGGTCAATGGCGTACTGGTATTTGGCTAAGAGGGTGTCGCTGTCGATGCAGGCTATTTTCAGGGCTCCGTCTTTGGCCACTACGGGTGCTGTGGCGTTGGGGTTGTGCATGCTGCGGGTGCCGATGCCGGTGAAGTGGAAGATGTACAGGAGTATGAGGCCGATGAGCAGCACGATGTTGCACACGAGGATGGCCGTGTGGCAGCAGTTTCTCTTCTTAGTGCAGCAATTGTCCTTGGGCTCTTCGGGGGCTTGTGTGGCTGGGCTTTCGGCGTTGGGAGTAGGCTCAGGGTTGGAGGGACGCTGCTCCTGGGGTTCTTTCATGCTGATGGTGTCGAGGCTGTTGTCGTCGACGGGTTTGTTGAGGTCTTGATTGATTTCCATTGTTATTGTTGTTTTATTATTTTCGGGATTCTTTTTTATTGCTCGGGCTCGCCGAGGACGTCGATGGCACGCTGCACGCGGGCAATGGTCTCCTCCTTGCCGATGGTCATGACGAGGGTGAGCATGTCGGGTCCGACGGTGGTGCCGACGACGGCAAGGCGCAGGGAGTTCATAATCTGTCCCATGTTGAGTTCGTTGCCTTTGATATAGTCCTCAAGGAGCGCCTGGTGGATGGCGTCGTACTCAAAGGGGACGGTGTTGAGGATTTCGATGACTTTGGCCATGTGGGTGGTCATGCCGGGTTTCCAGCGCTTGGCAACGGCCTTGGGGTCGTATTCGGTCGGGGCGACGAAGAAATAGTGCGTCTGGCCCCACAGCTCGGAGGGGAAGGAGATGCGCTCTTTCATCATGCCGCAGACCTTGACAACATAGTCGTGGGGGGCGTCGATGCCGTGCTCCTTGAGCTGGGGGAGGAACATCTCGGCTATGCGCTCGTCGGAGCATTTTTGCAGATATTCATGGTTGAACCATTTGGCTTTCTCGATGTTGAATTTGGCTCCGCTCTTGCTGATATGCTCTATGCTGAAGAGGCTGATGAGCTCGTCCATGGTCATGAGTTCCTGGTCGTTGCCGGGGTTCCAGCCGAGGAGGGCCAGCATGTTCACCACGGCTTCGGGCAGGTAGCCGCGTTCGCGGTAGCCGGTAGAGAGTTCGCCAGTCTCGGGGTTGTGCCAGTCCAAGGGGAAGACGGGGAAGCCGAGGCGGTCGCCGTCGCGCTTGCTCAGCTTGCCGTTGCCGTCGGGTTTGAGCAGCAGGGGCAGGTGGGCAAACTGGGGCATGGTCTCCTCCCAGCCAAAGGCACGGTAGAGCATGACGTGGAGGGGCGCCGAGGGGAGCCACTCCTCGCCACGGATGACGTGCGACACCTCCATCAGGTGGTCGTCCACAATGTTGGCAAGGTGGTAGGTGGGCATGCCGTCCGACTTGAAGAGCACTTTGTCGTCCAGCAGACGGCTGTTCATGGTCACGTCGCCGCGGATAAGGTCGTGGACGGTGATGTCGATATTCTCCGGGAATTTGAAGCGGACCACGTAGGGGTCTCCGTTCTGTAGGCGGCGCGTCACCTCGTCGGCGGGCAGGGAGAGGCTGTTCTCCATGGTGCCGCGGGTGGTGCAGTCGTACTGGAAGGTTTTCTTCTGGGCTTCAAATTCCTTGCGTTTGGCATCGAGGGCTTCGGGCCGGTCGAAGGCATAGTAGGCCCAGCCGTCGCGCAGCAGTTGGTCGGCATACTGGCGGTAGAGGGGCTTGCGGTCGCTCTGGCGGTAGGGGCCGTAGTTGCCGCCGATGTGGACACCTTCGTCAAACTTGATGCCGAGCCAGTCGAGGGCTTCGATGATATAGTCTTCGGCACCGGGTATGAAACGGGTCTGGTCAGTGTCTTCGATGCGCAGTATCATGTCGCCGTCATTCTGGCGGGCAAAGAGGTAGTTGTACAATGCAGTGCGGACGCCGCCGATGTGCAGCGGGCCTGTGGGACTGGGGGCGAAACGGACGCGAACTTTTCTCATGTTATGTTTTATTTTGTATTTTGTTTCTATTTAAATTCTTGTTTATTTCTGTTTACTTTGTAGCTGGCTGAATAAATGGTGTCCAAGCAGATAGTAATCAACAAGTATCAGCCGGGGGTAGATGCAGCTGACGGGGTGCTGCTGCCCGCGCCGCTGGCGTTTCATTTTGAGGCGGGGCATCCATTTGTAGAAGGCTCTGTGGGCTTTGACCACGGCGGAGAACTCCTTTGGTTTGCGTTCCATCAGGAATTTGAACGCCGCCACATAGTCCAGCACCACACGGCAGACCATTACCCACGCCAGTCGGTTCTGGGGCAGGTTCTTGTAGAGGAGGGCCATATTGTTGCGGAAGTTGAGATAGGTTTTGTGGGGATTGGACTTGGGCAGTGTGCCGCCGCCCACGTGGTACACCACCGACTGCGGACAGTATTCCACCTCGTAGCCGGCATTCTTGGCGCGCCAGCAGAAGTCGATTTCCTCCATGTGGGCGAAAAAATCGTCGTCCAAGCCGCCCAGCTCCTTCCAGACTGATGAGCGGACAAACATGGCGGCCCCCGTGGCCCAGAAGATGGGGCAGGGGTCGTCGTACTGGCCATGGTCCTGCTCTAAGGTGGTGAACATGCGGCCACGACAGAAGGGGTAGCCGTAGTTGTCGATGAAACCGCCCGCGCCGCCGGCATATTCGAAGGTGTCCCGCTGGTCGTACATGAGCAGTTTGGGCTGGCAGATGGCTGTGCCCGGATGTTGTTCCATCTGGGCTATGACGGGTTCTATCCAGTTGGGTGTCACCTCTACATCGTCGTTCAGCAGCACGTAGTAGTCGGCCTCCACCTGTTCCAGCGCGCGGTTGTAGCCGCCGGCAAAACCGTAGTTCTTGTCCAGCTCGATGATGCGCAGGGAGGGGTAGTGCTCCCGCACAAAGGCAAGGGAGTCGTCCGTAGAGCCGTTGTCGGCAATGATTACCTCGGTGTCGCCAGTGCTGTGTAGTGTTACCGACGGCAGAAAACGCTCCAGCATTTTCCTCCCATTCCAGTTCAATATCACAACGGCAGTGGTCATTCTCTTCTCTTTAGTTTGATGTATTCAGTGGCTAAATGTGTGTGGTATTAGGGGTTAATCAATAGTCAGCGGCTTCAGCTCCATGTCGGCAGGGCGGGTGCGTTTCCAACGCCGGTGGGACCACAGCCAATACTCCGGTTTCTTGTCGATGGTCTGCTTGAGCATCGCTATGTAGCGCGAAGTGATGGTGTATTGCGGCACCTCGCCGGGCTTCTCGCACAGGGGCGTGAACCGCACCTCGTAGTATCCGCGGCGCACCTTGGTCACCTCGTAGTAGAGCACGGGCATGTTGTACTTGCGGGCAAAATACTCGGCGCCGTAGAGGAAAGGCGTCTCCTGGTTCATGAACAGGGTCCAGAAGGACTTGTGCACATCGTTGGGGGACTGGTCGCTGAGCATCATGTAGGCCACGGGAACCTTGTGCAGGTGGTAGTATTCCATGGTCTGCCGCACGTTGTGCTGGTCCACAATCTCAGTGCCGTAGCGTCCGCGCCTGCGCGTGATGTACGCAGCCACGGATTTGTCCTGCAATGGCTTGCCGACACCCACGCTGTGGTGCATCACCTGATAGTTCAGCGAGGTGATCATGTACTCCCAATTGTTGTAGTGTGCCGACATGAGCACCACGCTCTGTCCGCGCTCGTAGTAGCGGTTCACCACCTCGCGGTTCACAAAGCGGTAGCGTTTCATGATGCTTTGCGGGCGGGCATAGAGGTTGTAGATGCCCTCCATGAGCAGGTCGCAGATGTGGTGATAGTAGGCCCGCTCAATCTCCCTGCGCCTTTCCGCACTGAATTGGGGGTAGGCTTTGGCCAGATTGGTGCTTGTCACTCCCCGGCGGTAACGCACCAGGTGGTAAGCGATCACATATAATATGTCGGACAGTAATCTGCTCAAATATTTGATTGAATGTGTTAATTTGTGAATGTGTTAATGTGTGAGTCGTGTTTCAATTTTCAATTTTCAATTCAGTTATTGAATGTGTTATTCGTTAATGTGTTAATGTGTGAGTCAATTTTGAATGTGTTAATGTTTGAATGTGTTAGTTTTATTACCAGCGGCGGTGCGCCGCTTTCAATTTTCAATTCAGGGTTAGTATCCTCTGTTGAACTGCTGTCCAACCTCGCCGATGGCCTCATCCTCCAATGTGTTGCGACTCAGCATCCGTTCCCAGCCAGGTGTGATGACCTCGCCGCGGGCATTGGAGTTGAGCAGCCTGTAGTAGCCCCCGCGGAACTCGTCCCAGAACAGGAACACGCGGTTGCTGTAGTCGCCCGGCAGGGTGTTGTAGCGCCACAGCTGGTAGGGCAGGTAATAGATGTAGCCCTCGTTGGCCTTGGTACCCTCGCCCAGCGAGTTGGCCGTATGGGTGTTCATGGACCAGTGTACATTGTTCAGCGCACCCACAAAATTCTTCTCGTCGCGCACATAGTCCGGCGGGCCGTATTGCAGATAGACGCGGCCGCGGTCCGTGCGGTAGCCCGGCGTGCGGGGATAGGTGAAGTGCTCTTCTACATATTTCATCAGGGCGAAATACTCCTTCCACTTACCCTCTGGGTTCACCTCATCGCGGCTCTTCCAAAAGCGGTACAGGTAGGTCTGCTTCTCCTGCAAAGCCTGTCGGCTGAGCAAGTCCTTGGCAACAGAAAGTTCCGTGGCCGACGAGATGGGGTAGAGGGCGTCGATATAGTAGTTGATGGTTTCCTCGTCATTGATCAGGGCTGCGAATGAGGTGGCCACTTCCGCCTCCGTGGCCGAGGCCTCTTCGACATTGGGGTTGGAACGCATAATAGTCACCTCCTTGCGGAAGAAAGCGTCTCCGTCATTATTGGTAACCTCTGCCACAATGATGTAGTTGCCGGACGGCAGACGGCTCACGTCCAGGTCGGCAAACACAGGCACGCTGGCCTTGGGGTCCTTCCCGCTCCGTTTCCAGCCTATTTTGGGCAGACGGAAACCCGACTCCTTCTGCGTGAGGTACACCTCAATGTTGTACTCCCCGCTGCTGCCGATTTCTTTATCCATGTTGTAGAGCTCGAAATAAGGGTGCAGCACCGAAATATTGTCGGGGACAAAGTCGTCAATATAAGGCACCATGTCGTAACCGTTGCGCGACAGCATATTCTCCGTCGTGGTGGGCATGGCGGACTCCATCAGCTGTATGCCGCTCATCATCGGTTTTCCCTTGCCGAAGTACACTATCAGTTTCTCCTTCAGCGTCACCGGGTCGTCATCGGCACCGTTGTCCTTCAGCGTCAGCTCCAAGTCGTAGATGCCGTTGGAGAGGCCGAAACGCTGCAGGTCGAAGAAGGTGAAATTGGTGGCCTGTGCACTGGTAGTGAACGGGCTGAGGAGATTGTACTTCTTCACGTACGCCACCGTGTCGCCCTTCCGCGCCACCAGCGTCACCTCCACCGAAGCCCTGAATCGGCCATCCTCAACCTCCTTGAAGGCGAGGCTCCAAGCGTTGAAGCGCAGGTACGTCTCCACGTATGGCTGGTTGCTCTCAGGCAGATAAAACACCGAGTAGCCAAACAACGCGGACAATTGCGACTGCGACGCAAAACCCGTCGCCGCCATGGCCACTGCCACAAACAATAATGCAAGTTTCTTCATATCGTATAAAATTGAGTTACTATCATATCCCTGAAATATCCATAAAGCAGTGTCTCCCATCTATATAGACAGAAAAACCCTTACCAATGGACATTCCAGACCGACTGCAAAGATACAAAAAAAAACTCACAATCCACCAAATTGATTTTTCAATTTAAGACGTGTCACTGGTCACAGGTCACTTAAAACTAATTGAAAAGTGAAAATTGAAAACCTTGAAAATTAAAAATTAATAATTAAAAATTAGTACCTGCGGAGGTTCTCCGCTCGGAACTTTTATTGTTAGAAAAGATGTGTAAATTGGGAAAAAGTTGTATATTTGCATTGTCAAGCATCCGAGCCCTTGACGGGGTAAGAGGGTGGGCGACAAGACATAATAGAGAGACGTTGAGTGCAACGTTTTATCTGCGGCATGTAGAATCTGGTAAATTCGCAATCTTCCGCACGGTAAAACAGTGTCCATCGTCCATTGGTGCGATATACATTTTTCTGTGTATAGTCGTCAGCGTGGGCTTCGGCATTGTTTATCCTCGGAAGATGGGCATACCAGAGCCTTACATGCGGGGTAAGCGATGAATTCAGATACCCGCGCTTCTTTTTTGTGCCTTTTCCTTATTAATTAGCAATTTTGCGGTATGGGGTATCTGCCGCCAAAACAAATACTATATTATTGTATGACAAAAATTAAGAATTGTCTTTTTTTGGCCATCGCCCTGTTGGCAGCAACCCATTGTCATGGACAGACCCTGCACGTGATAGGGTTTGCCGCCACCAATGACGAACGGATTGGCAGCAACTGCGAGGTGGACTTAAATGGATTTTTTAACATGACCATGGTTATTGCCTCCATGACTGGCTATACCCCACAATATTATTGGGGCTACGAATCCAACTGCAATAAGGATTATTTGCGAAAAACACTGGCTTCGCTCGATTGTGGCGAAAACGACATTGTGATTTTTTACTACACTGGCCATGGGGGGCGCGACTTTGGCGACACGAATCGTTTCCCCTTCATGGTACTGAACGGGAAGACCAAGGGAGAATACGTCCATGTGCAAAGCGTCATAGACAGGTTGTCTAAAAGCAAAGCTCGGTTTAAGTTGATACTGACTGATTGCTGTAACATGCCCCCTTCCAACACTCCACGACTCTCCAAACTTCCAATCGAACAGCCCGTCTATCTCACCACCGCCCCCGAAACAGAGGCCAACTACCGTAAGCTCTTTGTCGAGGCACAGGGCCTTGTGGCTGTAACCAGCAGCAGCGCCGGCGAGTACTCATCGGTAACATTTAGCGTCGACGATGAACCCAGAGGAAGTATTTTCAGCATAGCCTTCAACAACTCCTTGGCCGAAATTGTCACTGGTGCCACGAAAGAGAACACCACATGGCACAACCTCCTAAAACATGTCAACGACAAGATGAAATATATGGTGCAGCCTACGCAGACTGCAGCCTACACTATCATGTTTGCCGAAAGCACTTGGCCGTCAGGTCCCGCCCCAAGCCCGACACCCGTATTGGCAGAAAACAAGGGCTTGGCCGCAGACTTGGCCGAGCTGGTGGACAGAACGTTGCCGCTAAACTACAGGCTTGGCAAGGTGGATGCTATCGCCAAAAAGTGGTTTGTTCCCGATGCCCAAGTGGCATCCATGGCTCGGAACGGCAACTTGGTATTAGACTACTATAACGACCCGAAAGCTTTCCTGCGCCATGTGGCCATCACCGATGCTGTGGCCCGGCTGATACTTCTCCGCGACATGAAGGCCGAAAATGGGAAACTAAAATATATCGAAGTACAAGAGGTAAGAAAACAAATTGATTAATACTATGAAGACATTAACAAAAAAAATCTTCATCACTATGGTGATGGCCTGTTTGACAATCGGCTCGGTTTGTGGACAGACAGAAGTTGAGTTCATTAACGACACTGACATTCCCACAGAGGAACTCAAGGAAGCCTCCACTCGCGTATTGGACAAAGTGAACGATCTGGTCCACTACCTTGGCATGATGACATGCGGCAGTTGCGGCTATAGCGACAACACAAAACTAGACATCTGCACCGATGCCCTCTCGCTCTTTATGGGCAATGGCGATCCCTATCCAGTCAGCGTCCAGATAATAAGAGGAAAAGACACCATTTGGGAAAAACAGACTGCTCCGGCTGTCGCCATGCAGTTCATCAAGTCGAAGTGGACTCCCGATTCGGTCATCACTCGCCTTACCAAAGAGTATCTGAACAGTCTGATACACGACCCTTTTGCCAAAAAGAAGCATGTCAAAATTGGATTAGCCAAAGCAGCCAGAATAGACAACGTCAACAAAACTTCAGACGGGCATTACGTTGCCATTGTCACAATCAAGCTGCGTACCATTCGACTTAACCAATCCGAGTCCCGGATAATCTATCAGGACGATACCGAGAAGAAAGTCCAAGTCTACATGCAGCGTGTAGAGACCACCACAGCCATGGGCACCAAAATGGTGCAGTGGATAATCAAATTGGGCGACATTTATGCTGTTAAAGTTGAGTAATACGGAGGAAGATACCATGACTAACAAAAAGTTTATCACGGCAATCCTGTTGTTTATGACCGTCACCATGCGCTTGGGGGCGCAGGAGATTGTGGACGACGACCGCTTCAACAAGGTGCACGAGGCACGGGTTAAAACACTCAACGAATTCATCCACCGATTTAACGCACAGGAAGTTCCCGACTTTGTGCGAGGTGCTGACGGATCAGTGGACAGGAAAATATGCGTGGCTGCCCTTTTCGACATGGAATGGATTAACGATTCGGCTAACAGGAGTGTTGCACTTGCTTTTATGGACAGAGCAGTACAGGACACCGTCATGCTCGACGTGCACGACACCTCAATCTATGCTGAGGCTCACTGCCTTTTCTATCAAGGCAAACAGAAACTATCGCTGAACATCGTGCTGCGGTACGAACAGGTGGCTCATTACCGCTTTCAGTGGTCCATCGTGGGGGTGAACGGACTGATGGAGACCGGATTGGTTGACACCTCTTTTTACGGTACACTCTCGCCCATACAGCATGAGCTCGGATTCATGCGGTTGGGTCAAGCGTTTCCTGAGATGTACAGTTTCACACATTCGGGTGGGCATATCGACCAACTGTCATACCTCATGGCCCTGTCGTCGGCAGGGAAGGTGAAGTTCGGAGTCTGTACTGGCATCACCTACCATTGTTTTGCTGTACCGGACTATCTATTTGTCATAGAGCAGGAGAATCGCAACACCGCAAACTCGGGTTGGCTGATTAAGTAATGATTAAAAAATAACATGATACGATACAGAAGGAGATATGAGGTAGTTCCAATTGTGGAGAGAAGTGTCGAAGACGGCCTGTCTCTCGAGTCTGTCGAGGAAAGACCCATGCACCTTCCTTTTTGTTTCATA
>JAFVCA010000015.1 GCA_017479705.1 Bacteroidales bacterium
AGGCTGCTGAATGAATCAGCATAGTAAACACTATTACTCGTCACAAGAGCCATTTGCATGACGCTTCTAGGCTTTTCAGGTTTACTGGCATCTCTACATGGATCATCCGACTTTGTTCCAAATCCATTCCAAGGAGTATCACCTTTGCAGAAGGGGTGTATATTCATAATACCTTCCAATCCGTATGTCTTTCCGCATTTCTTGCATTTTAATGTACCCCAGCTTTCGGAATTATTGCGATTCTCAATCCACTGTAGTTCATGGCGACCGCCTTTCTCGCAGTCTTGACAGGGATAATCGAACAATTCAAATCCTGCAGGATTCCTCATGGCCTCCTTCTTACCGTCTATTCCTGCGCAGAACAATTCATACCATGGAATATCTGATATATGACCATTCTTGCAAATCAGTAATATTGGAATCTGAACAAGAGTGTCATAAATGTCTTTAAGTTGATTGTTATCTTTGAAAGATCTTATAATCGCCGCTTTGAATCGTCCCCAATTTGAAATTAAAACGTCTCCAAATTTGGAATTAAATCGGCTCCGAAATCGAGCAAAAATTAAGGCGTTGCAAATCGACTGCAACGCCTTTTTAATTGCCCTTTGAATGGTTTTTAAGCTGCTTTTACAAGCATCATATCGTCGTAGTTCAGTGCAATTCCGCTGACATGGTGACGATAGATTTTTGCGCCCTCAAATGGGTTGCCAATGGTCGGGTTTCGTCCCATCCAGTCGGCAAGCTCGACGATGGTTGACTTGCTACTGGAGAAGTACACGAATTTTGTCCCCACGAGACATTTCAGTACGTCCATATAGTCCGACAACTTCCAATAGTTGTCGCTTCTGTAGGTTCCGCAGTCGGTTGACAGATACGGCGGGTCGAGAATGAATATCACGTCAGGCACCAGCCGGAACTGGTCGAACAGCCGACGATAGTCCATCGACACCACCTCGACACCCTCCAGATAGCCCTCCACGTTGTAGTCATCCTTGCGGACACGGTTGTAGAGCGTTTCCTTGCGGAACTCCTCGAAGTCGTGGGAATAGTTCATCGTGAAGTGGAGGTTGCTCGATATGGAGAACCAATCGACAAAGCCAGACTTGTTCCACTTCTCGACCTCGGCCACCACCTGCGACCGCACCGGCTCGTCGATGCGCATCTTGTGCGGTACGCTGGCCACGATGGGCCGCAGGGCGCGTAGCATTGCATTGGTGCGCCCGACGTTGGCCAGACGCTCGCTGTAATGGTCAAAATCGTTGTACACCACCCGGCAGTCCGGGCGTGCGCGTTTGATGGTGTGGCTCACAAGGCCGCTACCGCCGAATAAATCGACGAATACAGCCCCTTTCTTCTGTTCTTTGGCCATTTCCTCAATCTGGCGCACAAAACGCCGTTTCTGCCCCTGGAATGGAAGTGGGGCACTTACATACTTTTTCACTTGGTTAAGGTTTTTGTTAGACATTAAGTTCAAATTTCACACCTTCCTCGCCGTTGAGTAGGGCGCGAGTTTTCTCCAAATTATTCTCGTAGATGTGTACATTGCCCAGGAACAGCGTAATGCTGTGCAGGGGCAGTTCCACCTGCCTCGAAATCAAATACAGGTGGTATATGTCTGAGGGCAGCCCCAATGATGCGTCGCTGCTGCGCTGGTAGGCCGTCAACAACAGCCGTCCATCCTCAATCTGAAACTGCACCAGCGACAGGCAGGGTGCCTGATTGGTCTCAACGTTGGTTTCACCCAAGAACAGCACATAGTTCTTCGAGTTGCGTTTCTCGCAATTGATTCGCTCAATTAACCTGGGCAGCTTCTCGAAATAGGTGGGATAGCTATTGACCAAAATCGGGCCACAGTAGTCCCACCACGATATGCCCGCCTCGCGGTAGGCCTCGGTGTTACGCTCACCCCTGCAGAACAGTTCCAGCTCACTGCGTAGCTTCTTACGGGCTATCCCATGACTCTCGAAAATGTCGAGCAAGTCGCCCGCGTCCATCCGCATCACCTCGTTGGTCAGATAGCGGATATTTCCCTTTTTGTTCCTTTGCTCACGCCCGTTTTTGAGGACGTTGTCGAGCATTGCATAATACTTATTCATAATCGGTTATGGTTAATGGTTTGGTCGGTTCAAAAAATATTCGTATTTTTGCAATCGCTTAACTCGAAAATAACTATGCCCAAAGAGGCTGGAGAATTAGTCCCCAGTCGCCTCTTTGGGCATTATAGTTAAAATAGAGTTAAGCGGCTATTATTAACAGGCTGGGGGCTTTTTTATGCCCGCCCCCGAGGGCAATGGGCTCACTCGCGCAGATAGGGTTCCACGTCGAAAGCATCCTTCTCAACCCATCCCTCGTCGAGGCACCTTTGGACATGGTTGCCGACGGCTTTCTGGAAGGCTGTCAGTTTGCTTGCCGATGTGAATTCGTAATAGACGGGGCTGCCGTCGGCGGCCTCGCCCAGCTTCAGGCGCACCGGGCATGTCATGCTGTTGCGGAACGTCACCTGGTTCTCCATGGAGAGGTACACGGGGCAGCCCTCATAGACAAACCCGGTGAGGATGCTCTGCTGCACCCGCTCGTTGACCAACTCAACAAAGAGGCTGCGCACCTCGTCGGCTGTGGGCCGATGGTCGAAGTCGTGCTCCATCCACTCGGCGCCATCCTCGGTCTCGGTGATAGCCAGGCGTACACGCCAGGTTCCACGGCGTGGGTTCAGGCACTCAATCAGTGCCACGTTTCTTGCTCCTTCTGCGCGTTTCATGTTTAGGTGAATATATATTTGGTTTTACCTTTGCCGAAGGTCTCGGCCTTGATTGTCGTCTCGAATGGGAAGCCGTCCGGCACCTCCTTGATTTGCTCCAGGATGTTGCGCATCTCGACAGACGATGTGAAGAATTTGTACGGTTCGCCGCTCTTTTCGATGGCCACCAGTGTGCGGTCGTCGCCTTGGTCGGTCTTGATGCCGGTCTCGTAGTCTTTGACCACGATGGGCAGGTTCACTAGCTCGCGGATGCTGATACTCGGTCCTGGGAAGCGTTTCTTCCCGTCTGCGGGCGCATAGCTCACGCCCAAATCTTTGAAACTTTTCATTTCTTTACCTGTTAATTGATAGAATAAGTTATTACAATCGGCGTGCTTGGCCATCCCGTAGAACGAGGCGGTCAGCACGTCACGTCTTTTTCTTGATTTGACCTCGGCCATCTTGCGCGCCATCTTCTGTTTGATACGCTTGCGCAGCTCCACGTGGTCGCCGTCGTATATGAAGAAAGCCAGTGGCTTTCGATAGCGTTCCGTAATGATGACGAGCGGAGCGAAGGCAAGCGGAGAACAAGAAAGCCGAGGAAGTCAATATATTGGCTGCAATGATATTGCAGCATACATAACAAACATGTGGGAAATGGCAACAGCCCTTGCCGGGGGGCAAGGGCTGTTGCACAGGCAAAACAGAAATGAGTGGCCGAATTAGGCGGCTGAGAGGTAGAGGACGTTGACGGTGTCGCCTTTGGCGTAGTTGGAGGGGTCTTTGAAGGTAAGTTTACCTTCGCTGACTGTGTAGTCGGTGGGCGGCTGCATCAGACCATTGACAAAGACTGCCACAGCACTTTCGCCATACACGGGTTTGGTGAGGGCTATCTCGGCGGTGAAGTCCACACTATCGATAGTTAGGACAGGAGGATTGGGGAAAGCAATGGCCTTCTCGGTAGCCACGACCTTGCCATTCGACAGAGCAATGCTGACAACAGCCTTGGTAGTGGTGCCGGAACCCGCTGTGTTGGAAGTGTTGACACCGGTGACAGGAAGGGCGGTTTTGGCAACTTTAATGGCCGTACCATCTTTAGTGATTGCAGAGACATACTTGCCACTTTCGGCACTGCCCCCGCTGACACTTTGGAGCGCACCACCCATGGCATTGCTTACAGCGGAATTGATTTTCTCGTTGGTTGAGGCAGCGGTTGCGAGATTGCCAGTTAGTTCTGACCAGTCGTCGGATGCTTTCGGCGACACAACGCCATCAAGCTGTTTGATTTTGAGTTTTTGCATAATCTTGGTTAGTTTTTGGTTGGTTAATAATTGCGTTGCAATGGCATAGCAACATACTGAACGTTTGCCTCGATTACTGCCCTGCCGGAATTGCTTTCAACACAATGCTATCGTTGCTGTCGATGCCTAGGATTTTGATACCGTAGGATTTGTTGGTTTCGGTGTCGGTGAGTTCGCTGTAGTCGTGGTCAATGTCGTAGCGGAGGCCGTTGATGAAGAGTTCGGAGGTGCCGACTACAAAGGGGGCTTTTGTGAAAAAGAGGCCGGTGGTGTAATCGATACGAGAGGCATTCATCTGTTGTGGCTTCAGATCGGACAGACGCACTTGAGAGGCGTTGGCTTGGTCGTCATAGCCGAGGGTTTTCAACTTGGCGACATCTTGGCTGTCGGCAACAGGCAGGGCAGTGATTTCGAGGTCTTCCATTTGGTTACGGTTGTTTGAGGGTTAATACAGTCTTGCTGTCAGCCTTCTGCCACCGAGGGCAATTGCCATGCCCCCGATGAGCAGACGGCGGAGAGGCAGTCAGGCACCAGCAACGGCATCAAGGTCGGGCTGGAGGTAGACAGCAGCGGAGTTGATTCCGCCGTAGCTGTTGGCCGATGCGATGATGGCGGTGTTGGTCTGATAGGTAGCCAGTGAAGAGTTCTCGACATAGAGGAACTGGGTACTGACTTTGAGGATTCCGCGCCCCTCGTCCTCACGGCTATGCACCCAAGCGATTGCACCGTCACGGACAACGGAGGAAGTGCCAAGATGCCCCTCAACGGTGGAGAAACCGAACTTGTCGACCGTACTCCAAAGGACGGTAGTGTCGTTGGGGTCGAGGATAATCTTGCAGCCCTTGATGGTGGCACGAGGAGTACGGGTCACGCTGTCGACCGACTGACTTCCGATGAAACAGGTAAGTTGGTCGAATTCCTCGAAGCCCTCATTGTTGGTGAGGATAGCCGTGGCGAGTTGGCCGATGGTCGTGGTGTCGCTAATAGTCAGACTACCAAGGTTGAGGCTGCTTTTTGTGAGGCGCGAGGAGGTCTGTGTCATCACGATGCTGGGCAGTGTGCCACGGGTAATCTGATAGGGAGCGAGGATTGCACCGCCATTGAGTTTGGTGCTGCGGGTGATGTACACCTTGACCACACCGAGGTTGGCCTGGATGAAAGCGTTGTAAACACTCATCTTGGCGGGGAGGTCTTCGAACCCTTTGCGGAGCATACCGCTGAAGAGTTTGAAGATGGCACCGAGGTTAGCCCACTGGGTGCGGATGTTCATCTGACGACGAGTGCGCAGAGGAATGTCGGGCTTGGCCGGGGCTTCACTCACAACGGTGCCGACACGGGTCTGACGGTAGATGAGAGGGCCGACTTTGCCGCTGATTTTGGTGTTGATTCCGAAAATTTTAGCCATAGTTACTTGGTTTTGGTTGGTTAAACATTAGGTTGGTTGTTAGCTTCGGGCTTACGCCCTTGGCATGGTGGCTGTCAATAATCGCGATTTGACAGTGCAAAAGTACTATGGCTATAAGGAACGGCGGCGGGATTTGTCCGTTTTCGGTGTGGATTTGGTATGAGTACAGGTACGAAAAAGCCCCTGCGGATGGCAGAGGCAGAGGGGGGATTTTGGTTGCAATGCTTTCAGATGGGCTAATTCTGTGTTGTTTTTAACCAACAATTACAGCCAACATGGCAAGGTACCTTTGGCGGATTGTTTCTGGGGAACTTCTGTTTCTCCATATCTTTTGCACATTTGCATTGCTCATTGCTTGCAGATACCCTGAAAACATACGGTTCGTTTCCATGATACTCTTTTGCTTGATGCAAATCTCTTGCCGAATATTGTGCGTGGCTATAAGTCAATAGTAGGATTCTTGCCTCCTCACGATGGCAATCCCACATCATACGTACTTGGTCTAAATCGAGGTTGGCATATTTCTCGGGCAACGGCAACAATTTGAACAACTCACGGAATGAAATGTATTCACCCAACTTTTCTTGTTTTTCTGGGTGTGCAATGATGTACTCTATTGCTTGGTACTTACGCTTAAACTCTTTTTCGGGATTATCGGCAATCTCATTAAGCGTCTTTAGTGTCTGTGAGGTTAGCAGTTCTTCAAGCGGAATGTCTTTGCCTCGGAAAGCCAATCCTGTTTCTGCCATTTTCTCAAAAGCGGCACGACAGTAGTTGTCTTTCCCAATTACGGCCACTTTTCCTATTTTATTTGCATAAGAAAAATACGCATTAAGGACATCAAAACCGTATTCTTGCAGAAACTCATCATCAATAGTCATGTCATAGGAGCAGAACAACTTGTAAGCATCGTAAGAGGCCAATTCGTAAAGACTATCCTGGGCTTGTTGGAAAAACTCTTCGTCCATGTCGGCACGGTCTTGTGGGTCTGCATTTTGGTATTCGGTGGATTCTCTTCTCAATTGCTCGTATCGGTCGAAGAAGGTTTTACGATATTTCTGTTTGTATTCTTCTATCTCTTTGACCTTGATATTGTGTGTGGCGAACAATACCAACATTTCTTTCTCGGCTTTATAATAGCCGTCCTCGCACAATTCTTTGATTCTTTGGGCGAGTTCCTTTGTACAGTCTAATATCGTCAACTCAAACGGCATCCCTGAATTGATTACCCACCCTTCAGAAACTTTCCGCAATTCCCCAGTGGCTTTTGGGGGAGCGGTTTGTTCTGACATATCAAAGTTGAATTGTACCTTTTTATAATCGGAGAGATTGGGATTCTCACCGGGAATTGTAAGTTTTCCCTTCTGCTCCTTCTGACGCTTGTAGGTTTTACGCGCCATATAGAAACAAAAGATGACGAAACCGAGAGTTATTATAAGGCCTGTCATTTGCAAGGATTATTTGATTACAACAATCTTTTTAGCTGGATGGTTGCCGACTTTGACAAGATAAATGCCAGAAGAAGGAATGTCAAGTAATGATTGGGAATACTCAGCTTGTTTGATGGTCAATAGTCGACCATAAATATCATACAGATAGATAGACTCTTTATCAACACCTGATACAACTATTTTTCCATTATGCAGATAAACATGAACATCTCTCGACTCTATGTTGTCAATTCCCTGTGTGCCATCCTCAACGAAAATCGCTGTTAGTTCGGTGTCTTGCAATACAGCAAAGGTATATGGATTGGCTGCAACCCCATTGCTCCATTGAGAGAAATGATAGCCAGTATATGGTGTTGCTGTTACTGTTGCCGGAGTCCCATATTGGTAATCACCTTCACCACTCACTCCGCCATAAGCTATGTTGTTACTCGCAACGCTGACATGGAATGTATCAATTGCAAATGTCGCTGTCAAAGTAGCGTTTCCAGTAACAATATATTGACGAGGATTGTCTGTGTTACCGTCACTCCAATGGACAAAATGATAGGTATCGCTGGCAGTTGCTATTAGAAAAGCCGTGTCTTGATACAGATAGGATCCTCCTCCCTCAACTTCGCCAAAGGATGTGTTGTTGCTTTGAACGGTAAGAGTATATTGGTCACGTTCAAAGAATGCCATTATAGTACTGTCACTAATCAAATAAATGGTGTCTGGGTTGTTTGTGTTTCCATTACTCCAATGAGTGAAATGGTATCCCGTATTTGCGGTGGCACTAATAGTCACAGGTATGCCGTAGGGAAACGTACCATCACCGTTTACAATGCCTTGCAGATTATTTTCGCTGAAAACATTGAGTTGGAATGTGTCTGCCTCAAAGATGGCTGTAAATTGGGTATCGGTCACAACAACCCACTGCCTTGGATTGTCAGTATTACCATCACTCCATTGCACAAAGTGGTAATACTCCATCGGCACCGCTATTAGCTGTACTGTATCTTGAAATAGATAGGTATCACCACCTTCCACATAGCCCATAGACGAGTCGTTGCTGTAAGTCGTTACAATATATTGGTTACGCTCAAAAATGGCTGTGACAGCACTATCTCCAATCAAGTATAGTGTGTCGGGGTTTGCGGTGTTACCGTTGCTCCATGATGAAAAATGATAGTTGGGGTTTAACAGAGTGGCTTGAATAACCACGCTAGAATCTTGACAGATGATATCCCGAATGATTGAAACCGACCCTACTACAGAATCTGAAGAGGCGACTGAAAAATCAAAGGTCATGGTAGGCTCACTATAATTGTAATGGTATGACCATGCATTATAGTATGCGTCTGATGTTCCACAAGGGACATGGAATGTTGCTTGATCTTGCATACCGTAAAAAGATAGTCTGTAATAGCTTGGTGCACTCGCATTCCAATAGTTTGTTTGGTTTGATATTGTTGGCGGTGTAGGAGGGAGCATAAAAATGTCATCGAGATTATTGCAGTAGGCAAACGCTCCTTCTCCTATCGAGTTTACTCCCTCAGGAATTACTATTGAGGCCAAGTTGCTACACTCATAAAAAACATAATCGCCAATGGTTAAAATGCTGTCAGATAATTTTACCGAGGATAAACTACTACAACCTGAGAAAACATTATTTCCCATAGTTACCACGGAATTTGGAATTAGCACCGTGTTTAAATTCTGACATTCTGAAAATGCATGATTCCCAATATACATAACATTATTGGGGATAATTACTGTATCAATGCCTTGACATCTTCTAAAAAAATATGAAGGTATCCTTTGAACATTCGTTCCAAATGTGATTGTCGATAGGTTCGTGCAACCATCAAATACATAATTGGCACTCGAATACATTTCGGTTGCAACTGTGCAGTTGACAGCATTGAAGTTTATTGTTGTCAGATTAATACAACTATCAAATGCCTGAGCCCCTATGCTGCTAACAGAATCTGGTATTGTGAATGAAGTCAAACCGTTGCACTTTGAAAAAGCGTATTTCCCAATAGTTGTTGTTGCGCTTGGTAGAGTAATGGACGATAAATTTGGACAGTTATAAAAAGCATAGTTACCAATATTACTTACGGTATTGGGTATGGTAATAGAACTTAAATTGGTACAAGATCTAAATGTTCCGTATTCAATACTGGAAATTGAATCAGGTAAGGTTATCGAAGTCAGTCCCGTACAATAGTAGAATGCATTCCCTCCAATAATGGAAATTGATTCGGGCAAAACCATAGATGTCAGTCCTGTACAATGCTCAAATGCAGAACTTCCAATATTAATTGTTGAGTTTGGAAGGGTGATTGATGTTAAGGCAATGCACCCTTCGAAAGAGGAAGCTCCAATGGTAAGAATCGAGTTTGGTATCGTAACTGAGGCAAGGTTAGTACATCCATTAAATAGACCACTACTAATATACGACATGGAACTTGGAATAATAACCGAATCCAAACTCGTACAGTTCGCGAAGATGCTACTTCCCATATTGACAACAGAGGTTGGTAAGGATACAGACAATAACCCCGAACAACCATAGAATGCTGTTTGTTCAATATGAGTAACACTATTGGGTATAATAACACATGTAAGTCCATCACAACCCCGAAAAGAATCTTCTCCAATTCTGGTGACGGGATAGGATGTACCTTCGAAAGTAATTGAACTTGGTATTACGAGTGTGTCTGTGGGTTTTGTATAGTATCCCCAGCAATTGTTCCCATATTGATTACCAGGGAATGTTATTTTAACACCCCCACCATTATCAATACCATTAAATTGATAATAAATTGTTTGCCCAGTAGGTGTAATATAGGCAATTCCAGAAGCAAAGACTCTGTGCATAAATCCAAAAGAAAGCAGGGCGATGGTAAATATTGCTGTTTTTTTCATAGGTTTTATAAATTAAGGCGTGAGTTTTTCCGTTGTCTAATCTTATTGATGATGTGGGTGTCTGGAATAACCTCGAACCAAGTAAGATATACGAATATTTCACGCCTATTGGCGAGAACTCCCGTATTCTTATTCCTGGTTCTGTTGAGTTTTCCAGACTTTACATCATCGGAACAAGAGCGTAAAGCTCAATGTATTATTTGTTTGTTTCTTTCTTCTTTATCTTCTTATTTGATTTCTACTATTTTGTTTAACAATTCTTCTGCGGACATTTCCAGTCGTGAGAAGGCAAACCATTTTTTACCGAGGTCTTTGAGCGACGCACCAATGTGATACACGGTGCTGTCGATGCAAAGAAAACGGTCGTGCGTACGGTCGAAAGTCGTTACCGTAATTGGGCGATATTGGGCGTTGTGCTTGGCGATGTCGAGCGACAACTGCGGCGGTATTTTCAGGGTGTATATCTCGGCACTCACGGTTTTCTTGCGCTTGTCGAGAAGTGTTAGCACGGTGTCGTCAACGTAGTTGTCGAGCAGCACGATGCGTTTCTTGGCAGATCGGATGAGGTCGGAAACAAAGGTGTATGCGTCGAAGACTTGGCCGTCGTAGAAGATTCCCTGCTGTGGTTTCTGTCCCGCTTCGAGTAACTGAAACACATGGTCGATGCGTTGGTCGGTGGCAATTTGGTGTTGCTCAATATTCTCAAGGCGTTGGAAAACGGCTGCATTGGAAACAAGGAAATGGCGCATGACCACAAAGGCGTTCATTATCTTCACGCTAACCTCTATCGCTATAGGACTGTGAAGCACCGAGGACAATTGCGCTATACCCTGTTCGGTAAACACATACGGCAATGACGGGTTGAATTTCAGAGACTGGAGGTTGTTGCAAATTGCAATAACCTTGTCTCGCTCCTCCGTGGTTAGTTGGAAACGGAATGCCTCCGGGAAACGGGCAATGTTGCGGTTGACTTGCTGGTTTAGGCGACTTGTACTTACTCCATAAAGTTGCGCCAAATCCCTATCAAGCATCACCTGTACACCACGAATTGTGAATATCATCTCTTCGATATTTGAAGCGATGGGGAGGTTTTTCACCATTTCGCTTTCTTTCCCAGATGTATTCAACTCCACTTCAAGGTTATCGCATTTTGCAACAACCTTTTTAGTGCTATTGGCAACTGTCTTTATATCAGTGCTTTTCTCCTTGGCCATCGTGGTGAACTATCCTAATAAATCAATTGCAAAATTACACATTTTCTGCGACATGGCAAAATAAAAGTCGCTATGGCTCGCCTATATATTGGAAAATGAGTTGCACCTGTCGTGGTGTGAGCCTCTTTTGAGTGGGGCGATAGTTGGCTTGTTTAAGAGCCTGCCACAAATCGGGATTGTGGCGCAGTTCACGATTCAACAGGCGGGCTGCGGAGGTTGGCGACACGTCGGGGAAATAGGCGTGTGCAAGGTCGTACTTGAAAAGATAACTAGTCATGGTCTATTTGGTTAATGATTGATATTCAGACAATTGCTTGTTTTTATGGTGTTTTGTGGATATTTCTGATTTTCAGGATGTTGTAAAGATTCAAAAGAAGGCACAAAGAACCCACGAAGAAGGCACATATAAGGCATAGGTACTATGCGGTCGCGTCTGGGCGTTCCGTCGGTGGCGGGTCTGGCGTCGCTGGCGGCCATCTCCGCCGCCGTGTCGCGGTCGCCGCCGTCGGTCGGCACGTCAAGCTCGGCATTGCCGGGGATGTCGGTCAACCCGAAGCCGCTGCGCACGGCTATGTCCCATGCCAGCTCCGCGCTGCCGCACACCTGCGCCGCCACGTCTATCAGTGTCTGTCCCTGCCCGGCTCTCATATCTCAAAATATGTGTCGATTTTTAGGGTGTCGCCAATCTCAGGGTCGCGATCCAGCGTGAGGATACCGTCGCTGTCGACGATGGCACACGCAGGGGTGCCGTTGTAAAGCACCGGCACCAGCACGTCGCCCGCCGGACGGTAGCCCGAAGGCAGCTTCATGGTGTTGCCGACAAAACTCAGTTCAAAGGACTGCTTCACCTCACTGAGCACACCCACTTGATTGTAGATAGACTTGGCCGCCGTTGCCTGTACCAGTGTGCCGACAGCCGGAACTTGTGCTGCACCGGCAAAATAGCCGGTGTCTATCAGTTTCTGCGTAACGCGCAGGTACGGCTGGTATGTCAGCTGTCCGGCCAGATGCACACGCCCGCCGGCATAGGACACACGCAGCACATTGCCAGATATGCCGGCGTTCCAGTTGGTACCGTTGGTGCAGTTTCTCCAGTTGCTGTCATCCTGACGGGCTTTCTTCACCCATAGCCGCTTCATGTCGGCATAGGTGCGCGCCGGGGCGTTGGTGTTGTCCTGGTTCGTTCCCCATTCGAGGTAGCGTTCCGTCCGCACCAGGACATTCTCGCCGTTTCCGTTTTGGGCATAGACAGGGCTGGTCTGGAGATTGAGGTAGGTATTGGTACCGCCGGAAGAGGCACGTACCTCCAGCACCTCGTAAACAGTGCCGTTGTTGCCGTCGGAAAGTCCGAGGATTGCATAGCCGGGATCACCGGCACTGGCACAGCCGGCAATGATGCAGTCCTCCAGCGGCAACATTGTGGCCAGCAGCTGGAGAGGGGCTTGGATGTCGCTTTGCAGCTCCGCCATCCTTGTCTTCGAGAGGGGGAATTTCACCGCGCTCTCTGGGTTAAAATTCTCGTGATTCATATCTTCTAATAAAAGTTAATCGTGTAACTGCTCCCCGCCATTTTCCAGCGGTCGAGTATCGCTTCCACCTCGGGCTGATTGACGCGGTAGGCACTCGGAAGGCTCACCGTGAACTCACGGTTCCACCATATCATGTCGTCACTCCACAAGGTCAGCGGTTCCTCCACCACCGGTCCATCAGCGACGGGTTCGTTGTCCAGTTTCGGAGCCATGTCCCAGCCGTCGCTCTCGCGTGGGAGGTCGACGGTCTCGCGGTCTTCCACCTCTCCGAATTGCACCAGGTTCACGCCGATACAGAGGTGGTCGGCTATGGCTTGGCGCAGCTGCTTGACGGTGGGGCCGTAGATGCGCTCCTGTTCCTCCCTGGCGGCATAGGCCGTGAAGCTGGCATAGATGCGCTTCAAAGGCACGAAAGCCGTGCGGAACAACGCCTCCAGCAGCCCGCCCTGGCGCAGCACATGCGGCATCAGGATGATGCGCAGTTTATCAAGATCGATGTTCATCATAACAGGGTGCCTCGGGTATAGCGTTCATAGACTACGGTAATATTAGCGTCGGGTACGTTCCAGTAGCCGCTCTCGGCCTGTTCCTGTTCCCCGAACTCGTGCCAGGTGTTCTGCGCGTAGCGCGTCAGCAGCTGGTCGATGCGCACCATCTCCACACCCGGCACCTTGCGCAACTCGTCGACGATGGCGTTACGGCTCAACAGACCGTCGAAGTCAAGGTTGCTGACATATTCCTTCAGGGCTGCCTCCACCGGCTTATCGCTCGGCACCAGCTCCAGAGGACTGTACCAAACAGTGAGTCGCACGGACATTTCGTCGCCGGGCAGGTTGACGATGTCTATCTTCAGCCCCGCGTCTTTCTCCTGGGCCATCCATGTGTCGAGGGCGTTTGCCTCGGCCTGGGTCAGCTGGGTACGGCTGCCGGGGTTCCCCTTGGCGACCTTTATCTTCAGCTTCGCGCCCCGGTCATCCACAGAGCAATACTTCACCGGCGGTTCCTCTTGACCGTTGGGCACCATAGAAAGCACCCGGTTACGGTACCACCGTGTCGTGTGCGGCGTGAGGTCGGCCAGCATGGTACTCACCTCTTCCTTGTGGGTGTCGAAGAGTTTCTCCAGCACCCAGATGCCGAAGGCCACCACATAGAACAGCAGCCCCTCGATGCTCACCTTCGAGAACTTGCCCTCGAAGGTGTCCGAGGCCGTGAAGCCGTATTTGTCGCGCACCGCGCTCTCCGCCATGAAGGCGGTGGTCATTTCCTGTTTTATCTCTGCTATCGTTCGTGCCATGGGTCTTTATCTTTTGAACCATTTTCGTGCTTTCACGAAAATGATAATTATCGTTGTCAATACTATTCCTGCCAGTGCCCCCCAGAGGAAGGGTTTTATAGGGTTATGCTTGGGTTGCTCAACCACTGTCTCTTTGTCCTCCGTGCGCTCTTCGGACTGCACCGAGCTTTCCAGTACACTCTTCTCTTCTGCGGTGGCAACACTGCTCCGCAGGTGCTCACGGGTCTTCTCGGTGGTACGGCTGCGCTCTGTGCTGTCCGCATTAAGGACGACCGTGACAGTCTGTGTCTCACGCACGGTATCATGTACCACGACGGTCCGCACATCCACCAGCGTATCATGCACCACCTCCGTCCTGGTTTGTTCTTTCGTCATCGTTCTGCTGCTTCTGCAACTCATCATACACAGGGCAGTCAGCAGCGTGAGGACAATCGTAAATCTTCTGTATTGCATCTTTTAGTTGTTTTATTTCACGTCTTAGGCCACCTGTCTCGCGACGAAGCGAGGCGTTCTCTTTGCGCAGCTCAGACACCTCAGTGCGGAGCTGCTCTATTTCCTGACGCAAAGGTTCTGCAATGTTTTCCTTGAACTCGTCGACATACATCTTCGACAATTCCATGTCTTTCTTTTTGTTGTCGGCCTTGATGCTCTCCACCTCCTGGCGGTGACGTTTCTTGTCGAACAGCCACCCGCCGCCGGCAATCAGCGTAAGCAGTCCCAGCAGCCAGTTCCACCATTCGTTCATAGTCCAATCTCCTTTCTGTTTACCACGGGATAGACATTGCCCGTACCTTTGACGTGTTTCTTGATTTCGCCCCGGTTATCGCCTTTGCGTTTCCAACTGACGTGGATCCACTGCGGGAGCATATCATTCTTGCCAACATCCTCGAATATTACTTGGTCGAAGTTTCCGAGCTTGACAATCAACTGGCCAACCTCGAAGTTCCCCTTTGGCCCTGCGTCTGTGTAGATGTCGGCGGCCTCTCCATTCATGTGCTGACTGGCCTTGGAACTGTTTGGCAGCGCCCCGTTGATTTCCTTGCAGCGGAACCCGCTGCTAACATGAATGGCCTTGCCGTACTTTTCCCGGACAGGGTCAAGTACCGCCGCCACCAAGGCGATAAGGTTGTCTTCCTGTTCTCTGTTGGCACCGTTCCAAATCCGCTTGTTTATTGCAGTTTTGCTGCGGATAAGTTCGCTAATTGTAAAATGTTCCATATCTCGTTAGTGTTTTATCTCCAGTTGTCCATTATTTAGGCTCACGCCCTTTATCTTGATGCCCACACGGGCAAGATTTTCCGTTATCTCGCGTTTCCAGTACCGCAGGTCTTCATCCCCCGCCATATCGGCCACGCCGACACCCACCAAAGGGTTCTCCTTCCATTCCCCGCGCTGGGTGGCCAGCACCAGGTATTCCTCCTGGACCTGCGTCTCGCCTGTCGCCATCGTGCCGTTGTCCAGTTCAAGGTCAACGGTACCGTCCGCCTCTTGTATCAGTCTTAATCCTTTCATCAGTGCGTTATTTTGGTGTCCTCCATATCCTCGAAGTTAATCATCTGGGCGGCCATTGCGCCCTCAAAGGTTGCTCTGCCCGCCGGTCCGTTGGCCGCTGTCGATGCACCGACACTTGTAAAGCCGTTTGCAATGGCTTTCTTCATGGCTTCCACGTATTTCTTCAGGGTGTCAAGGTTATTCTTCAAACTCTCGATGTTCACCAGCCCGCCATTGTCGCCACCGTTCAACTCTATGCTGTCGGCCTCGATGGCTATTTGCTCAAAGGTGGCCTCTATCTTTTCTATGTTGGTGTAAACTATCACTGCAAGGTCGCGCAGGTTGCCGCCGCTCAGGTCGGTCAGCAGTACCATGCTGCCCTCCTTGGGTGTCAGCAGCAGTTTGCCGTCGGCTCCATCGTTGACGGCGGTGAGGCGCACTTCGTCCAGTTCCAGCCCCGCCACGTTGACCGTGCAGGTTTCTCCCTCGACGCTCTTCACCTCCCCAACCAGAAACAGCCCGCTGCCGCCTTTCGCGCCGCAGATCTGCCGTATGGCTTCCTTTATGTCCTGTGCCTTGCCCATTACGATAGTCTTTTGCCAAGTGTTATGGTTCGTTTTCCACCGCCCTTGCTGTAGTCCACCTCCACGGCGGTGACGTAGTAGGTGCCGTTCTTGTATTCATAGTCCGGGTCCACAATGCTCACTTTGTAGCCCGCGTCGCAGTATGGCCACAACCAGCCGCTGAAGCTGCCGCTGTAGCCGGTATAGCATTTCTCTTCAAGCACCTGCTCGGCCACCTTTTTAAGGCTGGCTTCGTCGGTTGCCCCCGGCACCTTCATCGTGATACGGTCGCCGCCGGTCGTGCCAGCTTCCACCTTCACCTTGGTGCCGTCTTTTTTCTCGCCCTCGACAACCACCAGCACACGGCGGTCGTCTTTCTTCCGGTACTCCAGACTGGTGCCCCCGCGCTCGATATTCCGGGTGAAGTCATACTTCGCCTCACCGAACACCTCCGCATATTGCGGATGCACATGGAGCTTCTCGCCCTTTAGGTAGATGTTTGGCTTCACCTCTTCCTGGATCTTCTTCAATACATCGTAGCCGGTGGCGTTGTGTACCGTGAATTTCTCGTAAGTGAAAGCATAGTCGCATTCCACCGTAAAACCGCCACATTGCCCGCAGATGTCGCCCAGGATGTCCTTCACATCCTTATTGGCGTACACTTTGTCATCAACTGCCTTGCGGAACAGCCACAGCCCATCCTCGCATTCCAGTTTGATACTGCCGCCGTCGGTACCGATGCGCTGCACATAGCCCTCGAACTCGGTCTTCAATTTGCCGTTGTAGCCCAGCTCTATCTTCACCGCGTCACCCACATTGATTTTGTCCTCGACCTCGATGGCCTGGTTATGCACCATACCGGGGAGTGTAATAACCGCCGTGTCGGACAATGCCTCCACGCTGCGCGTAATCTTGACACTCTCCAGAAGCAGCAGATTGTAGCTGCCCACCGTTATCTTATGGCACATCTTATACATTACTGAACCTCCTCCAATATATTGATGCTGCTGTCGCTGTAGCACTTGATAGTGTACGATTGGTTCTGCATCCCCTTGGTATGGGGGAACTGGAAGCTGTCCACCACCAGGCGCGTGATACCGTAGCCATCGTTCAAAAGGTCGTTGACCACCGCCAGCGACTCACCACACACCAGTATCGACTGCAATTCCTGCACCTGTTCGTTTAGGTCTTTGGCGTCGTCGCCCATCAGCACCCCGGTAATAGTAATGTCGAAGTCGTCTTGGCTGAAACTCTCTTTGACCGTACCCTGCAAACTGCCTTTTGCCACATAGCGCCGGGCAATGATATTCTTACCGCTGACGGCTAATATCGGGTCAAGCCGGAAGCAGTATTCCTGCCCCTGCTCGCTGCGCAACGCAAGGTAGTCCTGGCTGAGGTTAAGGTTTCCATACGATGACACCTCATCCTTCTTGCCGCCGCTCACCGTCGGCACATACTTGAACGGCACTCCCGGTGGCAGGGCATAGCCCAGGGCATGAAGCCCCAGCTCGTTCAGAACAAGGCTCACATCGTCGCTCTTAACGACCTCGCGGTTGATTGTCTGTATAGGGTCAAAACTTCTTGCCATTGTCTTATGCTGTAGCCGCCGCCATCATAAGCGTGCGCGTTAATATCTCTTGAATTTTGTTTTCCAGTTCCTGGGCGCTCTCGCCAAGGGTACCGTTGAACACGATATTCTCCACCATCTTGCCGAGGTTGATATTCACCGTGGTGTTGCGGGTGCCGCCGGTAACGGCTGCCTCCGCACCCTTTGCCGCCCTGTCGTTAGCCGCAGAACCCAGTCCGGGTCCATCCACGCCACCGCCTTGCCCTGGGATACCGGCAGGGGAAATGCCCTTGTTCTCTTTTACTTTGTTCGCGCCCTTTTCATAGCCGAATTTGAAGGCCTCGACACTCCCGCCGGTGATTTTATTCCAGACCGCTATAATCTTGTTGAGGGGCTTCGCCAGCCAGTTCAGCACCTTGTAGAACCCCTCCTTGATGTAGTCCCACAAGCCGCCGAACCACTCAATGATGGGGTGGAACACTTTCTTGAACCAGGACCCGACTTTCTCCAGGACACCCTTCACCCAATTAAACACCGTTTTAATGATGTTTACAACGGTATGGATGTAGGCCTTGATAAAGCCGAACACCTTGGCAATAATGGGCTGCAAGATGTTCCAGATATTGTGGATGATATTCTTGATGACTTCCCACAAGCCGGTCAGGAACCCACGGAAGCCCTCGCACTTGTTCCACAAGGTCGTGAAGATGCCAATGACCAACGTAATGGCAGCAGCTATCCATCCGACGATGGGGATGCTCATGATGGCGGTGCTGATACCACGGCACGCCGCCTTCGCGATTGCGCTCATGGTCGTGAAACTGCCACCCGTTAGCAAGGCTGCAAGTGAGGTCTTTTCAAGTTCCCGCTTTATTTTTGTTACCCCTATGAGGACACCGATTGCAGCAGCTACCCACACGGGCCAACCCATCTGCACCACATCGATAAGGCCATTGGCCAAACCAATAAGGGCATCCATCACTGGAAGCAGCTTTGTCTGTATCTGTACCCATATTGCGCCGACCCGTTCCTTGATGTCGCCCATACTGTTGGCCACCTGTTGCAATTTCCCTTCGGGTGTATTGGCGAGAGCCTCATTCATGCCGCCCACGCTTTGGCCGATGACCTCGGCAAGTGTGGCCACCCTCTCTTCCTCGGTGCCGTATTTCAGTAACTTCTCTTGGGCTTCGTCGAACTTGTAACCATAACGCGACAATGCGCCCACCTGGCCATCCATCACCTTGCCCATCATCGAGGCTATCTGGGTGGCTTGCTCCTGGGAGGCATTCAGCCCGTATTGCTGTGCCAACATGTCGTTCATCACAGGCATCAGCTTTTTCAAGCTGTCCGCCTTGCTCAGATAAGTTCCCAGTTCCTGGGCACCGGCAAGCTGCACCTCATCACCGATGACGCCCAGCTTCTGCTGTGCGCTGGCCAGTTCCTTGATGCTCGCTATTTCGTCATTGCTTGCCCCCATCGTGTTCCGCATCACCTGCGCCAGTTTTGCCTCGGCCTCCTGTTGTGCCCGGTTCGCCTCGGTGAACTCACGCATTTTGTCAGCTGCCTTTTTTGCAACTTCCATGGCCTGGTTGAACATAATAAACCCAAGCCCGATACCGGCCAGCTTGCTTTTGGCCCGTTCTGCCGCGTTGCCGAGTTCATCGGTCTGCCCTGTGATCTGCTTTAATCTCTCCAGTGCATCCCCAATGACTTTTATCTCAAATTCAACTTTTTTGTCTGCCATGTGAAAAATTATTCGTATCTTTGCAAAAAATTTGAAGCAATGCTACTGACTGTTCTTGTTGTCGTTTTTATCGCCTTCCCGTTGGCCAAGTACCTCTTGAAGCTGCTGGGTCGGATGGGTAGAAACTTGTGGTAGTCTATTTCTTCATCGCTTCCCTCTTTCTTATATCTGCCAACTGCATAAATTTCTCCGCCCACTGTGCGTCAGTTAAGGTGGAGGGGTCGATATGTAGGTAGTATTCCAACATCGTGTCTATATACCCGACGGGGTTGTACCTTATCGACCCCCGGGCGGAATTCAGACTTCCCCCACCTCGACTTTCTTAATGTGAATCATGCGCTCCACCAGGTCGCCGCTGCACCCCAACAGGTACTCCGTGTCCTCGTGCATGATGGGGTCGCCGCCGAGGAAACAATTCTTCAGCAGTGTCTCGGTCATTTCGAGGGGCTGGTTCTGCAAGGTCATCGCATAGCTCAGATCCTTGCGCGTCGGCTTGCGGTAGTATGCCTTGTGTCCGTCGGCACTGGCCACGAACACCTTGCCGTGTTGCTTTTTCCATTGTTCCACCTGTTCGGCGGTTATCTCGTTTTTGTTCATCGTTTAATCGGGTTTTAAGTGTTGTTTAATTAGACTTTCACCTTGCGGAGGAAGATGAAGGGCAGCGTGATTTCTTCGTTCTTGTCGCCCTGGCTCATCGAGTTCTCTTCCTCGGTGAACTGGCAGCCCATCAGTTTGTCCACCACCATCACGTCGGGCGGGTTGCCGTAGCTCACCACGATGTCCACCTGGAGGTCGAGTACCGAGCCACCGCCACTCAATGCCAACGTCTCGTACTCGCTGCGGAGCATGGCCACCTCGCCCTCGTAGGAGACGTTGCCGCTCTGGATGCTCACCGGCTCATTGCCGGCACCATACAGCAGCTCCTTCTCTTTGCTGCGCTTGTAGCGCACCGAGCGGAGGCGCGTAATCAAACGACCGCCAATCAAGGCGTGTACGTCGTTCCATTCATATTCTCTACTGTTAAACATTGCTATCTGGTTTTAGGGCCTCAAGCGGTCTTGAAGCCGAGTTTCACATCAATGTATTTGCTGTAGCCGTGGGGCTTCACCTTCAGGTTTATCTCCAGGCGCGAGGTCGCCAGTATGTTCTGGTCGGGATCGATGTAGCACTGCACACCGAGGTCGCTGGCGTTGTCCGGGTCGTTGCCCAGGTTGCCCTCGCTGGTCATCGAGTTGACGATGGCGCTCTCCACCGAGGTTTCCACCCCCTTGCAGTGGAACGCGGCAAGTTTGCCTTCGGTGTTCACCGGCACATTCTCCGCAATCTCATCCACAAGGGTCTTGTAGGCTATGCGGTAGGCCTTGTCAATGACACGTCGGCGCGGGATGGCGCAGTAGTCATCGCTGGCGCCGGTGGCCAGATGGTCATCGCTCCAGTAGTAGCCACTCTTACCTACGAAGGTACGCGGCACGATGTAGCCGAGGTCGTTGGCCACGTCGGGGTCGCCAAGCTCCGCCAGATTGCTGCCGATGTACATGGTCTCGGCCTTGATGGCCCCGCTGCGCACTCTCGCCAGACTGCGCTGCACAGGTTCTGCCGCCAGTCGCCCGGCAACGAGACCGACGGCTGCACCGGCACTGCCGGTTACACTGTCGCCCAGTACCACGCCCACACGGTTGTCGCTGCGGGCCGTCAGGTCGGGGAGCGAGGCGGCCACACCGTTATAGCTCAACGCCTCCACCAGGCTCACAAATGGGGCGTAGTAGTTCTCCGCCCAATCCTCGGCCAAGGCCTGGAGGTTGGTAACGGCGGTCAGTACCGCCCCGTCGATGCTGCCGCTCATGGTCGGCTCGGCTGCCGAGGCAACCTTCAGCATCAGGATGTTGATGGAGCCACGCGCCGCCATCAACAGGGGGCTGATGATGTTGTTGGCCTTGTCCGTCAGGTTGGCAATGGTGGTGCTTGCCGCCACGCCCATCACCCACAGCTTGGTACCATCGGGGGCCTCGCTGTAGAACTCCTTGACGGTCTTGTAGAGGGCAGCGTTCACACCAGTGGCCGCGCTCGTAATGCCCAAGGCCTCCAGCCCCGCCCGCTTGGTGATAAGGTACGGGGTGTTCAGCGCGAAGGTCGTGCTCACGGCGGTGGCATACGCCACAAGTCCGCACACGCCGTCCTCGCTGGGGGCAACCCCGCCCAGGGCTCCGTTCTCAAAGGTTATTTTTACTCTTGGTAATGCCATAATTCTTAATCTTGTTATAATGGGGCGCTTCGTCTGTCTTCACACACTCCACGCCCCGGTTGATTGGTTATGGTTGTTTAATGTCCGCCGGACACCGGCTTAGGCAGGGGTGCCCTGGTACAGCAGCACGATACCCTTCTTGTCGGCACGGATGCTCGAACCACCGGCACGAACGGCAAACGAGAAGATGTCGCCGTAGTAGCTGGGGTTGTTGTTGTCCTCGTAGGCCTTCACCTCGCCGAGGGCACGGCTCACGCTGCCCTTCTGCCAGGCCAAGCCGCCAGCAGTGTCGGTGGCTGCCGCGCTGCCGGTCTTCAGACTGCCGCCAGCGGCACACTCGAACACCGAGCTTCGCATCAGGAAGTCGAAGCCGAGGAACTTGCCCATGACACCCTTGATGGCGTCGGCACCGTTCAGGAACGACACCACCTCGGCGTCGGTCAGCGAGTTCATCAGCTGGTTGTACATGATGGCGTCCAGCAAGATGGTGCGACCATCGGCGGGAACATCCTGGCTGTCGAAAATCATCTTGATTTTCTCCACGTCGGCGCGGGTCATCTTCTTGCGGTTGCCCGTGGCCGTGCTGTGCACGTGGGCAGGGGCTGCTTCGCCGGTGGTGGCCACCGTGGTAACGCCGTTAGGAACCCACTTTTTCAGGATGTCCATGTGGACATAGTTCATCAGGGTTTCCTTGCTCTGCTTCAGCATCGACTGGCGCTTGTCGTAGCTCAACTCGACGTCGGCCAGGTGCTGCACGCGCAGAGGTGGCACGTCGTAGCTGTCCAGGTCATAGGTCAGCTCGCTGTCTGCGCGGGTGCCGATGGTCGCCGGGAACTCCGAACGGTTTTTCGTTACTTGCGGGGCGCTGCCGGCCTGGGGGATGTGCACAGTGTGGTTGTTGACGTAGCTGCTGTGGTCCACGCTACGGGAGATGAAACTATTGTCAGGCCAGAAACCCTCAATAATGTCATTGATCCAGATTTGTGTGTTCAAAGCCATAATAAAACGTTTTTGGGGTTAATAACTAAAGGATAAGCCAGCTGCTGCCGTCCCACACCAGCTGCTTCACCACATTGGCGCTGTTGCCGCCCTTGGCGTTGGCTGCGCTGATCAGGGTGGTGGTGTCGTGTTTGATGGCACAGCCCACTGCGGTGGCCGCCTCTGTCCATGCCACCAGGACAAGGTCGCCAACCTTCAGGTCGGCACCGGCGGTCAACGTCAGTTCCGAAGCGGCGGCAAGGGTGCCGAGCTTCAGGATGGTCGTGGCACGTTCCACCGTTACGGAAGCCTTGTTGCTTGACAAGGTTACGTCTTTTGCCTCAGACGTGGGGAATGGTACCAGTGTCTCTTTGTCAGCATCGGCTTCGATGCTGGGCGCTCTGAAGGCATAGCGCGAATTCAGGGTTCTGTTGATGTAAGCACTCATGACTATCGGTTTTTGGGGTTGTCTACTCTTTGTAGTCGGTACCGAAGGTCTCACGGTACAGGTTCTTGAACGCCTCGGGGTCGGCGGCCTTGAAAGCGGACAGCTTGCCGGCACGGTCAAGTTCCTGCCAGCTCTTTCCGGCAAACTCGCCCTTGCCCTTCTGGCTCTCCAGCATCTGGCTGAGGCTGGTGCGCGGGTTGAGCTTGGCGAGGGCTGCCCTGGCATTCTCCGGGGCGACGTTCATCAGCTCCTTCCACTGGGGGCGCTCGGCCTCGCTGATACGTCCGTCATTGACGGCTGCCGTCAGCAGAGCGTCAATCTCCGCACTGCGGACATTCTGCAACTCGGTGCGTGCCTGGTCGCGTTCCTGCGTCAGGGTCTGGTTGGTCTCGGTCAGCTGCTGCACCTGCTGCTGTAACTGGTTCATCTGGTTCGGTTCTTGTTCTGTCATAGTTGAACTATTTTGGGGGTTAATAACTTCTGGTTTTTCTCCCTGCACCACGGTCAGGGTCATGCGACCGCCCACCTTGACGGTCGGGGAGGGCAAGCCCTCCGACAGGCGCATGGCGTTACGGTTGGCACCGATGGCGCAGATGCTGCACTCCAGCAGCTCCGCCTTCGTTACCGTCGGGCCTATCTGTCCGGGCAGCTTCAGGTCGTCGCTTTCGTCGATGCCGAGAATGTTGAAGCCGATGCTGCAACATTTGAGGATGCCTTCGTCAACCTTGCGTGCCACCTCCTGGGCGAAGGGGTCGCCTTCGTCGAACTTGGCGGTGGCCAGTAGCTGGCCATCCTTCTCGCGCACGTTCTCCCACGTACCTATGGGAAGCAGCCCGTACTCATGGCTGTACAGCATCACCGGGTTCTTCAGGAACTGTTCCCTCCCGATACCCGAGGTCAGCACACGGTAGCCGTAGCCGTTCACGCTTTCGTCGGTCAATACGAATGTGTGTTTCTTCTTAGCCATTGGGCAGGATGATTTTGTTTTTCTGTGCAAGGTTCCACTCCGCAGCCGTGCTGCCTTTCTTCCGGCAGAACTGCACACTCTTTGTTACGTTGTCCATGTAGAGGCACCCGGATCCGCGCCGGTGCGCTCTGAAAATGCTTTGATGTTTACGGTTCATATCGGTCAGTATTTGGGTTGCCACTGAAATTTTTTGCAAAATTACTATGCCATCAGCGAACAGACCCTAAAATCTCTTACCCTTGGAGACTTTCTCTTACCCTTCGCACAAACACCCCTCTAATCGCGCGAGAGGGGCTAATTTTGCACCAAAATTCGTTTTCTATGGCAAAACAAGAACAACCAACCACAATCAAAAAGCCCCGGAAGAACCAGCTCGACAAAGAGCGCGAGCTGGCACGGTTTTATTACTTCCAAGGCGATAGCCAGAAGGCTATCGCCGAACGTATCGGTGTATCGGCCCAGTCCGTAAACAAATGGGTCAAGGATGGAGGATGGGAGGGGCTTCGTGCCGCCAAGACCATCAGCCGCAAGGAACTTGTCATCAAGATGCTCCAGAAGATAAACGAGCGTCTCGATGCCGACGACTGGACCGCTGACGAAATCATCAAGGCCGCCAAGGCGGTGGAGAAACTCGACAAGGACACCAACGTCGTAACCATCATGGAGGTCTTTACATCCTTTGGCAACTGGCTCGCCGCACGGATGCAAATCGACCCGGAACTTACCCCAGATACGGTCCGGGTCATAACCAAGTACCAGGAAATATTTGTCGGCGAGATGATGTCCGCCTACAAGCCGAACCATTAACCCTTATTCACCATGCCCACAGTAAGCAAGGAAGCCCTCGAACGCTGGAAAGCGCATGTGGAATACGTCAAGTCCGTCACCACGACGGCCAACGCGGTCTATGCCAGGGAAACCAAGGAACAGCAGTTGAAGCGCAAGGAACGCGCCGTAAAGGACTACAACTTCTTTGTGCAGACCTATTTCCCGCACTACTGCACCGACAAGGCCACAGGCAAACTCACACCCTGCGCCAGCTTCCATATCAAGGCAGCCCGCTATATCCTGGACAACCCCCAGCTGCTGGCGGTCTTCATGTGGCCCCGTGGTCACGCCAAGTCCACCCACATGGGTGTCTTCATCCCCATGTGGCTCAAAATCCAGAAGACACCCACCATCCACTGCCTCGCCCTTGCCGGCAAAAGTGAGGACAGTGCCATCCGGCTGCTTTCCGACCTTCAGGCCGAGCTGCAATACAACCAGCTTTATGAACACGACTTTGGCCGACAGTACAAAGCCGGTAGTTGGTCGGTGGGTGAGTTCACCACACAAGACGGCACCTCGTTCCACGCCATCGGTCGCGGCCAGTCGCCCCGTGGCCTCCGCGACCGCCAGAACCGCCCCGACTATATCATCTGCGACGACCTCGACGATGACGAACTCAGCCGCAACCCCGCCCGCGTGGAAGCCGCCACAGAGTGGACCCGCGAGGCACTCATGGGTACCTTCGGTGCCGAGGGTGGCCGCTTCATCATGGTGGGCAACCTCATCAGCAAATGCTCCATTTTGGCCAACATCATGGAAACGCCGGGAGTCCACGTCAGCCGTGTCAACGTCTATGACAAAGACGGCAACCCCGCATGGCCTGAATACTGGACTAAGGAACGCATCGAGGCCAAGCGCATTCTTGTCGGGTACCGCGCCTTTGAAAAGGAGTACATGAACAACCCCATCACCCTTGGCGCCGTCTTCCGCCAGGAGGACATTGTGTTCGGCAAGATGCTGCCACGCCTCCAGCAGTATGTGCAGCTTATCTGTTACACCGACCCCTCCTGGAAGGCCACCAAACAAGCCGACTACAAGGCCACCATGCTTGTGGGTAAGACCAAGACCGGCGAATACCATCTTCTCAAAGCATACGCCGACCAAACCTCGGTCTCCAATATGATTGAATGGTACTACTCCATAGAAAAATATGTAGACGGGCGTGTGCCGGTGTACTACTATATGGAGGCCAATATGCTCCAGGAACTGCTTCTTGAAGAAGTCCGCAAGCAGGGTGTGGCTCGTGGGCACGTTATCCCCATCAAAAAAGACAGCCGCAAAAAGCCGGACAAGTTTGCGCGTATCGAAGCCATGCAACCCCTCTTCGAGCAGCACCTGGTCATATTCAATCAGGAGGAAAAGGACACCCCCGGTATGCAGGTGCTTGTCGAGCAACTGCTGGCCACCGAACGCGGAAGCCGTATGCACGACGACGCACCAGATGCCCTTGAAAGTGCCATCTGGATGATTGACCGCCGTTGGGGGCATACCGCCGAAAATATCACCACAGTAATTCCCACCAAGTCAAATAGGAGGTATTAGCTATGTTTATCACCAAGGATGAAATCAAGACCCATCTGTACGACTATCAGATTGACCAAATAACCGACGATGACGACACCATCGTTGCTTCGGCTATTGACACCGCCGTCGCCGAGGTCAAGTCCTACCTCGCCAACCGCTACGACGTGGCCACCATCTTCGCACAGACCGGCACCGACCGCTCCGCTCTCATCGTGGAACACGTCAAGGTCTGCGCCGTCTATCACCTGCTGCTTCTCTGCAACGTGGATGCCATCTACGAACGCTACGAGAAAGCCTACGACCGCACCATCGAATTCCTCAAAAAGGTGGCCGACGGCCTTCTCTCGCCCGATCTGCCCTACCTTCAGACCGACACGGGCACCCCGGTAGGCACCATCCAGCTCAAGTCCAACCCCAAATTCACACACAGTTTTTAAGCCATGGCAAAGAAGAATAAGAACAAGACCGGCACCCCAAGCCGGGAGAAATTCATCGCAGCGGTCATCAAGAGCCGCACACCCATCGTCCACCGCAAAGACATTTCCGACTGGCAACGTGCCAAGCAAGCCGCCCTCCGCGTCGATGCCCCACGTTTCAGCCAGCTTCAGGAACTCTTCGACTACATCATGGATGATGCCCACCTCTCTTCACAGGTGCAGCTGCGCAAGTCCAAGGTGCTGCGCTCCGAGTTTGCCCTGGTGAACGAAAGCGGCGACACCGACGACCAGGCAACCGAGGTTCTCAAAAACATGCCGGCAACCCGCCACCTCATCAATGCCGTCCTCGATGCCCAGCTTTACGGCTACACCCTTGCGGAACTCGACCCGCATCCCGACAACCCCGACCCCCTGGGCGTCGCCGTCATCGACCGCCGACACATCGACCCGCGCAATGGCTTTGTCCTCATCGACACCTCCGACACCACCGGCATACCCTATCGCGAGCTGCGCGAATATGGCACCTATCTCCTCGAGTTCCGTGGCGAAGGCCTCGGCATTCTCGACAAGGCCGTGCCCCATGTCCTCTTCAAACGCTTTGCCCAGAGCTGCTGGAGTGAGTTCTGCGAAGTCTGCGGTATGCCTCCCCGTGTCATCAAGACCAACACCCAGGACCCGAACTTACGCGACAAGTATCTGGAGATGCTCTCCAACTACGGCTCCGGGGCCAACGGCGTCATCGACATTGACGATGAAATGATTTTCGTGGCCACCAACGCCTCCAACGGCGAAGCATACGAGAACCTCATCCGGCTTTGCTCCAACGAACTTTCCCTGCTTATCAACGGCGCAGTCCTCGGTCAGGACACCCGCTACGGATCCAACTCCAAGGAACAGACCTCCACCGACCTCAACGATGAAATCGTGGAGGCCGATATGGCAGCCGTCGAGGTGGCCATGAACACCATCGTGCTGCCCGCACTGGTGGCACTGGCACTCGTTCCCGCTGGACTTCGTTTCAAGTTCCAGGAACAGGAGGATGCCACCCAGCTCTTCAACCAGACCATGCAAGCCGCCCAGTATTTCGACATCGACCCCGAATGGGTGAAGGAGAAGTTCGGCATTGAAGTCATCGGTCCCCGTGCCGTCGGCGGCCTCGGCTCACCGGCTGGCAACGACGGCGATGATGAAAAGCCCAAACAGGGCAAGAAACAAGCCCCACAGGGCAAAGAAAACGACGAAGACGAGGAAACGCCCAAGGGCGAGAAGAAAACGCGACAGAACGCCTATTCTCCCGACTTCGACCCTTTCGTTTGAGGGCTGGCACCAACCCCAGCCCGCGCATCATCGCCACCTCCGCTCTCGATCGCCTCTACCAGATTGACAACCCAGCGGAACTTAAAGAGTGCTTAAACGACTTTCTAACGGCGGTTAAAGGGTCTTTCAGAACGCTCTCCAAAAAAGACGAAGACGCTCTTATTGCCGCCGTAACAACTGGCGACAAACCCATCAGCCCGGAACTATACCAACGCTACGCCGACAACTTCCGCCGTGCCGTGGATGCCGTTCCCATCGGCGACACCGACCTCTCCGCACAGTGGCACGCCAACGTCAGCCGGTTTGCGGCATACAAGGCTTACCACGCCACCGAGGAACTGCGCCGCATTGCAGAGGAAGAAGACGGTGATATGGCTTTCCTCCGCGCAACCCTGCACAAATACAACCGCTACCAGGCCGCCGAGTATAACACCGCCGTGGCTCGCGCCCGCACGGGTAAACAGTGGCAGCAGTTCGACGAACCAGACAACCGCCGACTGTTCCCCTGCATCAAATGGCTGCCATCACGCTCGGCAACTCCACGCGAGGAACACATGCCTTTCTATAACCGCGTATGGCCGAAGGATGACCCGTTCTGGACCTACAACCAGCCCGGCACCCTCTGGAACTGCAAATGCGACTGGGAACAGACCGACGAGGAACCCACCGACGGCAACCCCGACCGTCGCATTGTGAAGCCGGGCCTCGACCAGAACCCAGCCACCTCCGGGCAGATATTCACCGACACCGCCGCCTACATTAAGAAGGCACCAAAGAATGACGCCTTCTATATGGACTTAAACAGTAGGGGGGCTTCCGAAATGCGCCATCAAACCATCCCGGAGGTTAAGGTTCAAACCTCAATAGGGGAGGTGAAAGTCGACTCCTGGCACTATGATGAAGCCGCAAAGTCCAACACCCACGATGACTTCTACTATCTGAAAAACGAGGTGGCCAAACGTCTCGACTACTACCTGCCAAAGTTCCATTATGACGGCCCCGAACCGTTGCTGAGGCATAACAACGAAAAAGGGAAACCGGGCAGACGCAAACGCCACGGCGTACAGATGCACAAATTCAGCAACGATATGTTCGGCCATACCTTTGTGGTTAAGGTTCTGGAAATGGGAAGTGGGGAACTAAAGGCCTGGACTACTTACATAGAATAGAAAAAAGCCACAGAACGAGGATCTGTAACACCTATAGTTCCATGACTTTTCTGGATGCAAAGATACAACCTTTTTTGAAACTGGCAAAATATTTTTTAATAATCATGGAAATTCAAGACTTTAGCCACCACCTCGAGGGCATAGAAGCCGCCATAAAAAGACAGCTTGAACGCGACTTGCCGAAGAAATTGGGCAACCTCGCCGTGCGTATGTTCAAGGAGAATTTCCAGAAGGAGAGTTTCTTCGGTCGCGCCTGGCAGGAGGTCAAACGCCGCCTCCAGGGTGCCAAGGGTGCTGCCGGTCAGCGCAAGATACTCACCGGCCCCACCGGCAACCTCGGGCGCTCCATACAGTTCACCCCTCGCGACGGCTCCGTTACCATCGAAAGCGACCTGCCTTATTCCTCTGCCCATAACGAGGGCACAACCAATGCCGGGCGTTCCCACAATGTCCGCATCCCCCAGCGTCGCTTCATCGGCGAAAGCCCGGAACTGACCGCCGCCATTGAGAAGAAAATAACAGAAGAAATCAGTAAAGCACTCAACAAATGAAACAGATTTTCCTTTCCATCCAAGACCGGCTTTCCACCATGGTACCGGCACTCCGTTACATCGACAAGAACTGGAACCAGCTCAATATGCCACAGCCCCCGGTGCAATGGCCCTGCTGCCTTATCGACCTCGACAATATCGACTATTCCCAGACCTCCAGTTCCGACCGGCTGGCCAGTGCCACCATCAACCTCATGGTGGCCACCCAGCACACTGTCCGCTCTTCGGCAAAGGCCACAACCAAGGCCGACGCTTACGACATCCTCGATGTCCTGGAGAGCGTTATGGAAGCCCTCGAAGGGTGGCGTGTCCCATCCACCACACAGGCGCTCACCCGCACCCGCCTCGCCAAGGCCTACTCCGACCAGTCCTACGACGTGTACACCCTCACCTTCACCACCGCATGGGTCGAACAGGTAACAGAAGAGGGCGAGACCGTCAATGCCTCGCCCTCTATCAATGTGCGCCTGGTACTGCCTTCAGAATAGCTTCCCTTGTGCCGGGTCTTCCCACTTGCCGTGTGCCTTTTCTTCCTCCTCGAGCAGCCTTTCCAGGTTGCTCGTGCTTATTATCTTCATGTAGTGGCTGTAGCTTACCGGATAGACCGGGTAGATGTACAGCCGGTGTATTTTCGCGTATGAGGACATAACGTCAGGGTCGTAGTGCTCGTTGGTGAGCGCCACGATTTTCTTGTACATCCGCAGTTTGTTTACCCTGTTGTATGCCATCTTATTTCTCCAGATAATAATCCCGTTGCTCCGTGAGGTTCGCTCTCATCAGCGTGAGGTACTGCATACGCTGCCGGTCTATCTCGGCCAGCATCCAGTAGCCCAGACTCAACTCAAACGGCTGGAACCCGCTCACCAGGTCGCCCACCGTGGTGAACAATGCCAAGCTCTCCAGCTCGCCAAACGTCAGACTGTTCCCCTTGGCCTTCAGCGTCGGCACCTTGGCCGCCATCCGAAGTATCAGGGCCCGCAGCGCATCGCGGTACTGAACCTCTGGGAACGTTACACCCGCAAGGGCATTGCAACAATTTTGTGCTATCGTTGCAACGCCCTTGTATTGGTCGCGGGTCAGTTTCAGCTTGATTTTCATGTCAGCGCCATGTAATCGCCGTTCAACGTCGGTCCCTGGTGTATCTTGCCCTCTTCCCCGAGACTCAGCATCGCCGCCTCAAGGTCGGCACGGAGCTCCGCTTTGAACTCCATCGCGGTTGTGAAGTGCGGTTCTATGCCTTTCGCTTTTTTGCGAGTTTCCACCCTCGCCAGTACATCCTGGATATACTCTTTCAAATGTTCTTTTGCTGTCATAACCAATCATTTTATAATTAAGAGAATTACCATCAGTTGAATGCCCTGCCCGATAAGGCCACCCAGCAGCCCCGCCGCACAGTCTAACCAGTCCCATGCCGACCAGTTCCACTCTCGCAGGGGCTTGCCGTCATTGCCATAGCTGTGGTGTACGTCTTTGAACTCCATCCCGGCTATGCACCCTATGCCCATCAGCAGCGTGCCGAACATCGACACTACCATCACCCCCACAAGGTGCTTCCACCGGTTGCTTTCCTTTAGCAATTTCATTGTTCTCTGTTTTTTAGTTAATAATTGCTTGTCGCTATTGATGACAGGTCTGCTATGCACCATATCGTCGCAGCAAGCACCGCCAAGCCTAACACTATCGTTATTAAGGTGGCCAGCAGTCCCAGCCGGTCGGCTCTCTTGTATTCCTCCACATTGGGGTCTTTCCTTGCCATTGTTCTGTGTTTTTAGTTCGTGTATTCATTCTCCCAGCGCCTCTGGTCGATATACGTCTCTGGATACGTCATTTCGATGTGCTTGCTCTCGGTGAAGCGTCGGTACCGGGGAATGCTGCCGAGTGCCAGGATCTTCTCCCCTTCGGGCAGACGGTCCCATTTCTTTTTCACGCGGTCTTTGTTGCCCACCTTGTAGCCGTACAGGTTCCAGAACCGCTCGAAGCTGTAGTCCGCATTGCTTACGTCCTGCACCTTGCAGCCCGTTCTCTCCCAATGGGCAAAACCATCTACCGGAACCCCTCGAGTGTACACTATACGCACGGGTACCTCGCGCACTGTGGCCAGCTTGACGTTGGGGGTGCAGCCCTCGCTCCAGGTGATACTCCGAAGCTCGTAGGTCGTGCCTTGGAGCCAATCGTACACCAGCAGCGCAGCGCTGCCTTTGAAGTTGCTTGGTTCAACGCTGAACCTCGCTGTGATTTTCTCTTGTTCTTTTGCCATAACCAATCAATTTTTGTGTTTCTAAAAAAGGCCGCAGCCCGGCTCCACGCCACCATTCAGGCCGCGACCCCCAAACTAAAACAGGTTACACTTCTGCCATACTGAGTCCCACGTCGGTCCACTCCTGGCTCTCCGTACCATCCTCTGCCTTCTTGGTGGTCTTCACCTGGCAGCGGATGTACGTCTTGCCCGGTGTCGGGCGGTAGGCGTCGCGGATAATCGCCATTCCTTCTTTGAAGGTTTCGTTACCGCTATCTTCGGCCATCTTGCTCAGCTTGAGTACCCGGCTTGCCTTCAGGTTGCCCTTCTGGTCGCGCGATAGTAAACTCATCACAGCGTCCACCAGTCTGCCGCTGGCTTCGTCCTTGGCAAGGCTCTGGAGGTACTCGCGCACCTTCTTGATACCGTCCTCAACCTGCATCAGGTAGTTGTCATTCATGTTGTACCCGATGCGCAGACGCTGGAGGCCGTCGCTGCTGGTGAATGTGAAGCTGAACTGCTCGTCGCTATCCGGGTTGTCATCCTCGTTGATTTCACGACGCAGTTTCATAATGGTGTCGAAGTCGGCGAATATTTTGCTCTTCGCCGTTTTCAGGGTGTCGCTGCACCCCATCAGGGCACTCACCGCGTTACCCATCTCTTCATCCACCAGCTGCTGGAGCTGCTGGCGTGCTATCTTCTTTGCCTCGAGTTTCGCCCTGCGGACTTCCTCTTTCTTGAAGGCTTCATACCGGGCCTTCTCTTCCGGGGTCATTTCGACCAATGTCTTTTCTGGCATAATAATGATTGTTTAGAAGTTGATATAAATGATTACTTTCTTTTTCCAGATGGCGTATTCGTGCTCTATCCTGGCCCCACGGCTCTGCGGCCAGTCGGGTAGCATGGCGATAAAGCCACACTTGCGCAGCATCCACAAGTCTTTCAGCATACACAGCCACCACGGCCACTTCTGGTTGCACTCCTTCGCCGGGTTCACAATGTACCAGTAGTTCCAGCCCTGCTCTATAAGGTACTGCTCCGCCTTGCGGAACTTCGCCTCAAAATTCGGGTCGCCTGTAATCTTTCCCGATATGTAGATGCTCTTGTATTTCATACCCCTGCCATTATCGCGTTAATCACTCCGTCCATATCCCGTTTCCGCTTCTGGAAGGCGTAGGTCAGGCTCTTGAGCCTCTCCAGGCTCATCCGGTTGAAGTTGTCGCGACCCTTGTTGTCGCAAGCCTCCTTGCCTGCCGCACGGCAAGCCACGCCTTTGGCGTACCATATCCGCGCCTTATCGCCCATTTCCTCCCATTTGCCCACGGTGTCCTCGCAGAAGGCACACACCGCCGCCAGCAACCGCTTGCGCTGCACGTCGAGGTCGCGCCTCTCGTTGTTCGTCTGTGTGTCCAGGAACTCCACCAGCTTCTCCAGCTGCCATTCCTCAAGCTCCTTCGAGCTTTCCACACCATAGCTGCCCAGCAACGCCTCGTATTCCTCCTGAGTCATACCGGCGGCACCGCGTAGCACGTGCAGCTTCCGTATCAGCTGCCCTTTTTTACTCGTTGTCTTGGCTTCCATTGTATTCTGTGTTATCGTTATCGTTTGAGGTTAATTCGGCTCCAGCCGGGCATCTCCTTGCACCCTCCTCCCATATCGTCAGCACTTCGCCTCCGCCATATCGGCTGTTGGCCTTCGCCCGGAACTGGCTCACCTGGATCTTCACCATGGCGTCGTATTTCACCTGCTCCGCTGTGCTGCCCTTCGGCTGGTTCTTTTCGTTGGCGTGGCTCACAAGGATGAACAGCTTGGTGGGGAACTCCTCCTTCAGCTGCTTGTAGCCTTTATAGTTGATGCCAAGGTACTGCAGGCTGTCTATCACCACCACCTTCGGGCTTCTCTGCTTGCGCAGCTCTCTCTTGATGTCCTCGATGTCCATTTCCACCCAAAGGCTCACCTTCGCGTTTACAGCCTCCATACAGGCCTCTTTGAACGCCCGGCGCATACTTGCCCCGTCTCCCTCCTCAAGGCTCACCACGGCCACCTTTTCGCCCAATTCGGCTATGTATTTCGTCAGCATCAGCACCAGGCGCGTCTTGCCGTTATAGGATTGTCCCCATATCAGCCATACGCCCCGGTCTTCCGGCTGGCCCATGAAGCGCTCCCACTCCCCCTCGAAGGGCAGCAGTCGGCGCTCCATCGTGGCCAGCTCGCGCGGTGATATCTTGTGCTTCTTCCTCGGCATGGGCTTATCTCGCTTTTCTACTGTTGGCAAAAACCAGTTGGCGCACCCTCCGCAGGTCGCCCTCCGCACTCCTGGCGATATCCTCTATCACCGCTTCGTCTGTCAGCCCGTTGGCCTCGCACACGGCTTTCACATCGTCGTAGTCGGCTCTGTCAAGCTCCACGCAACGGCTGCCCAGTCGGCTCCATATCTCGGGGTAACCCTTGCGCTGGTACTTCAAGCCCATACGGAACCGCTTCTCTATGTAGTCCGTCGACAGCAGCACCATCCCGCACTGGTCCTCCAGCCGGTTGTAGAGGGTGATAAAGAAGCTCCACACGTTGTCGCCCAGTTTGTCGAACTCGTCGAATATCAGCAGCGGTCTGTCCTTCATACCCAGCACACGGCAAGCCAATGCAAGACGCTCTCTCTTGGTCAGCCCGTCGGCTTTCTCGCCCATCGCGCGCAGCAGCTCCTCCACAAAGTCGTTCTTGCTCCAGAACTCGTCGCACATCAGGCGGTACACGTTTCTATGTCCGGCTTCGTACTCCTTGGCGGCATACGTCTTGCCGCTGCCCGCTGGGGCCGTCAGGCTCATCACCCTGGCCTCTTCCTGTGCTGCCTGCAGCAGTGCGTGCACCTGCTGGTAGGTGGCCGTCTCGGCGGTGTTCCACGCCTTGGTACCGTACCCGATAGCCTTGGCCACCTTGCGCCACATTTCGTCGCTGATGTGCTCCCAGTTCCCGGCTGCCATCTGGCTGAGGGTTGCAGAGCTCACGCCCTTGATGCTGTTCGCAGCCTTGTTCTGGCCGCCTTTCTGTTCTGTGTAGGCTCTCAAGGCCTCCACAATGCCGTTTTTGTCAATTCTCTGTGTCATTTTATCTATGTTTTAGTTTGTGTTTAATCACCGTTTAAAGCCTGTCCCAGATGTCGGCCATCTCCCTCGCCTTGGCGTGGCTCTCGCCCACCTCTTCGTATGCCACCTCCTCCACCAGCGACTTTTGCGCCTTCCGCTTGTTGTCCTTGTGCTGTCCCTTGCTGTCGGTCAGCAGCAGGGCGCTCATCGGGCTCTCCAGCTGCGCCCTTGTCACGAACTCACGCGCGCGGTCTTGCACCTCGCATACGTGCTCAGTCACCCGCTCAGTCAGCTGGGCGTTGAACTGCCGGTACTCCGTCAGTGCCTTCCAGTCCTGCTCTTCATAGTCCACCAGCGCCATCGGCACCTTCTTTTTGGCTTCCACCATATAGCGGAGCCTTCCGTCCTCGCTCACCGCCAACGCCTGGTTCATATCGCCCAGGTCGTAGCGCAGCGTCCAACGCTCGCCCCTGTGTTCGCGCATCTCTATGTCGAAACTGTCGAACTTGTATTCCACCCCGTCCCTTATCAGCTTGAGGCCGTTAGGCGTGAGCATATTGCCCTTGCCCGTCTCTCCGAAGGCCAGCAGGTACTCGCACATATTCAGCTCGCGGTGGAACCGGGCGTCCCCCTGCTGCCACGCCTCGCGCACAGCTGCTATCTTACGGCTGCGCTCTATCTCGATAATCTTGCCAATCTGCTGCTCCAGCCCCTCTCTGTCGGGGAACTGGTACTTGTGGGCGTTTAGCCACTCGTCGTTGGCCTGCGTCTTGGCGGTGATATTGTGGCCGCCGTTGTTCGTCAGCGCCCACAGGTACTCGCTCTCCAGATAGGCAAAGTAGCGTTCTATCGGCTTCGCCTTGGCATTGCCCACCGAGGCAGGGGTTACGTATTTGGCCAGCGCGCCATACTTCGGAGTCATCGCCTTCAGCGAGTAGTGGTCGCTCTGGATCTGCCACGGCGCATAGTGGCCGCCCAGCACCTCCCGCGTATGGTGCACCGCGTTCTGCAGGGCAGCGGTAATCAGCTCCGCCGTCTCCTGTTCCCCGATGGCGTAGCCTATCGGGTAGTCGTTCATCACGTCCACCACTATCTCCACCACCAAGCGGTGCCAGTAGTTCACACCCCTTGCGTCGCGGTCCTGGTAGTAAAGCTCCGCGGTCCAGCCGTCGAGGCTCCACATCTTCATCGGCATATCCGGGCGTTCTCTGTCCACCTGCATCGTTATCGTGTTCGCGTATGTCCGCTTGCCCTCTCTCGAGGCTGTCAGCATCGTCGCGTTCTTTGTCCTTATCTCCTGAACCCTGCGGCGGTCTATCTTCACGCCCAGCGTCTCGGCAGCCTTCGCCACCTGGGCGTCGTTCAGCTTCGCGCCCGAGGCTATCAGGGCCTCCACCACGGCGTTCACGTCAACGCTCCGCGCCTTGTGGTTGCTCTCCTTGCCAGTCAAGCCGTGCACCAGCACCTCGTAGCCGTGCAGCTGGTAGTCGTTGAACTTCTTACGAAGACGGTCGCCACTCGTGGGCAGACTGTTCGGCCACTCCACCAGCTGCTGGTCTATCTCGTTGGCCAATGCCTCAAACTCCCTCTTCACACTCATCTTCAACCGCCCCATCTCGGCAGCTCGCCGCTTCTCTTCCAGCAGCTCGCCTATGGCATCCAGTATCTTCGCACCGTTCCACAGCTCCGTCACCTTCTCGGGCTTCAGCATCCTGCCGTCCTTGCCGGTCACCTGGCTGTAGTACTCATAGGCCTGGGTATCCAGCAGCTGCTGCTCACGCCTCAGCAGGATGCTCCGCAGAAGGCTCTCACGGCTCATCTGCGCAGGGTCGCAGCCTAATGCCTCTATCACCCGAGCCTTCAGCTTTGTGCCCATACTCTGCCAGTCTATCAGTGCCGTCCGGCCATTACCGCCACGACGCAGACTGCGGATGTGGCCACGAGTGAGGCTGCTGTTATAGTTAGCTTGGCCGAGGGCGTTTGCCAACCAACCACCGTTTACACCCACGTGGCCATTGTACCGTTCTATGATTTTCGTGCCTTCCATAGGTTACTCCTCCGTAGCATCTGGTACCGCCACACCGCCCACTTGCAGGGCTCTCTTCCTGATGCGCAGCGCACGCTTCCGTTCGTCGTCGTTCCACTCGTTATACTCGCCCTTCAGAGCCTTCCGTATCGTCGGTCGGCTCCCGAACCCGTCGCGCTCCATCTGCGTCACAACCCCAAAGGGTACCATTATTTTCATTTTATCAGTCATTTTTTAGTTTCTTTTTGTGTGGGTGCCGGGTCTCGCTCCCGGTTGCCGGTCTTCAGCCGCCTCACCCCTGGTCGTGGAACACTTTTGCCGTCTTTCCGGCTGCCATCCTAAGTTCTCAGGGCCTATTGTGGATAAGAAAACTTCTCAAAAAAAAGCAGGGGAGTATTTGCAAATGTGGATAGATCTCCTCTCACTGTTACATTTTTATGTTCCATTGATTGTTAATCTATTGGTTAATACTTGGATTTAAAGAACTCTCTCCCCTGCCTATGCTTTATTTACGCCTTGTTTGGGCTTCTTTGCGGGCCTCGCTGAAGCAGCTCCACGCCATTAGCGCACAAGCGCATACCATTAGCAACTGCCACGTGGCTCCATAGCCCACAATGCCTATGATGCCAACCAAACCCAAGGCCACGAACAACCAGCCGAACACGCGCTCAATCATTCCGCACCTCCTTTCTCCACTTCGCGATAATAAACATCGTAAACATAGATTGTGTCGCCCACGTTTGTCTGGCTGTAATCAGATTCACACGGCCACCACTTTATGGTTTTATCATCGATACGACCATATAACACATATTCAGTATGCACACGAAAAGTATTACTATAATCAGACGCTTTCTTGCCAACAACCACTACATCACCCGTGTAATATCCTTCCTTAATACAAGAGGCCATAAACAAGCAAGCACCAACTAACAACAATCTCTTCATTCCGCACCTCCTTCCTCCACAAGGTTGCACTCCGTGGCCCATATCAGGACATCACCACCATCAGCCTCGACATAAAACCCTCTCAGACCACTTTTCTCATCCTGGTCAATGCGAAGAACCTCGTGCTCGGATCCTGGTGTCATTTTTTCAAATGCCGGTCCATAGCCTTGGCAGTTGGTTATTCTGATTTTCATCCCTCACCTCCTTCCTCTTCATAGTGACCGAAGCCGTCCTCATCTATCCACGTTCCGTAGGCTATGTCAAGCCGGTAGTTGAACAGCCCCGTCAGGCTTCCCACGAATCCCCGGAACGCTGCCCGCGTCTGGAGTATGGTTCGGTTCTCACCACCATCGTCGCAGATGCGCGTTGTGATGGATCCGTCGTTTACCAGCTCCACGTGCCGGCCTTTCCAATCAATCAGCTCCACATGCAGCTGGTCGGGTTCTTGCTTTTTTTGCTTCATATTCATATCGTTTTATATTAAAATGTCTCAATTCGATTTTTCTTCGTATTTTTGCACCGCGTTTTCCACTTGGAAATCGAATGCAAAGATATAGAAAATATCCGACATACAAATAAAAAATTTAAGAAATTTTCTACATGATGAATGATAGATTAAAGCAATTTATTGAATATCTTGGAATTAGCACAAGAGGATTTGAGCAAAAAATTTCAGTCTCAAACGGCCTAATTGCACGTTTTTTGTCAAAAAACACTACCATTCAGAGTGACGTTTTGTTGAAAATATGCGACACATTTCCTGACTTAAATCCAGATTGGCTGCTTACAGGAAAAGGTAAAATGTTGCACGAAACCACCCCAGCTTCATCTTCTGACGGGACAGTAGCACTACTTCTCGAGCAAATAAAAGACCTTGCACAGAACGTTGGTCGACTACAGGCCGAGAACAATGAGCTAAAAAACAAACTTGCCCGTTCCGAGGAGAGGTTGGCTGCCTCTGCAACAGCTGCCGCCGGCTGAACCTCGTCCCGTTTCTGCGAATCGTACAGTAGAAACGCCCCCACCAACTACCGCCACATCACAACTTTCCGACCCCTCAAAGGTCGGTTTTTTATACATATCTGTCTAATTTTCAATTCAAGACCTGCATTTCTCAGTTTTCAAAACTGCAACCCCTTTTTGTCGCAAAACCGCCAATCTCCACGCCTATTTTGTCAAAAAATCTGCTTTTTGTGTACGACTAAACACGGAAAAATGTATAACCAACTGTATAACCAACTGCATAACCAACTGCATAACCAAGCGTATAACCAACTCCAAAAACACCTTCCGTGCACCCCGGTGGCGTTCTCGCCGCCGCACACCCTCCACAGCCACCCATTAAGCCCATCAAGCCCATCAAACCCACCTGCCAACCGCAAGGCATAAGAAAAGGGCGCAGAAGCCGTAAAAACAAGCCTCTGCGCCCTCTTTGGCACCCCTGCCCACCTCGCTATTAAACCCCGATTAAAGCCCTGCTAAAGCACTATTAAACCATTATTAAAGCATCCCACCCCGGATCCGCCAAAAAATTAAACCAAAATTCAACCAAATTAAAGCACGGGGACGCTTTTATACAAACAAAAACAGCCGCCCACCAGCGACCGCAAAATATTAAATATCAGCCAAAAATCGGCAAAAAATATCTTCTATCTTAGCATTTTAATAAGGGGACCTTTCATACCGCCCCCTATAATCTGTGTGTGTTATTATACGGGTCTCTTGGAGGTGCAAAATACTGCAATTTCGTATCTCCAGTCTTTTGTTTCCACAAACTTTCCCATTCCTCAAGCGGCTTGAAATACTTTTCCTTTCTACTATAGAACCACCTTGGAA
>JAFVCA010000016.1 GCA_017479705.1 Bacteroidales bacterium
GAGGTATCGTTCGCAATCCTCCTCTGTCTTAAACTGTTGTGTGAATTCTAGTAGTTTCATGTGTCCTGTATTTGCATGCAAAGTTACGAATTATCTGTGTTCTGGCAAAAAAAAATCTTCGGTTTCTTGCGGACAATCATTCTTTATTTTTCCATTTACAATACGAAATGCCAGCTTCTTTTATTGTATCTCACCTACGCATTTGTCGGAAGAACCTTTTTTTTCTTGTTTACGGATTTCTTTATGTTTTTTTTCTTGTGACGGGTGCGGGGTGTGCAATATTTGGCGGGTGCCGGCGTTATTGAGACATGAAAGGAAATGAACTGAAACCGCATATCGGCATTTTTGGCCGACGCAACTATGGCAAGAGCTCTCTTGTGAATTACTTGACGGGTCAACAGGTGGCCATTGTCTCCGATTTGGCGGGTACGACTACCGACCCCGTGAAGAAGACCATGGAGATTGGCGGCGTGGGCCCCGTGGTGTGGATTGACACGGCTGGCATCGACGACGAGGGTGCAGTGGGAAGGATGCGTATTGAGAGGAGCTTGGCGATGCTGGCTCAGGCGGATCTCGCTTTGATTCTTTTCACGGATAACCGTTTCGAGGCGGAGGAGGTGATGCTGGTGGAGACGTGCCGCAAGCGGGGAATTCCGTTTGTCCTTATCTATTCTCAGGCGGACCGCCTGAAGCCCGACCCCCAGTTGCTGGAACGGATTGAGAAGGATTACGAGACTTCTATCTTTGTATTGACGGTGAAGAACCCCTCGTTGCGCGAGCCGCTGACGGCACGCATACGCGAGGCTCTCCCGGAGTCGGCCTATGTGTACCGCTCCCTGTTGGGCGACGTGGTGGGCGAGGGCGACACGGTGGTGATGGTGACGCCTATTGACAGTTCTGCCCCTGAGGGCCGGATGATTCTGCCCCAGGTGCAGGTGTTGCGCGATTTGCTGGACAATCATGCCCGCGCAGTGGTGTGCCGCGAGACGGAACTGGCCTCGACTCTTGCAGGGCTGAAGGAGCCTCCCCGATTGGTGGTGACGGACAGCCAGGTGTACGGCATGGTCTCCAAGTTGGTCCCGGACGAGGTTTTCCTCACCTCGTTCAGTGTGGTGCTGGCGCGTGCCAAGGGACTCTTTGAACAATATATAAAGGGCACCCCTACCATAGACGGTTTGAAGGATGGCGACAGGGTGTTGATGCTGGAGAGCTGCACGCACAATGTGACCTGCGAGGATATTGGGCGCGTGAAACTCCCGCGCCTTTTGGAGAAGTATACGGGCAAAAGTCTGCAGTGCGAGGCTGTGGCGGGTCTTTCGGCCTTGCCGGAGGATCTGAGCAGTTACGCACTGGTCATTCAGTGTGGCGGCTGTGTGGTGACGGCCAAGCAGCTGGCCGCACGTCTGGCTCCGGCTTTGGATGCGGGCGTGCCGGTGAGCAATTACGGTCTGGCAATCGCCTACATGAACGGCATTTTCGAACGCTCAATGCGGATATTCCAAAGTGAAAATTGAGCGGAGAACCTCCGCAAGTGTTAATTTGTGAATGTGGGAATGTGTTAATTCGTGAATCAATTTTTAATTATTTAATTATTAATTATTAATTTTTAATTTGTATGGTAGACATTTCGCCGAAATATAACCTTTCAATCATTGTGGCCGCAGCGCAGAACATGGCCATCGGCAGGGACAACGATTTGCTGTGGCACATCAGCGACGACCTGAAACGTTTCAAGGCCCTCACTTCGGGACACACGGTTGTGATGGGGCGCCGCACTTTCGACTCCCTGCCCAAGAAGCCGCTCCCCAGACGCCGCAACATCGTCCTGACACATGATGAGACTTTCGCTTTCGATACTCCGCAGGGAGCTACGGGCACTGTGGAGGTGGCGCATTCTGTGCCGCAGGTGCTGGACAAGGTAGAGGGCGAGGAGGAAACTTTCATTATGGGTGGTGCTACGGTTTACAGGGCTTTCCTCCCGTGGGTTAAAAGGCTTTATGTGACGTGGGTCTACGGTGTGTTTGATGCCGATGTCTACTTCCCCGTCATCGACCCCTCAGTCTTCCGCCAAGTGAGCATCATTCCCCGCATGACGGACCCTGAGAGCGGGCTGGAGTATGCTTACGCGGAGTATGTACGTGTGGGGAAACCTGGAAGTCTTTGATTAGAGGGTCATGATTTCCTCCGACGGGAGGCCTGTCGCCTGTGCTATAGTGTCGGTGGGCAGTCCCAGTTGTTTCATATTCTTTGCAACTTGCCGTTTCTCCTCGGCTCGGCCTTCCGCTCTTCCTTCTGCTCTTCCTTCCGCTCTTCCTTCCGCAAGACCCTCCTTGCGTGCTGTATCCAGCACGTCGTTTTGCACCATCTGGGATTCGATGTGGTGCTCATAAACGCGCTTTTCCTTATCGCTCATGTTCATATAGAGCAGTTTCTTGCGGGCTTCTTGTAGGCCTGGGGCCTTTGTGGTAGATTTTATCTTGCCGTTTTTCAGGTAGTCTAACCATTCCTCCAATGGGGTGGTCGCCACCTGGTTAAACTCGTTGACGCGGATGATGAAGTATTCGGGGAATACTTGTCTCGGTGTCCGCATCTTCAGTGTTTCGGCTTCGTGCTGGGTTATTTCGAGGGTGTCATTGGTGTGTACCCCGGTGAAAGTCGTAACCCCATGGTACAGGTAGTCTTTCCCCTTCCCCATGGGGAAATATATGATATTGATAGAGTAGACCTTCTTCACTCTGTCGTACTTGTCGCCGAGGTGCATATTGTCCGTAATGACCTTTGATACCCCGTAAAGGATGCGTTCCAGATAGTGTATCTCACGTGAAAGTTGCACTTCCACAATGATATATTCGCCCTTGCTGTTGCGGGCCATTACGTCCACGCGGTTGAATTTGTCCAGCTCCGAGTCCTGGTTACCTTCGCTCTCAAGAATTTCCTCTATGGTCACTTTCTCATTCAGCAATACAGTCATAAGCCCTTCGAGCACATCGAAGTTGGCTTTGTCGCGAAGCATGCGCTTTGCGGCCCAGTCGAAGCGGATATATTGTTCGTTAATCATACTTGTACAACGCTGTTTTTGCAAAAATATTGTGTGCGGCAAAGATAAACTATCTTACGCGGAGACGTTTGCCTACACGCAGCGTAGTGGTGCGGCTGATGTTGTTCAGTTTGCACAGGGCTGAGACGGAGGTGTGGTACCGTTTGGCCAGTGCCCCCAAGGTGTCGCCGCGCCGTATGGTGTGGTATTCTGTCTCGCCCGCAGGGGTTGACTCCTCGGTTTGGGCCATTTGGTTGCGCTCCTTCTTGCCGTTATGGCCGCCACGGACCACCAGATTGTTTGCCCGGCGGTCAATGTCCTTATAGGCACGGTGCAGTCTGTCTACGGTGATGTCGACGTCCTGGTTCACAGGTCGGTCGGGGGTGTCAAGCCTGTGTTGGAAGAGCCAGTCGTATGTCTCCGTGATGTAGAAAGCCCTTGCCAGCCCTCCGTGGTCCACTCCGGGCAGCTTTGTGAAGCGCAGCCGCGGACTGTCGCCACACTTTGCCATGGCGGACACCACTTTTTGCGACTGGCTCACTCCCACAGCGCGGTCGGCGGTGCCGTGTATAATCCACAGCGGCAACTCGTTCAGCCCGCAGTAGGATTTGGGGTTGCCGCCTCCGCAAAGGGCCATGGCGGCAGCTATGCGGTGCGGATACACAGCGGAATAGTCTATCGTCCCATATCCTCCCAGGCTCATCCCGATGACATAGAACCGATTGGTGTCGGCGGCATAATGGTCAAACACCCAGTCGACTACGTTGTTTATTCGCTTTGGGTTCCATGCTCCGCCGGGGTTCTGCGGGGCGATAATCAGGGCGTCAATCTGTCTGCCCATGGCCAAGGCGTGCAGGGGACCGTAGCGGCGCACGCGCTCCAGATTGTGTCCGCACAGGCTCGCCCCGTGCAAAAAAAGGATCACGGGCTTCTCCGACTGCAACGAGTCATACTCTTTCGGGGTGCAGACCCAAAAGTCGTACCCGTTGTCCACCGTGTTTCGATAGGGGGTAAGCGTTTGACAAACAGTAGTAAGAGATGACAATAAGAATATTACTAACACAATTCTCTTCATGTTCAATAGAGTTTTGAATTAAATTGCAAAGATACGAAATTATAATTGATTATTGAAAATTCAAATTCGAAATTATCTGCACATAACCGTTCTGACATTCACTTTTCGATTTTCAATTTAAAAAAAAGTTGTATTTTTGCACCATGAAATCAGTCAAGATTACAGCCATCCGCAAAGCGGATTACAAAGACTTACAGGCTCTCTACGAGAACCCTATCGAGCATACTTGCGACATCCAGACGGGCACCTCGTGGGTCAGCACCGACGGCTCCCGTCCCGAAGGGCTCTGCCCCGAGGCCTGGAAATCCATGCGCGAGTTTGTCGAAGCCCTTGCGCGGGGCGAGGGCAATTTCTTCGACGGCTGGATGAAAAACCCTTACAGCGCCATGATTAGTTGCAACGACGGCTTCCGCCCAGTCTCCTTCCTGTTGGAAGTTGTCTGAAAATGAAATTATTAATACCGTTTCGCCACAACGATAACACAAAAACCGTTAAGCATGAAAAAAACACTCCTCTTCATCCTCCTCACCCTCGTGGGCATTGCGCCGACCATGGCTCAGAACACCCTCAACGCCAAGGCGGACAACATCGTGGGCACCTACACAGGCAAGCAGAACGACGACCGTTTCAAAGCCCGCGTCACCCGTCAGCCGGACGGCACCTACAAGGCTCAGGTTTTCTGGGTGGAAAACGACCGCGACAAGGACGGCAACAAAATCCTGGACCGCAAAAACCCCGACAAGAGCTTGCGCAACACCCCCTGCGACCGCATAGTCCTCTTCTCCGGCCTTCAATACAACGAGGAGGACCAATGCTGGGACGGCACCAAAATCTACGACCCCCAGCGTGGCATTCGCGCCAAGATGAAGGCATGGTTCACCAAGGACGGCCGTCTCTGCCTCAAAGGCACCCTCTTCGGCATCAGCGAGAGCGTCTATTGGCAGCGGATCCCATAGCCCGTGTCGCCAGCCGCTTCATCCGCGCAACGTTGCTCCAGTCACCTCCATCCCATGCAATATAGCCTTAAATTGTTGCTAATTGGAAAAATAGTTGTATCTTTGCACTGCCCAACAGCCCCATGCAGCGGGTTTAACTGCGGGGTTGGAATGGGGCTATATTGTTGTATTAAAACATTTTGACATGAAACACATGGTCTTTCTGCTGCTCTTTGTCGGCGTCACTGCGGCCCTTGGTGCCCAGCCTCTTTCCCTTTCCGGCACTGTTACCGACCTCTCCAACGGCAAACCCTTGCCTTTTGCCACCGTTGCGCTCCTTTCGCCGGACAGCGCAGTCGTCACCGGTGCTGTCACCGACGACGCCGGTGCCTTCCGCCTCACACCTCCTGCCCGCGGGCGTTACCTGCTCTCCGTCTCCTTTATCGGCTACCGGACTTCCTTCCAACCACTTGACATCGACCGTCAGCAGACCCTCCTGCCGCCCATCGCCCTCAGCCCCGATGCCACCATGCTCCAGGCTGTGCAGGTGGTGGACCGTGCGCCGATAGTGGAACAGCACATGGACAAACTGGTGCTCAACCTCTCCAAGACCGCTTTCACGCAGGGCAGCAATGCCCTCGACCTCCTCCGCAAAGCGCCGGGCGTCAGCGTCGACAAGGACGGCAACGTGCTCCTCAACGGCCAGCCCGTAGCCGTTTGGATTGACGGTCGCCCCTCGCACCTCGACGGCAAAAGCCTCGAAACCCTTCTCCGTGGCACCGATGGCTCGTCCATCGACCGCATCGAGGTCATTGCCAATCCTTCGGCCAAATACGATGCCGAGGGTCAGGGCGGTATCGTCGACATCCGCACCAAGCATCATTTTGCACAGGGGCTTAACGGCTCCCTCTCGTTCGATGCAGGGGGCATGGCCTTCAACCGCCAGCTGGAAGGGCGCCCGCAGCGCAACCAGTTCTTCCTCAACCAAGGCGTCAGTGCCAACGTCAACCTCCGCACCGCGAAGACCAATACCTTTGTCCAGCTCTCCGAGCAGTCGCAACAAATGGGTGTTGACCTTGTCAACACAACCCACTACAGCCTTGGCGGCGTCCCGCTGGACCAGTACAGCGGCTCCCTCTGCAACATCAACACGCGAGCCCTCACCCTCAAGCTGGGCGGCGACTGGTTCATAGACAGTGCCAACACCATCGGAGCCATTTTCACCATGCCCTTCAACAGCGTCCGCCAGTGGGACGACTCCAGCTACTCCTACCAGACTGCCGGGGGCAGCGTCCAGCAACGCATCCTCTCCGCTCCCATCACCGAATACTCGCTCTCCCAATACATCGGCAACCTCAACTTCACCCACATCTTCGACCGCTCCCGCTCGGCCGAAATCACAGCCAACCTCGACTATTTCCACAATATCACCAACTCCAACAACCAGCAGGACAACCGTTTCCTTCCCCTCATGCCCATTGCTAACCTGCGCCACCTCACGCCCGATTCGACCCACTTCCTCAACCTCTACAGCGACAATACAATCGATATCTACAGCGCCAAAGCCGACTACCAAAGTCTCGTTTTCGGCTCCTATATGCTCGAAACCGGTGCCAAATACGCCCTCTCCCATACCGACAACAACCTGACCCAAATACAGGGCATCAACTATGCCGGCAACGACTCCATACACGGCACCACCATCCGCAACCCCTTCGACTATACCGAGCACATCGCTGCCCTCTATGCCACCCTTGCCCACCAGTTCTCTCCCTCCTGGTCCGCCAAAGCCGGATTGCGCGGTGAATACACCTACGCCTACAACTCCACCCGCACCGTGGGGCAGGACTACTTCAACCTCTTCCCCACGCTTTATGTGGGCTACAACACACCGGACTACAGCAAGCGTCTGGGCCTCACCTATTCCCGCCGCATCACACGCCCCAACTACGACCAGCTCAACCCCTTCCAGAACTATGTCGACGCCCACACCTCCAACATGGGCAACCCCGACCTCAAACCCAGCTACAGCGACAATGTCTCCTTCACCGCGGGCTTTGGCCGCTACCTCACCCTGATGGCCAACTACATCTACACCAAAGACCAGCTTACCGTCATCCCCACCCTCGACCCCGCCACCGGCAACCAGGTGATGCTCTACGACAATTTCGGCACCACCACACTCCTCGGCGGCGGCTTGGCTTTCACGGAGTTCCCCATCGGCAAGTGGCTCACCTTCTCGCTCAATGCCCATGCCTACGACTACCGCAGTCTGGATCCCAATTCCACCAGCCGCGTCATCGGCCAGCCGTCGGCAACCACCGTCTACGACAAGCACTCGCTCCTCGCCCAGGCCTACGCCGTCCTCACCCTCAACCTGCCAGGCAACTGGAAGGTTCAGCTTGATGGCTACTACTCCGCACCCATCGTGGTGGGCTACCTCCACACCAGCTCCAACGAACTGGTAAACTTGGGTGTCAAGAAGACCGCCTTCGACGGCCGTCTGCTCCTCTCCCTGCAGTTCAGCGATATATTCCGCACCATGAGCAACAGCTTCGACGTGCTTTATGCCAGCGGAGTTACCTCGTCATTCGAGCAGAACTACCTGATGCAGAAGGTAACCCTCGGTCTGCAATGGAACTTCGGCACCGCCCAGAAACCCCTCCGCCAACGCAATGTGGGCACCCTGGACGAACTGGAGCGTGCCGGCAATACTTCCGGCCAACTCAATTAGTAGCCCTACCAAGGCCCTACCCTCGCTCGATAGCTCTTATTTCTTTTTCATTTCCCCATCATTTACGCAAGAGAAGTAGGAAAAGAGAGGGCTACAAAAAAGAGGAAAAAAGTAAAACGAACGAATCAAGATATACGATACACCATTCTAAAAACACAATGATATAATATGATAAAGAAAGTGTCAGCATTTGCAGCAGCACTGATGTTGCTTTTCGGAGTTCAGGCACAGTCCACCAAGACCCAAGTCAGGCAGCGGGCAGAAGGCTCCCAGTCCGCTCAGGCTCAGATAGAAACCCTGCCGGTGGAGGCTTTTGCCAAAAGGATTGCCTCAAAGGGTGTTGTCCTTGTGGATGTCCGTTCGGCCAAGGAGTTCGCCGACGGCCATCTGAAAGGGGCCACAAACATTGTGTGGGGTGACGACTTTGAAAGGCAGTGGAACGCCGTCGGCATCGGCAAGCAGACCACGGTGGCCCTCTATTGCCGCGGCGGTCGCCGCAGCAAGGCTGCCGCCGAGGCTTTGGCTAAGATGGGCTACAAGGTGGTGAACCTCGACGGGGGCATCATGGCCTGGCGCAAAGCTGGCAAGCCTGTGGCAAAATAGTGTTTTCCAAGAAATAAATAAATTGAAGGAATGAAACATATAGTATTTTTTGCACTGGCGTGTGCAATGGTTGCCGGTGCTGCGGCTCAGCCGTCGCAGCCTGTACGGCGTGTGTCCGAAACGTTGAATCACCACAACTGCCACATGGAGCAGCTTGCGGCCAAACAGAATTATCGCTACAGGTTGAAATCGTTCACAACGCGGGACGGACTGGAGTTCACAGACTATTTCTACAACAGTAGTCAGCAGCTGGTGGCTGTGAAGGACAGCCTTGTGGGCGAGTATAGCGTAATTGATTCCCTGACTTATACGGACCGAGGGCAGATTGAGACCCTTTCGGGCTGGCAGTTGCTGGACGGCAGATGGCAGAATGTCTACCGCATACAGTATGGCTATAACGGGCAGGGATTGTTGGCTACAAGGACAAACTACAACAATTTTGACGGCGACTGGGTGCTGGGCGGTGTGTATGAATACACATACGACGGCAACGGGAAAAAGGTGCTGTCGCAGTTGACAATGAACGGCATCGTGTTCCAAAAGGTGGAGTACGATTACGACAGCATTAATGGCTATTTGTCAACCGAGACCTGGTACAACTACAATGGTGGCGGACTGGAGCCTTCGGACTTGATGATCTATACTTATCAGAATGACCGCGTGATGTTACGGGTTGATGCCGCTTGGAGCAGTGCGGGACGATGGGATCCCAATGGCCTTCACTCGTACGATTACAACGCTGATGGCGACTGCGTGAAGCACCAGCATTTGGATGCGTTGAATGCCGAGGTGGAGAGGAGTGTATATGTTTTTTATGACATGGAGACCCCGCTCACAGAGGTGCTGATGCCTTGGCATCCCGAAATGTCACGTCCGTATACCTACAGCAATGTCCATGCCTACGATTTGGAGGAGTGGCACTCGGTAGGCAACGACCGGCAGCTGCACCATATCACGGACTACTTATATGAATATGAAGAGATGGTTGGGATTGATGCTACTGCCGACAATGTCCGTCTGACGGTCAGCCCCAATCCGGCGCATGATTATATTGTGATAGACGGCATGGAAGGGGAGATGTGCCATTTGCAGGTGGTTGATGTGATGGGAAGAGAGGTGATGACACTCGACAATCTTCCCGCAGGGCAGCGGGTAGACATCCGTGCACTGCCGGCTGGCCATTATGTGCTCAGAGTGACTTTGGCAAAGGGTTTCGCCACCGTCAAAATGGTTGTTGAGTAACATTGATGAAAACTATTTCGGGAGCCTATTGTTCAATAGGCTCCCTTTTATTTTGCTGTTTATCATCTGATTATGGAGTTTTTCGGATGAATGTTTTTGTGCTGGGTGTATCTATAATTTATTGAAAAAGAATAATATACAGCGTTATCAACATAATTTGAGCTGCGTTTACGCAAAAAAATCGTTTATTTGTGTTCGGAAAACGGTTTTTGCAGCCCGAATTCGGGCTTTGGCAAAAAAAAGTTGATTTTTTTTATGATTGAAAAACATCGTTTTATACTTCGAATGAAAAATTTTTCTCAAATTTTTTTTGGTAGTTTGAAAAAACGTCGTATCTTTGCACTCGCTTTCAAGGAAACAAGCAGTGTTGATAAAAACAGCAGACAAGAAAGCTAAGAGAACTTTGAATTATTTTGGAACATGAGATAGCGTGTGTCGGAGGCGCCCGGTGAAGGCCGGGTGCGGAGACACGAAGACGAGTCAAAAGGTAGAAGCAAGCAATTCTTACAATGAAGAGTTTGATCCTGGCTCAGGATGAACGCTAGCGGCAGGCCTAACACATGCAAGTCGAGGGGCAGCGGGGCGCAGCAATGCGCTGCCGGCGACCGGCGCACGGGTGCGTAACGCGTATGCAACCTGCCCGCGACAGGGGGATAACCGGTGGAAACGCCGACTAATACCCCGTAACGCAGGGATCCGCATGGGTCTTTGCTGAAAGCCTCAGGGTGGTCGCGGATGGGCATGCGTGGCATTAGGTAGTTGGCGGGGCAACGGCCCACCAAGCCATCGATGCCTAGGGGAGCTGA
>JAFVCA010000017.1 GCA_017479705.1 Bacteroidales bacterium
GGCCTGCCGCTAGCGTTCATCCTGAGCCAGGATCAAACTCTTCATTGTAAGAATTGCTTGCTTCTACCTTTTGACTCGTCTTCGTGTCTCCGCACCCGGCCTCCGCCGGATGCCTCCGACACACGCTATCTCATCTTTCCCATCCGTTTCAATGTACTTTCGCTTTCCCTTTCCAAGGCCGACCCTGCGGTGCGTTTCCCTGTCGAAAGCGGGTGCAAAGATACGACCTTTTTCCAAACCGCCAAAATTTTTTTTCGCTTTTTTTTCGGGATTTTTCACACCAGGCTGTCCCTCAGCCTGTTGGATTTGAAACTTTTTTTCGTTTCCCTTCGCGCGGGGCCGGAAAATCCCCTGCAAAACACTCCGGGAAACCCCGTTTTCCCCAAAAATCGGCCTCCCGCCGCACGGCTTTCCCTCAAAATCTATGCAACTTGCTGGTTATCTTTTGTTTGGAACATGCCAAGATTGGCCTGCTGTTTTTCATCGCTTTGGTTTACAGTCTGTTGCCGCTGCACGGAGGGCGGAAGTCCCCCCGCCCTTCCTCCGCCACTGCGCGTGCGCCCCCCCGGCGCCTGCACGGCACTTCCCCCTCCCCCGCTGCGGGAACCGTGCGGCAAATGTTCGGGAAACGGACGCCGGCGGGCGGACCAGGAACGGACGCGGGCCGCGACGGAATCTATATAAAAAAAGCAGAGCGGGGCCTGCGGCCCCGCTCTGCTGGTGTATATGAAAAAACGTAATATTTTGTTAAGCTTATAACATTAGTATATATGTAGCGGCCGCCGCTGGCGAGCCGGGCTGCCTTTGGCCTCATTCCACTATGAGACGTTGGGTAGCGGAGGCTTGGGGGGCGGTGAGGGTGACAAAGTAGACTCCCGCCGGGAGGTCGGCGAGGGTGAGGGTTGTGGTGCGGGTGAGGGCGTGGATGGTGAAGAGTTCGCGCCCGGCGGCATCGCGGAAGGTGAGGTGGCACTCGCCGGGTGCAGGGATTGCGTCGGAGAGGGTGAGGGTGGCGGTGCTGCGGGCGGGGTTGGGCATGATGGTGAAGAGGGGGGTGCCGGCGTCGGGGTTGTCAATGCCTTGGGCGGATGCGAAGATGGCGATGAGGGTGGTGTCCTGTGTCACCACTATGTTGCGGGGGTTGGCGGTGTCGCCGTCGTTCCACCTGGCGAAGTGGTAGCGGGAGGATCGGGAGGTGGCATGGACCTGCACCGTGTCGCCTTCATAGTAGTAGCCTGAGCCTGATACAAGCCCGTAAGGGTTTTCGGTGCGGGTTTCGACATAGAACTGGTCGAGGGCGGCGAAATAGGCGACGAAGCTTGTGTCGCTTTCGAGGAGGACGTATCGGGGGTTGGCGGTGTCGCCGTCGTTCCAGTGTGAGAAGCGGTAGCCGGGATGGGGGGTGGCATAGATCTGCTGTCCGACGTGCATGGAGAGCCGGCCGGAGGGGCCTGCGGTGCCCCTGACGCTGTCGGATGAACGGACGTCGAGGTTGGCGAAGTCTATCATTACTAAGTAGGGGCCGAATTCGGGGAATGTTTCTCTGAAGGGTTCCATCCAGAATTGGGAGTCAGTGATATGGAAATGTCCTACTCTTTGGGGTGGGATGCACCACTCATTGTGTATAGTAGGGTCTGCGTGCACAATGGGATTGGGCTGGATGTAGGAGTAGAAGGTAGGCGGGGAGGTCAAGAGGAAAGGATAGCCGCGGTTGTTTTCCCAGGTGCCGGCCACGAAGAACATGGAGTCCACGATGATGGCAGTGTCGAGGCGGATTTCGTTGAAATAAGAGAGACAATATCCAAAACGTGCAGTGTCGGCATGGCGGGGCAGTCTGATGAGTTTGGTCTGGCAGGTGTCCCAGCGGAATTTGCCAAGGACGTTTGTGGCATTCTTGATGCTGTCGTAGGAGAATATATAGATATACTCCGGTCTACGCGGTCCTTCGATGAGAGGGGCGCCTATCGTTACGCCTCCGTGCAAATTCTGGTCAATGGTAAAGACACCAATGCCTACAATGGCAGCAGGATGGTCGACAAAGTTCGAGGTGGAGTGGAGATAGTCAGGGTTGTTGCCCGTTCCGTACCAGGAGATTCTAATGGCGCCTCTTGACTGTTCAAGAAAGACGCTTGTGGTGTCGGTATAGACGCGACACTCGTCGTACCACCAAGGGTAATAGTAGCCCGGCAGACGGCCTCCGGGGCCTTTGAGGGTGTCGTAGGTTTGGGCAGCGAGGGGCAGGGAGGCTGCAAACGCCATTAGGGCTGAAATAAGGATAGCCCGAAAGGATTTATTTAAGGGATGTGCTTTCATGATAGAATATATTTTGTTACGTTGATGTTGAGTTATTATTCTGTGGGGGCTGAGCGGCCATCGGTGCAGATGGTCTGCCTGATGTGGGCAGTGGGCGTCACACGGAAGTGGGTGTACAGGTCTAAATCGTAAGCGTAACCGACAATACGGCTTTGGGAATGGACGGGCACAGCCATGGGGGTGAGGGGGACTGGCGTGAAGGGGTTCTGCCAATAGCAGGGCAGGTCGATGGATGTGAGATGGGGGTCATCACAGTAGAGGAAGGGGGAGCCACCACTGGGCAGCTGCCCAACAATGGACATCCTGCCGGGGGTAACATCCATGCCGGAGGCTGGCTGCTGGTAGTTTGCGAACAGGGGGTGGGAGGTGGCGCCCCAGCGGAAGAGAATTAGTTCCGATTGGATGTACTGGGCATCGTTGATGGAGGCGAGGAGGGCTATTGTGTCGGAGTTGCCCACGGCTTGCGCTTCTATCAAATAGGGTTCGGTTGCTGAGTGGCACCCAGAGGTTTTGGCATCGGTCATGGAGAAAATGCCAGCGGAGGAGGCGGACAGCCAAAACAGGTTCACCATCTCGGAAAAGTTGGAACTGTCGTTGGGGTTGTTGAACTTGCGGCCTTCGTATGCCACTGTCACCTCGTTGCTCCTGGGGGCGGCCACGAGATGAATCTCGGCGTCGTCGGGGTGCCATGTGTATGAGACGGGGTTGGACAATTGGTGCATCGCACCGGCGTCAACGGTGTAGAGATTCTGGAATTCATATATAAAATCGGGAGTGAAAGCGTTGAGCTTGTTAGAGGATCTGAGGCCGAAGGAGGTGTGTTGCCCATCAAAGCGCGAGACGGTGAAGATGCTATTATGGCCAATGGCCACATCGGTGAAATGCTCGGTGTGGTTGTCGATACTATAGAAATGGGTTTTCGAATTCGATGGCACAGCGGCTCTTTTCACTAACACAATACAGGGCATTGAAATCGAACTGTCGGTTTGACCTGCGAGTGCAATCAATGTGTCCGCTCCTCTGATGTCCACAGCCATCTTCACGACGGAACTGGTCTTTTTTACTTTGAAGAGACTCAGTTTGATGTTTAAACCGCCACTGCGCGGCATGTCGGGTTGCTCATTGTCATGCCCTATGATTAGGGAATAGACCATGCTGTCGAGAGCAATGCGCCCGATGTAGCCTGTGCTTTTAGTGTCCGCCGTGCGGCCTATCGGCACAACGGGGTTGGCGGTCATCTCGGTCATTGTGCCGCAGAAGAAGCAGACATTGCCTACCACCTTCATGTCGGTGACGGTGTAGTCCACGGTGCCGTAGTAGTTAGCCATCAGAGGAAACTGATAGCGGAGGTAATAGCCTAACATGTTGGGATGCTGGCAGAGGAGCGCATGGCGATTGAGGTCGGTGTTGTACTCGTACACCAGGTCGTTGCCTGGATGGAACGCCCGCACCAAAAGGTTATTGCCATGTTCGCTGTTGAAGGAAATAGTATTCCCCAGCGGCTGAGCGGTGGCACATGTGGCAATAGTTACGAGAAGGAAGAATGCCGCGTTTCGGAAAGATGTAGTTTTCATAATGTCACTATTTTAAGGTGGGTTCTATTTATTCATTTTTTTGGTCATCCGACAGACAGAGCCCATCAATCTGCTGGACGACCGTTGTTTAACATTCTTCGGTTTATGGGTGCAAAGATACGGCTATTTTTTCATTTGACAATGAAATATTTGCCACTCTTTTACAGGAGGGATGTAATTATCTGGTATTCTTTTTGTTACATTACGACTAAATTTGGTTGGTATTTCTTGATTTGCACCAATCTGCACATGTTGTAGACGAGGTTTGTCAATGCGATGTTTGCTTTTGCTCTTATCATTCCGACCCCCGGAAAATCAGGCCGCACATCGTCTGCTCCATAAATCCGAAGACATGTTCCAGACGGCTGCGCCTTTCGACTTCCGTCGGTTGCGCTCCTTCTGCTCCTCTGTCCTAATCCAATAGCCAGCCGTCACTGTTGGGAACGGCTGGCAGATTGGAATGGGCTGTTTGAAATGTCTACTGTTGGTGTTGAAGTGCCGCTTTTTTTATGACTTCGCTGTATTCTACCACTTGAATCATGGCATCTATCAAGCTGGCGTCAGGTTCTATTGCGTTGCCTTGCTCATCGCGCACAGTGCCACTGAAGGTGTGGGACTGACAATAGAGTCGGCCTTGGCAGCCATACCTGCTCCCGTCGGGCATGGTCAACGTTCCTTCGAGGCTGTAGGAACCATCTGCCTCTTTTTGGATGGTTCCCTCAAAGGTGAGGGTGTCGGTGCCAGAAATAATGATTACCTTGATGGGTGTGGTTTTGGCCGAAAGGGCATCACCATTTTGCATGGCAAGCTGCGCCTGTTGGGTAGCAGCGGTGCCGTCGTCTTGCTTGTTGCACGAAGTAAAGGTCAGTGCAAGTCCTGCCAGCAGGCAGAGGAGACAAACAAATTTACTGTTCATAATGTTACTGTTTTAAAGGTTAATAATAAATATGAATAATAGGCCTATTTCGAATCGTTGGTGTCCCAATTGCCACTTTTGATTGATTGAGCAATGACGCTCGCGATGGCCGAGAAGGCATTCTCAATCTCCTGGTGGGGGTGGGCGTCGTCGCTGTCGACAGTGTAAGCGAATTCTCCGCAATCCGTTTTAACTGTCCTTAATTCCTTTTTGCGGCCATCGGCTATCTCCACGACAGAGGACTTGACGACAGTATCTTCAGCGGTTCCTTCACCGAGAACAACCATGGCTGTTCTGGTGGTGTCGACCGTATCCGCTTGACTGGGGGCATCATTGCTGCATGAGGGAGCCAGGAAGAGAGCTGCAACCATCAAGGCAAGGGGCTGTTTTGTAAAAGCATTAATCATCGTTGACATGTATTTAGTTATTTGACTTTGTTGATATACTCTAATGTGACATCGGCCATAAATTGAATCAAAGCGTTGCTACAATCGCTTTCACAATCAAAGATGTATATACTCCGCTGGGTTACTGAGGTGCCGATGGTCCTCACCAGAGGGTTGCCCTCAACCGAAACCGCGGGGCCAGACACAACAACCTTTTGAAAACCTAAACGGGTGCGCGTGAGGCCGAATTCCGGCAGGAGGGCTGCATAGACGGAGTCGTCAACCGCTTGGACTACCGTCACGTCCGCCCGGATGCTGTCGTTGATGCGGTACCCCACAAACGACACCACATTGACTCCCGGTCGATCCTTGTAACGGGCATAGAACTCGGTGACCTTTCGAGGACCGCATCCAGCAAGCAATAGCGTGGCAAAGACGATGATGGCAATTCTCTTCATGGCACTCAGATGGTTGCAATTGATGCATGCATCAGTTCAATCCCCTCCTGTGCTGTGAAGTCCACATTGCAGGAATAGGACTCGTAGGGGCGGGAGGACCACTGATAGTAATACAGGAAAGAAATGGACGCGGCCACCAGGGCAAGCACTGCTGCACGAGCCCAAACGGGGAACCCCGATGCACCACGCTTGGCAATGCCTTTATGGAAGGCCTGGCGGAAGTCCGCCTCGCCTTGGTGCCAACGGCGGGCAGCTGCGAGGTGAGCATGCAACAACTCGTCGGCACGGTTGTCGGTAGCGGCCATATTGTCGCCGCTTTCGGACTGGATAAAATGATTACGGCCCATAATGTTGAGATAATTTGGTTTTCATAAAGGAATGGGCCTTGCCGAGCAGCCGCTCTGTGTAGCTGAGGCTAAGACCTACACGCTGCGCCACCTCCTCAAGAGGGAGCGAGTCAAAATCATACAGCTCTACAATCCTGCGCTCGGTGTCGGGGAGCTGAGAGAGGATTTCCTCCACCAGCATCTCCATCGAATAGTAGTCCGCCTGTGCGGAGGATGCCCCTTCCGGCACGTCGGCCACTAGCTGATTGCGTTTCTGATCCTTGAACATACGCGATTTGAGCGAGGCAAGCACCTTGAAGCAATAGGCCTTGAAGTAACGAACGCTGACACCGAGACTGACCTGCTCCATAGTGCGCGTGAGGCTCTCTTGCACCAAGTCCTGTGCCTCGTCGAAGACGGGAGTGGCTTTCAGTGCACTGTGCATCAGCATGGCGTACAACTCGTTCAACTCGTTGTCAGTCATTGCCTTTGCAGACCTTGCTGCGTCATGTTCAAATTTTGTCATTTTGACCTGCGTTTGCCATATAAGAGCATTTTACCCCCTTTTTACCGATACAGGAATCGCATTTTTTTCAGTCTGGCCATTCGGGTGGCAAATGCTGTATGACGATGCAAAGATAGCAAGTTTTCTTGACAAGGGAACAATAAACTCCAAATCACTACAAATAGTGATAGCGCATATAAAAGATATAATGTATCTTTGCAAAACAACTTTAAAGACTACCGAGAATGCTACTATCAGATTTACAGACTGGAGAGAGCGGCGTAGTGGTCCGCGTGGCGGGTCACGGGGCTTTCCGCAAACGCATTATCGAGATGGGGTTCATCAAAGGGGTTACGGTTCATGCCATATTGAATGCCCCGCTGAAGGATCCGATAAAATACCGTATTCTGAACTTCGAGGTGTCCCTGCGCCGCAGCGACGCCATGAAGGTGGAAATAGTCACTGCCGAAGAGGCCGAGAAAGAAATAGTAAACCACAAGGACTTTAAAGGCATAGCCGCTCCGCAACAGAAGCTGGAACACATTGCCGAGCACCGCACCCACACCATCAACGTGGCACTGGTGGGCAATCCCAACTGCGGCAAGACCAGCATATTCAACATCGCGGCCCACGCCCATGAGCGCGTGGGGAACTACAGCGGCGTGACGGTGGATGAGAAGGTGGGCACCTTCCAGTACGAGGGCTACACGTTCAACCTCGTCGACCTGCCCGGCACCTACAGCCTCAGCGCCTACTCGCCTGAGGAGCTGTACGTGCGCAAGCACATCCTGGAGAAAGACCCGGACATCATCCTCAACGTGGTGGACGGGAGCAACCTGGAGCGCAACCTCTACCTCACCACACAGCTCATTGACATGGACATCACCATGGTGATGGCTCTCAACATGTACGACGAGTTGCAAAAGAGTGGCGACCATTTAGACATAGAGCAGCTGTCCACCCTGCTGGGCATGCCCATCGTACCCACCACGGGGCGCAACGGACAGGGCATCGCCGACCTGTTCAACAAAATAATCGAAGTGTTTGAAGGCCGCGACACCAAGACACGCCACATCCATGTAAACCACGGTCCCGAACTGGAACGCTGCATCACCACCCTGCGTACCGAACTCTATGAGCACGGCTTCAGCGACAGCCTGTCAACCCGTTTCTTGGCTATCAAACTATTAGAGAACGACAAGCAACTGGAGCAGTACATCGAGAAACGCGACCCCGACGGCAGTGTGATGACCATGCGCAACAAGATTGCCGAAGACTACAAACGCAGCAGCGGCCACCTGCTGGTGGACAACACCGAGAACACCGGCCACAAAGTGGGCTTGGAACAATCGCGGCAGGACATCGAGTCCGCCATCACCGACGCCAAGTACGCCTTTGTGCGCGGTGCCTTGGCGGAATGCTACAAGAAGAACGAGAAGAGCACCCTCCACCAGCTGACGGACAAGATAGACTCCATTGTCACCCACCGCTGGATAGGCTATCCCGTCTTCCTCATCGTCATGTTCATCACCTTCTTCTGCACCTTTGCCGTGGGGCAGTACCCCATGGACTGGTTAGAGGCCCTCTTCGGCTGGTTGGGCGACGTGGTGGGCTCAGCCATGAGCGAAGGCCCCTTGCGCTCACTCCTGGTGGACGGCATCATCGCCGGCGTGGGGTCGGTGCTGGTCTTCCTGCCCAACATCCTCATCCTCTACCTCTTCATCTCCTTTATGGAGGACAGCGGCTATATGGCCCGCGCGGCCTTCATCATGGACAAACTGATGCACCGCATGGGGCTGCACGGCAAGAGCTTCATCCCCATGATAATGGGCTTTGGCTGCAACGTGCCCGCCATCATGGCCACCCGCACCATCGAGGACCGCAAAAGCCGTCTGCTCACCATGCTGGTCATCCCCATGATGAGCTGCTCGGCCCGCATACCCGTCTACGTCATCCTTGTGTCGGCGTTCTTTAGCCAATATGCCGCCTTTGTCCTTACGGGACTATACCTGCTGGGCATGATTATGGCCGTGCTGATGGCCAAACTCTTCAGCCGTTTCTTCGTCAAGGGCGACAGCCTTCCCTTCGTCATGGAGCTGCCCCCCTACCGCATGCCCACCGCCAAGGCCGTCCTGCGCCACACGTGGGAGAAAGGCAAGGAATATCTCAAAAAGATGGGTACCATCATCCTTGGCGCCAGCATCATAGTGTGGGCACTCAGCTACTTCCCCACCAACGACAACCGCCAGCTCCAGGCCGAGAACTCCTATATGGCAAAGATCGGCAAGACCATCGAGCCCGCCATGCGGCCCTGCGGTTTCGACTGGCGGCAGAGTGTGTCGCTCTTGGCCGGCATCGGAGCCAAGGAGGTCGTGGCCAGCACCATGGCCGTTGTCTACGCCACCTCAAGCGACGAGGCCGAGGCGTTAGAAGCAGACTTTGAGAGCGAGGAGAACGGCAGCCGCATCTCCGAACTGGTGCGGGACAACATGTCGCCCCTCTCGGCGGCCAGCATGCTGCTATTCATCCTGCTCTACATGCCTTGCGTCAGCACCATCGTGGCCATCAAGAACGAGAGCGGCAAGTGGAAATGGGCACTCTTCACCGTGGCCTACACCATCGGCTTGGCCTGGCTCGTCTCCACAGCCTTCTTCCAAATCGGTTCCCTGCTCCTATAGCCATGCTACAGACCATTATAACTCTGCTCATCGTGGCGGCGGCCGTCGGGTTCGCCGTCCGTGGGCTGGTGCGCACCCTGAAAGGCAAAGGCCATTGCTCCTGCGGCTGCGACCACTGCCCCGCCGGGGGGAAGACCTGCCACTGCCAAGACCGACTCCACCTGCCGGACATCCACTTGGATGAATAACCCCCTCTCTGGGGACTCACTCACGACATCCCCCACCCGCTTTTTCCGCCAATTCTTGGTGTAGCGAACCACTAATTGTCACGGATTCTCTGCCGATTTACCATCGGTAAAGTCATGATAATATGTGTTGTACATTTATTTTTTCATAAGCCAGTGCTTATGTCCGCAAATTTATGTATCTTTGCAGCCGCTTACAAGAGCAACGTAAGCAGTTGCAAGAAAAGCATTGCGATAAGGTCCCTTTTACCGAATTTCGCCAAAGTTCATGAGGAAGGACGAGCATTTTGCTTTCGCTTGTTGCGTATGCTATGGGCTCATGCCTACGGCATATCCTCAGGCGTGAGATATGTTCTATAAAATCCGTTTCCTCAAAGGTGTTTGGCGATACCTGGTAAAAGACGGACATGAGTACATAAGTCTCATGCCTTTCTTTATTGTATGAATCGCCTGTTGGGGACTTGGGGCAACCAAAACAACACTATCCTATGAAAAAACAGGAATGTAAGCACAATTACGAATCGCCTATGGTGGAGGCAATGGCCGCCCGCGTGGAATCCGGCTACCAGTCTTCTGCCACCCAAGACGA
>JAFVCA010000018.1 GCA_017479705.1 Bacteroidales bacterium
AACCCCGCATGGGGAGGGGGAGGCTGTGTCCGTACCCAAGGATTTTGCCAGTCATCTACTGTACGGGCTGTGTCGATGCCCGATTTTTCCCATACGAAATATTACTGAAACAAACTTGTTTTTTGTTTGCGGATTTTAGGTGTATTAAGATGGTTATATAAATCAATTATTTAAAGATATGTAAAGCTCATATAGGCAAGATGATTTTCGCTGCAAATATACGAAAAAGATTTTATTTACAATGCTCTAATGTAAAACATGAATGATTTTTTTGCAGACAGGCTCGATGTCGCGTGTCTTCGACACGCTGAGATGTGGGGACATTTCTGACCCCACACTGCGTTCCTTGTGTGGGGTTAATAGGATTCAACCTCTTCGAGGTTGTCAAAAATCAGTTATATACGAAACTATAGCCATTTACAAAAACAATTGGACTATTTTACCTTAAAGATAAAGTCCAATGGACAGTCGAAGGGGATACTCTTTGCTGCCAAATACAATTCAACACTACGACAAAAGAATCCTCGGCCCAACATGGTGGGAGTGGGCGGGAATGGGGAAGCTGGAGGAATGAGAAGGAAAAGGGGAAATCCTTATACGACAGCGGAAAAGGCTACGACTATTCCCGCTCTGCATCGGGCTGACGGAAAAGACGGAGGACGGCTTCCACTTTGTCGGCAAAGGGCAGGGTGCCGTCAATCCAGTGGATGGGGATGCCCTGCCGTTCCATGCGGCGGAACCATGTCATCTGCCGCTTAGAGAATCGGCGGATGTCGGTGTAGAGGTCACGGTACATGTCGTCGTAGCTGCATTGTCCGCGGAGATATTGGGTGACGTGGCGGTATTCCAAGCCGTAGCGCAACAGTCTTTCCTCCGGCACGCCACTGTCGAGGAGGGCTTTCACCTCCTCTATCATGCCCCCTTGCAGCCGCTCGCGCAGACGGAGGCCGATACGCTCAATGACCGTCTGGCGGGGGTAGAGAACCCCGACGACAAGGTGTTGCATGGGGGGGATATGGGGATAGGCATCGGGGTGCTGGAGGCGGTATTCCTGTATTTCGAGGGCGCGGAGCAGACGGTCGCGAGTCTCGGTGTCGGTGTGGTTGTGGAGCTTGATGTAGCCCGCCAAGCGTGCGGTGAGTTCCTCGTCGGAAAAGGCCTCCATACGGTGGCGGAAGTCCGGGTCGACAGGGGCGTCGGCCAGCTGGTAGCCCTTCACGACGGATTCGACATACATGCCTGTGCCCCCGCAAAGGATGGGCTGGCGGCCACGACGGACAATATCGTCGAAGGCCCGGATGAAGTCGTTCATGAACTGGTAGACGTTGTATTCGTAGCCCGCGTCGTGGATGTCGATAAGGTGGTAGGGGATGTCGGTTCCGTGGAGGTGGTAGTCGGCAAGGTCCTTGCCCGAACCGATGTCCATGCCCCGAAAGACCTGCCGCGAGTCGGCACTGATAATCTCACCGCCGAGCTGGTAAGCCAGTTCGGCGGCGAGACTTGTTTTGCCACAAGCTGTGGGGCCTGTTATAGTGAGCAGCTTAGTCGTCGAGGAAATAGAGTTTACCCAGCTGCTTGTCGAACTCGTACTCGCCGAAGTCGGCCAGAGCAGCACGGTTGATGATAAACTTATAGTCAATGCCCTTCACGACGATGACCTCGACATTGTACTGGTGGTGCTGTCCAATCTGAATCTCTTTGAAGACGAGTTTGGCACGGTCGAGGATGTTGCCCTCGGGGTCGAAGGCGTGGTCGCGATCGGGGAAGTCCTCTTTGTTGATGCGGCGCTGGTAGAGCATGTTCATGGCCTCCTCCCACGAGATGGCGATGGGCTCCTTGAAACGCTCGTCGATGAGCATGGGTATCTGCATGCCGTTGATGATGGCCTGGACCTCACCCTTCTGGGTGTTGATCATGGTGACGGGGATGGTGCCCTCGTCGTGGATGATGACAGCCACGTCGCGGTAGTTGGTGTCGACGGGGGCATTGACCAGGTCGATGTATGTGCCATCCTCGTTCTGCTTCACCAGTGCGGAGTCGGAAGCCATGTTGTTGACAATGCGCTTGGAGACGTAGTCGGAGCGGAGAATCTGGAACTCGATGCGGCGGTTAAGCTGGTGGGCAGCCTCCTGATGTTCGGGTGTGGGGAGGTCGGCAATATAGTCGCAATCCAGCGTGGTGCCAGCGGAGAAGATGAAAGGTTTGCCAGCAACTTCGATATAGACATCGCGGTCGAGGGTGCGGGGCACACGCTCGGCATAGCCTTTGGCGACCATACGGTCACGCTCGATGCCACGGCTGGCGAGATAGTCCACCACACTCTGCGCACGGCGCTGGGAAAGGGTGTCGTTGGTCAGCCCGATGAAGGGACGGCAGTCGGTATGGGCGCGGATTTCCACCACGACGTTGGGGTTGTTGACCATCACTAAGTAGAGGTCCATGAGGGAGTCCATAAACTCCTCCTTGAGGTCCCACTTGGAGAGGTCGTAGCGGATTTCGGGCAGGACGACAGGCTGCTGGGGGACGGGCTCCATGCGGAAGTCGTGGACGATGTCCTTGTCGACGGTGTAGCCCATGGTGCTCTCGGAGCCCTCAAGGCTGAAGTAGTCGACTTTGGAGAGGTACATCTTGTAAACCACCTGGCCACGCACCTGGCTGTTGTTGAACTTGTAGAAACCTTTCTTGTCGGTGTAGGTCTCGGCCTCGGAGCCGTCGGAGCCCACAATCTTCACCTTGCAGCCTTTTACCAACTGCATGGATTTCTCGTCGCGGACGGTACCCTCAATGGTGTACAGCAGCGGGGGGAGCTCGAACTTGTAGAGGTTCAGCGTGGGCAGCGGGATTTTTTTACCCTTCTTGTCGGTATTCTTGTTCAGGGGGTCGTCGAAAGGACGGTTGGAGGAGAAATAGCCACGCTCAAGCATGGGGTTGGCATCGCTTTCGGGGTAATAGATGATGGACATCTCGTCGTAGGAGGAGTTGATGGGCACACCCAGGTTCTCCGGCTTGGAGCAGATGCGCTTGCCGATGCGGGTCTTGTAGAGGTCGTAACCACCGATACCGGGCAGACCGTTGGAGGAGAAATAGAGGTTGGAGTCGCCACGTAACACGGGGAAAGCCTCACGGCCAGGGGTATTGACCACGGGACCCATGTTGACGGGCTTGCCGAAATCGTCGGCCAGAGAGGCGCGGGAGGCCTTCCAGATGTCGTAGTCGCCTTCGCCACCCGGCATGTCGGAGCAGAAATAGAGCGTCAGCCCATCGCTGCTGATGGCGGGATAGAGGTAGTTGTAGCTGGTGTCGCCGAGGTTGATGGCCACGGGAGTTGCCCACTCGCCGGGTTCCACCTCCTCTTCGGGGGCTTTTGTCTCCTCGGTCTCGTCAGTGGCGCCCTTGCCTTTCTTGCCTTTGTCCTTTTTCTTGGTGGTCTTGGCAGGGGACTTTTTGGCCTTGGTCTTCTTGGCGGCCTTCTTCTTGTCGGCCGCTACAGCCTTGGTAGTAGTGTAGATGGCGCAGCCGTGGGTCTCGTGTTCCACAATCTTGCATCGCGAGAAATAGATGGTATTGCCGTCGGGCGAGAAACAGGCCTCACCTTCGTTGCTTGACGTATTGATTTTGCCACTATTGTCAAAAGGCGTGGGAACATCGGTCCACTGCCCGTTGCGATCCTTGTAGACCGAATAGAGCGACGAGAAATTCTGACCCGTCCATACATCCTTGCCCTCTTGGTCGTCGGTGCCGTAGCGCGAGGAGGTAAAGACCAACGTGTTGGTATCGTCACCCACAAAACGCATTGACCAGTCGTTGTAGTCCGTGCTCCAGTCTGCCAGCTTGGTGATGACGTGGCGGCTGCGCTCGGCTGCCCAGCGGGTAACGTCGATGAGCGACTTCTTACGGGTCAGGCAGAGCTTGTCGCCAGGCACCAGTTCCAAATACTTGTCGTAGTAGCCGTCGGCCTCGTCGAACTTGCCGTTGAAACGGCACATCTCGGCCATGTAGTAGTACAGCTTGGGCTCCACGGTGTAGTAGCCAGCCTGAATAAGCCGGTGGTAGGTGTGCTCAGCCTTGGGGTAGTTGTACATCAGGCGGTAGCACTCGCCTATCTGGAAATAGATACGATTCTTCTCAGCCCTGTTGCTCGACACGCGGTCGTAAGCCTTCTGGTAACTCTCCAAAGCAAGGATGTACTGTTTATCCTTGAATTGCTGGTCCGCCAACGAGGCGACACTGTTTTGTGCCACAGCCATGCCGGACAAAAACAGGGCTACAGCCAGTAGTGTGAAACCTTTTTTAATCGTTTTCATATATGAATGTTTGTTTTTTACCATTGTATAATCATATCAACATGAGCACGTTGTGCCGAAAAACACTTCGAACACAACATACCGAATTAATGTGCTAAATTACACATTTTTTTTGACATGATAAAAAAATAAATCTTTCATGCTCCTTACGGCCTACTATCGGGGTAGATAAGGTATCTGCTGCGGACGGTTTTGAAATGCTCCAATGCCGGTTGCCAAGAGGCTCGTATTTCCTCCTCGCTGAGGCCATCCATAATCTGCTTGCGCAGTTCACCCGTGCCCGCCAGCTTCTCAAAAAAGTTGCTCTTCTGGAAGAAAAGGGAGTTCCGGGAAATCCCGTACATGGTAATCAGGTACGACAGGTCGAATCTCGGCGGCACCTGGACCTGACGCAAGTCAAGCCCATAACACCGCTTGCCTCCCTTTGGGGTGAAGGCTATCGGGTCTACTTTCTGCCCGTCAGCAACGGTGTAGGTGGCATTCCACTCCTCCCGCTTGGCGTAGGGCGTACCCACCACCTCGAAAGGCCAGTCGGTGCCGCGGCCGACGCTGACATTAGTGCCCTCGAAAAGACAGAGCGAGGGATAGAGCGCCACAGCGTGGGCACTCCGCAGATTGGGCGATGGTGGCACGGGCAGCACATAGCCAACACTGTCGCGGCGGTAGCCTTGCATGGGCACCACCGTAAGGTTGCACTCCCTACCTCCCTCCAACCAGTGCTCGCCATTGATCATACAGGCATATTCACCAATAGTCATGCCGTAGACAACCGGCACCGGGTGCATACCCACAAAAGAACGGTAGCGCACCGTGTCCAGCACAGGGCCGTCAATATAATGTCCATTGGGGTTGGGCCTGTCAAGCACCACAAGGGGGATGCCGTTCTCCGCACAAGCCTCCATCACATAGTGCAGCGTCGAGAGGTAGGTGTAGAACCGGCAACCCACATCCTGCAAGTCGAACAGCACCACATCCACATCCCTGAGCTGGGCAGCAGTGGGCTTCCTATTATTGCCGTAAAGAGAAATGATGGGCAGACCCGTCTCAACGTCGCGGCTGTCGTCCACCTTGGCACCCGCCGCCGCAGTGCCGCGGAAGCCATGCTCCGGGCAGAATATCTTGGTGACGTTCACACCCGCACGAAGCAGGGTGTCCACAAGGTGCACGCTCCCCACCACCGACGTTTGGTTTGCCACCACTGCTGCACGGCCTCTATAGCCACCCTCGCGGAACAAAAACATGGTGGGGAAAACTTCATGGCTCCAAAGGTTCTCAGCACCCGTGGCAAAAGCCGAGTCCGGCGAAAGCAGGGCATACCCTTGGTCTTCATCACTGTCCCCCTGCGCGTGGCAGGAAAGAGTCAACAGTTGCGACATCGCCGCAACCATCAAAACCAGCCTATGCAACAGTCCCTTCAAACCACTCAACTCCTGCCCGTGTGGCCAAAGCCTCCTGCTCCGCGTTCGGTGTTGGAGAGCTCCTCCACCGAGACGATTTCCGCCTGTTCATGGCGGGCAATGACCATCTGGGCTATGCGCTCGCCGTCGTTGATGACAAAATCCTCCTGCGAGAGGTTGATGAGGATGACGCATATCTCGCCGCGGTAGTCGGAATCGATGGTTCCAGGGCTGTTCAACACGGTGACGCCCTTCTTCAGGGCCAAGCCGCTGCGGGGACGCACCTGCGCTTCGTAGCCCGCGGGCAGCTCCATGAAAAGGCCCGTCTTCACTAATCCGCGCTCCATGGGTCGCAACGTGACCGGCCCGTCGGGCAGGAATGCCCGCAAGTCCATCCCCGCCGACTGCGCAGTCTCATACCGTGGCAGCGGGTGGTGGCTGGTGTTTCTTATCTTGATCTGCATAAAACTATTCAATTGAAAGTTGAAAATTGAAAGTTGAAATACGGCTCTTTGAATTAATAATTAATTCAGCAGAGGTTCGCCGCTTTCATTTTTCAATTCTTTTTGGTCAGCACCTCGTCAATCATGCCGTAGGCCTTGGCCTCCTCGGCGGTGAACCAGTGGTCGCGGTCGCTGTCCTTCTCCACCTGCTCGAAAGGCTGTCCGCTGTGGTTGGCGATTATCTCGTAGAGTTCCTTCTTCAGCTTGAGGATTTCGCGGACGGTAATCTCCATGTCCGTTGCCTGGCCGTCGGCACCGCCCATGGGCTGGTGAATCATCACGCGGGCATGGGGCAGGGCGCAGCGCATCCCCTTCTCACCGGCACAGAGTAGCACACTGGCCATCGAGGCGGCAAGGCCCGTGCAGATAGTGGCAATCTTGGGCTGTATGTACTGCATGGTGTCATAAATGCCCAATCCGGCATAGACCGAGCCTCCCGGCGAGTTGAGGTAAATCTGAATGTCCTTCTCGCTGTCCACACTCTCCAAGAACAGCAACTGTGCCTGGATGACGTTGGCCGTGTAGTCATCAATAGCCGTGCCGAGGAAGATGATGCGATCCATCATCAGACGGCTGAACACATCCATCTGCGCCACATTCAACTGGCGTTCCTCCACGATATAGGGGGTCAACGAATTATTGATTGCCGAAGTATACTTGGCGTATGTCGTACTGCTGATGCCACGATGCATGGTGGCGTACTTCTCAAATTCTGTCATAGACTGCGTTTTTGTTACTTTATATGATGGTCACTTAACGCCGAAACCGGAATAAAATTGTCCCGGCAGTAAAAAAAACAGACAGCATGTTCTACAACCGTTAATACGTTAGCGTGTAAATGTGTTAGTCCGACTTACGGACTTACGCATTCACACATTCACGCATTAACGCATTCAAGGATTCACACATTCATTCTGGCTGCGACACTACTCCACCACGAGACGGAGGCGGACAGCCTCGGTCTGCGGCAACTGGCCCGCACCCGTCGAATGCCCGCTGCCATACGCAGCCCGCACGGGTTCGATGCCGACGGTGTACAGCCCCGCGGGCAGCCCGCCAAGGGGCAGCCGTGTCTCCCGCTCGTGCAGCGTGCGGCGCATCACCTCGCGCCCTGCGGCATCGTGCATCGTCATCTGCACCCCCCCCTCGAGTCCTACACCCTCAAGCGTCAGCGTCACATAGCCGTGGGCGGGGTTGGGCGTGAGGCTGAAAGCCATACCGCCCTGCGCCTCCGCTATGCCCTCTTCCGAGGCGTGGTGCGACGTGTCCGGCATGCTGTCGCCCGTGTAGAAATATATCGGGTCGCTCCAGGGCGTCCACACCACCGTGTCGTGCACCGGACAGACGTGGTAGCACTTGGCCCGCAGCCGCGCTTGGTAGTACACATCCGTCGACAGCCGCTCGCCCGTCAGCTCATAGAAGCGGTTGGTCGTCGTCACCACATGTAGGCTGTCCTCCGGCGCGTCGTATGGGCCGTAGGCCATCTCGTACAGCTGGTGTTCACCCGCCGTGTCCCACACAAAAGTGGGATAGCCCGCATTGATGCCCGCAAAGGAAAACCCCTCTGTTTCGGGACATTCAAAACTGTCCGTGTCCGGCACTGACACTATGGGGCAAATTGTTGACACAAAATGAGAGCCTGGGCTTCTTCTCCTTGGGGCGTTATACAAAGTTATAGAATCAGGATCAGGCATGTGCAACCCAGCAGTTCTTGGTGGAGGATAGCAGTATGTCAAAATATCCATCTCTGGCTTACACTTGGAATTGGGATTATCAGAACAGTCAAAACAAGGAGTCAAAGTTCCTTTTATATCACGCCATACATATAACGATGACAGTAACGGCGTATTACTATTAAACCCATGGAACACACCGAGATAAACATCCCCACTAACCGCAATCGGCTCATTAAAATACAGGGAATAGGCCTCCACCACTGTGTCCATCTGGTAGCATTCCGATGAGTCTATCGCAGCTTGAAATGCAAGGTAACAATCGTATGGCCGGACATGAGGATCCGCACTGTTAATCCATTTCAATGGGTTGGTCAGATGTATTGTTGGATGGTCATAATCAGTCCCATTAACTTGTAATAAAATTCCCTGAATAAATAAAGTATCTACATCCCATGCATTCTCTAACCCTATTGGTTGACCGATTGAAATGCCATCAAAGCGGTATGGGATGGCCAGGCCAACAACATTAGCCTGCGCAGTATGTTTGACAACACTGAATCCATTCATTAGGCCAAGAACCATAGGAGACCAATAGACGCTGCTGTCTTGTATGCGGAAGGCAGAGTCTCTGAAAAAGGGATAATCAGGTGCAAAAGGATAAATGGTGTCCTGCGCCCTCAGCGTTCCGGCACAGGCAATCGCTATTACTATAAGAAATACTTTTTTCATGATACTTCACATTTTTCTATAGTTATTTATCTATACGGCAGGATTTCCCGCCCGTTACATAATGAAGGGCTGAACGACGCCTTGTTTCGCAATACGCAATGGAATCCCCAAAAAGGAGGCCACTGCGACCGTCAATAGTAGTTTTGTTTTCATAGTGTCTTGCGTTTTTAATTATACAATAATAACAATATCAATTCATTCCATATAAAAAAACGGAATAAACAGCCATCGTCTGTTTGGCAAATATACATAAAAAACTATATTAGCAAGAACGGCGACACACTTTTAACAAAACGGGTGTCATCTTTTTCAACATTTTACCAACAGACGGGTGTATCCACCTCCGCTCCTTCCCGCTTCGGGGACGGCATGCTGCGGGGCCGCTTCCCCCACATGTGGAGGGGCAAATGAGCGAGAAGTTTTCATACCCCCTGCCCTTTCAAAAGAGGAGAGCTGGCACGGTCAGCATCTTCCTTTGGACGTATTGCGGCAGATTGCACGGGAATCCAGCTCCTGCATTCCGCACGCACTCATTATTTCAACAAATCTATTCTTTCTATTCTACAATCTTTACTTTGTATTTTATTTAGGTTAGATAAATAATAGCTAAACTAAACGCAAAACAAATAGAAAATAAATAGCTATGATGCAACGAGGTGGAGATGTCCATCACCTGATAACCGATTTGGGTTGAAAGCGGAGGCGTTCAGTCTGGCCGACAAGACGGTGCTGAAGGAAAACGGATTTTGCTCTAATGTAAAGTATGACTGATTTTTTGCAGATAGGCTCAATGTCGCGTGTCTCCGACACGCTGAGATGTGGGGACATTCCTGACCTCACACTGCGTTCCTTGTGTGGGGTTAATAGGATTCAACCTCTTCGAGGTTGCCAAGAATCAGTCATATACGAAACTATAGCCAAATATTTTTTGACCGTCCGCGAATATTTCAGGAAGGATATTCGTTTATTGGACAAAAGAAATCACGAAATAGACCAGTTCTATTCCTGACAAGCGAAAAAACAATCCATCAACAACGAACAAAACGAAAGGATATAACTATGAGAACTACGCTGAATGCCGACAGAGGCAACACCGACAGAAGAAAGAACACATTCGCTACCCGGAAAGACAGGGTGATGGCCAAACTGGCCATGACCTGCATAGTGGTAGCGATTATCGCGGTCGACACGCTGGCCATCATCTGGTCGGAAGCAATATGAATTGAAAACCTTGAATATAAAAATTAAATGACTATCCGCATCATTCCGAATATGCCTCGGAGAGGCTTAATCCTATTAACCCCAGACAAGAAAATCTCCGATTTTCGCAGTCTGGGGCTAAGACAGCTATACCATTCGGCGTCCCGGAGGGACGCGACTTTAACACTTCGGTTCCTTGCGGATAATCGTTAAAATTAATACCTACGGAGGTTCTCCGCTTCACTTTTCACCCTTTTAATTGCGCTAACGCTGTTTCATGACTTGTCGAGGAGGCCGGGACGGCGTTGGCGGGTGCGCTCTATGGCCTGCTCCATGCGCCACTGATCTATCTTGGCGTGGTTGCCGCTGAGGAGCACGTCCGGGACGCGCCAGCCGCGGAATTCGGGCGGACGGGTGTATTCGGGCGGTGCGACAAGGCCGTCCTGGAAAGAGTCGGAGAGGGCGGACTGCTCGTCGCCAATGACGCCGGGAATGAGGCGGATGACGGTGTCGGCAATAACGGCAGCAGCAAGTTCGCCGCCGGTAAGGACGTAGTCGCCGATGGAGATTTCCATGGTGATGAAATGCTCGCGGATGCGCTCGTCGACACCCTTGTAGTGGCCGCAGAGAATCATGAGGTTCTGTTTCAAGGAGAGGGTGTTGGCCATGGGCTGGGAGAGCATCGAGCCATCGGGGGCAGTATAGATGATTTCGTCGTAGGGGCGTTGGCTCTTCAACTCGTCGATGCAGTTGGCAAGGGGTTCGACAGCCATGACCATGCCCGCGCCGCCGCCGTAGGGATAATCGTCCACGCTGCCATAGCGGGAAAGGGAATAGTCGTGAAGGTTGTGAAAGACAACTTCGACAAGGCCCTTTTTCTGGGCACGGCTGATGATGGACTCTTCAAAGAACATGGACATCATGTTGGGGAAGAGGGTGAGAATGTCGAGACGCATGGTGGGGTGGGTGGGTTATCGGAGCCGGATGGTACGGCCGGGTCTGAGAATGGTGTTTTCTTTAATGCCGTTGAGCTGGCAGAGACGGCTGACGGTGGTGCCGTTGCGCTTGGCAATGCGGCTGAGGGTGTCGCCCGTGCGAATCTTGTAAGTCTTGCCCCCATTGCTGTAGTTGCCCACACGCGATTTGGAGCTTTGGTTGGAGTAGCCGCGCTTGGCCACTTTGCGGAAGGAGTCGCGCGTCAGGCGGAGACTGGGCTTGATGAGGGTACGGCTCTCGCAGCTGATGACGTCCTCGGGGTTCATGGCGTTGCCGTTGTAGCGGATTTCGAAGTGGAGGTGGCTGCCGCGGGAGCGACCGGTGTTGCCGCAAAGGCCAATCTCCTCGCCCGCACGGACGCGGGTGCCGGGAGCCACATGGCGTTTGGAGAGGTGGGCATAGTAGGTTTCGAGGCCGTTGTCATGGCGGATGACGATGAGGTGGCCGTAGGAAGAGTTGTATTTTGAGAAGCGCACCACACCGTCAAAGGCGGCATATATAGGTTCGCCCGTGGGCATGGCGAGGTCCAGACCGTAGTGGAAACGGCGGCGGCGGGGACCGAAGTGGGAGGTGGGACGGGCATAGTCCGGCGTGGGGAAGACGAAGAACTTGCCGTGGTCGGGGTCGGTGAGTTTGATTTCGATGGGCTCCATGTCGGAGATGTCCATCTTGAGGGTGTGGACGAGGGAGGAGTCGCCGGCCATGAGGATGTCTTCTTCACTGTCGGTACCGGGGTCGTCCTGCTGGGAGAGGGCGTAATGCGGGGTTACGATGCCCATGCCCTCCTCGTCGTCAGCCTCTTCGGGGGTGCCGGGACGTTCCTTCTGGGCGTTCTTCTTGTCAATGACTTCGTGGTCTTTGTCCTGCGGGTTCTCATCGAAGAAGTAGGGTTCCTGATAGGCTGGCTTGGCAGCCACGTCGTCGGCCACGTCGACCGTGTCGTTGTCGACTTTCTTTTTGGGCTTTTTGAGACCGTAGGGCTCGGTGTGGACACCTGAGTATTCGTCGCCGGGATCGCTGGTTTTGACCAGTTTGTTGTGTTTGATTTGCCCGCCCTGAGTGTTGGCATAGACACGGGGCTTGTTTTTGTTCTGCTTGGCGTTAGGACGATTCTGCGCAATAGTGCAAACAGGTACAAGTACCATCAGAATCAGTACGATATAATATATGTATTTCTTCATAATGATTCTGCAAAGATACGAAATTTTTTTGAATCTGACTTTTAAAGTGAAAATTGGAACTTATCGTACAGCACAATAAAAAAAGAATGTGGGCGTTATAATGGCAAAAAGTCTAAAAAAATTATTATGTCGACAATAACAATATCCTACGACGGGCGGAGCAGCGTGATGAAGCACCTCATCGAGGCCATGCTGGCCGCTGGGGCAAAGATGCTTTCATCGTCAGACGCAAACGACGAGTTCTACAGCGACAAGAAAGCACTCCGCTCTTTCAAGCAGAGTGTGGAACAGGAAAAGAAGGGTATGGCTCGCGAGGTCAGCCTGGACGATGTCAAACAGATGCTCAGCCTGTGATGTACCGCATTGAACTGACTCCGAAGGCCGAGGAAGAGCTTCGTGCACTTGGCCGCAGTGGCGACAAGGCAAGTATCAAGAAGGTTTATCGCCTGCTTGAGGAACTATGCGTTCATCCATACGAGGGTACAGGCAAGCCGGAGCCCCTCGTTGGCGATTATGCGGGTACTGGTCGCGCCGCATAAACCAGAAAGACCGCCTTATCTACCGTGTGAAGGACGAAATTATTACAGTTACGGTGGTTCAAGTCGGACAACACTATAAAGACAAGTGACATAGCATAGGATGAACAATCACGCCCATAACTCACTAATTTTTACCCACCCCCACGAATTGCACAGGTAATCGGCGGGAGGCTTTCCTTTTTGTTTTTCTCTGTTCTCCGCAGGGTGGCATTCCGTTTGCCACCCTGCGGGACGCTATCGAAAGCCGCGGGCTTTCTTCATGTGCCTCTCTCTGCCGACGGAAACACACTATAGATTCAAAAAACATTTTGCCAATCCGATAATTCTTCGTACTTTTGCAAATCGAAATATAAAACAATCTGTGC
>JAFVCA010000019.1 GCA_017479705.1 Bacteroidales bacterium
AGTTGGTAGAGCAATTGACTCTTAATCAATGGGTCCAGGGTTCGAGTCCCTGCCAGGACACTACTGCGGGGTGTAGCGCAGTTGGCTAGCGCGCCACGTTCGGGACGTGGAGGCCGGAAGTTCGAGTCTTCTCACCCCGACCATTCTCTTCCTGTTCAGGAAGTCCGCTTTCCAATTTTTTTTTACATCAACACCGCAATGCCACTTTAGCTCAGTTGGTAGAGCAACGCATTCGTAATGCGTAGGTCTGCGGTTCGAGTCCGCAAAGTGGCTCAAACGCTCTTTTGCGTTGTAATTATGTAATTAATTAATCATTTTTATAAATCAAACAACAAACATGGTAAATCGTTACGAAACCGTTTTCATTGTAACTCCCGTTTTGTCTGAAGACCAGATGAAGGAAACGGTAGAGAAGTACACCAACTTCTTAAAAGACCATGGTGCAGAAATCATCTACACCAACAATTGGGGTATGCGCAAATTGGCTTATCCTATTCGCAAAAAGAACACCGGATTCTACTACCTCATCGAGTTCAACGCTGAGGGTAGCGTCATTGCCGACCTTGAGGTGGCCTACAAGCGCGACGAGCGTCTGCTCCGCTTCCTGACCGTCTCCCTCGACAAGTATGCTATCGCCTACAACGAGAAGAAACGCAACGCCAAGCAGGCTGCTGCCGCTCCCGCCGAGGCTCAGGAGGAAAACAATTAATCATTAATGTAAAGGAACATTTCCCGCAACATTCAAAAACATTAGAATCATGGCTAACGAAACCGAAATCAAATACCTCACCCCGATTGCCGTTGAAACCCAGCGCAAGAAATATTGCCGTTTCAAGAAACTTGGCATCAAGTATATTGACTATAAGGATGCAGACTTCCTGCTGAAGTTCGTCAATGAGCAGGGCAAGATTCTGCCCCGCCGCATCACCGGTACTTCCAACAAGTATCAGAAAAAAGTGTCCAAGGCTATCAAGCGTGCCCGTCACCTGGCTCTTCTGCCTTACGTAGCCGATTGTTTAAAATAATAATAGGAGAGAATAGAATGGAAATTATACTTTTGCAAGATGTGACCAACCTCGGTTACAAAGATGATATCGTCAAAGTTAAAAACGGTTACGCCAACAACTATCTTCTCCCCAACGGTCTGGCCATCATCGCCACTCCTTCCAACCGCAAGGTCCATGCCGAGAACATGCGCCAGCGCGCCTACAAAGAGGAGCGTCTCCGCAAAGAGGCCGAAACCCTTCAGGCTGCTGTCAATGAGAAGAGCGTCCGCCTCATCGCCAAAGTCGGTGAGAATGGCCACCTCTTCGGCTCCATCACCAGCGACCAGATTGCCGAGGCTCTGAAGGAACAGCACAACTACGATGTTGACCGTAAGAAAATCGTCGTTGACGGTGCCAAACTGAAGGAGATTGGTACTTTCCCCGCCCAGATTAACATCTACAAAGACATCAAGGCTCAAATCAATGTTGAGATTGTTGCCGAATAAGTCTTTCGCAAGATAAATAAAAAAGAGCCGTCCTCAAAGTGAGGACGGCTCTTTTTTGTAGACCTATTAGTCGGCCGGTAGTGCTATAATAGCACTTTGAAGGTGCAGGTACGGGACGGATGTACAGATTGTAATCCCGCAGCACCACGCCTCCATAGAAGCACCAGCTGAGACAGAAAGAACCGCCCTCATTGCGAGGACGGTTCCTTGTTGGATAATGTTGGAGCAGAAGATGTCTCCGCTACTTCCCTTGAACGGCTATGCTCATGGAGGACACCAATTGGGCTTGGCTGAAGGCCAGCACGTCGCTGCCACGCGCCACCATTTCGTCAAGGGCATCGGAATAGGATCTGCCACTGCTGCTTCCCATCGAGGCTGAGCCATGGGCACTTCCGCCACCTTTCGAGCTTCCGCAGGTGGTTGTGCTGACGGCTTGGAGGTCATGCCCAATGGAGTATGAATCCCTGTTTTGGAAGTCGTTCTTTTTCGTATAAGAAACCGTCATTTCCACCTTGCCAGTCTCCCCAACATACGAAATAGTCTTCTCGAACTTCAATTTGTTGCCCTCGGCAGTCGTGAAATCTGCACGGCTGAGTGCCATCTGCGACCGTTCACCGTTGACATTCAAGTTTACTGTAGGTGTCAACCCGTCCAGCAAGTCCTCAGTCACGGTGTAGGTGATATTCAACTTGGTAGAGTACGGGTCAGAGTATAGGTCAGGACGGCATGAGGAATAGACAATCGATGACAAGGCGATTAGGAAAATGTAAAGTTTGCTTATTTTAGACATAGTGCTATTGATTGGTTTGTATTTTTTGTTTATAAATCATATATACGTGTGAGACGATTTATGGTCTGCCATAATTGGTTAATTGTTGCTATTATCAAGGACCAAACGTATCATGAATAAGCAGCATCTATGGCTTCCGTCTTGAGAAGATACTGTAATATTAGAATTTGATAGTTCAAAGCCGAATCCTCTTGCACAGTGTTCATCGCTGGGATTCGGTGTAGAAGACCAGTAGGAGCCAGCTGTACCAACAAGTTCAACTGATGAACTTGAAGGCCAGCGTGCACCACCTGCTGGCAGGAAAACTGCTCCATTTGATTCCATAACGATCCATTCGGAAAGCAGATAATTGTTATTATCCCTGCCGTTCAGTCCACTATTAAATGTGCACGCATCAGGCATAATCCAATTATCAGGCAATATTATTACACCATATACGCCATTCACGCAACCACTTCCATATTTAGTAGAGGCATTTGTTCGAGAATAGAAAATGTAATCCCATTCACTGCTTGAGAGTGTCCTCCACAGATTAGATTGATTACCACCGTTAGTGATTGCATTGGTACCCCAGTCCACAAAGGAACTATAATCATTGTCATTATATGTGCAAAGTGTTGGATTAGCGCCAGTGCCCCATCCAAAGTGGTCGATTAACCCTGTATAGGATGCGTCAACGATATCGGCTCCCAATCCAATACAGTCATTTTGGGAGTCTGCGAATTGCCATGTTTGCGTACTGGGTTGGTAATGCAAGTTGCCTTGCGAGAAACGCACCTGCCCGCCATTGGCATTGATGGTAAAGAGACCGGGCAACGCCCCTTCGGGCAGCGGTTCGACGAAGTTCATGTCGTTCTCGCCGAACTCGATTTCTGTCACCGTGTTGCGCTGCACGTTGATGCAGACGTTGGTTTTCACGGTCTTGATGCAGTAACGGCCGTCGTCCGTGTTCAGCTCGATACTCTTCAGGGAGTCGAAGGTGGCGGGCAGGGTGATGTAGAAGTCCTTGCCGCCACCGATGGCCTGGGCGGTGGCGCAGTTGAGCACAACTGTGTTGGAGCCGCCCTCGGCGTAGAACAGGACGGACTCGTCATTCAGGTTGGAGATGGTGAAATTGCCGTTAATCGGGGCATTGGCCGTGACGATGATGCTCGAGATGCTGGTGTTGGCCTTGGTGAGGTGCAGCTTCAGCACGCCGCAGAGGTTGCGGAACGACAGCTGGTTGGTGGCACTCTCGGCGTACATGGGGAACTCGTGGATGGAGTTCTCGGCGTAGGTCTGCGTGGCGGGCAGGGTGATGTTCATACCGTCCGTGGTCAGTGAGGCGGGGTAGAAAGCGCGGAAGGGACCATCGCCTGTTTCACCGCTCACGTTGTCGAGGGTGGCAACGGTAGCAGGTGTCTGTGGGGTGGCGGAGTAGATGCCGCGGCCCGCTGTGCCATAGATGGCCACCTGGTCGCCGCTGACCCAGTTGAGGGCTGTGCCGTTGAGGACGGTCTTGCCGTCCGTAGTGCCTTCCATTGTGGCGTGGAAGGAGGTGCCGTTGCCTGTGGTCTCCTTTTGGCAGGAGGTCAGGGTGAATAGACTTGATAGAGTCAAAAGACTCAATAGACTTACTAAAGTTCTTTTCATTTTTTTAATTGTTTGTGTTTTGTTTAGTTTGTTTTACTTGGTTCTTTGATGGGCCTTCATACCCCGGCGCTTCGCGCCACCCCTTTCAAAAGGGGAGGGCTGCCGCACCACATATCGCCGCCATGTAGCAAGCCTTGCCGCTTCTTATTGCAGACAAAGACCCGCAGCCGCGACCTCCCCTTTTCAAAGGGGTCGGGGGTATGTCCTATAGTTTTTTTCATACCCCTAACCCCTCTCAAGAGGGGACGGCTGGCGCACCACTTGTATACCACAGGCAGACATGGTGCTGTCTACATGCCAGCATGATGCAATCCTTTGTATAAGCACTGGCCCGCAGCCGCGACCTCCCCATTTCAAAGGGGTCGGGGGTATGTTCTATAGTTTTTTTTCATACCCCTAACCCCTCTCAAGGGGGGACGGCTGGCGCACCACTTGTATACCACAGGCAGACATGGTGCTGTCTACATGCC
>JAFVCA010000020.1 GCA_017479705.1 Bacteroidales bacterium
ATCGGAAGATTTTATCCTGCAATTTGACCTATTGCCGATTTTTATTTGTTAAAATTTGTCTCAAGCACCTTGATTCTCGAAAACGCCAATAAACACTGGCGTTTCGAAGGATTTTATCCTGCAATTTGACCTATAGACCTAATATTTTTACACTATCGGCTGCACGGAATCGGGTGTCCATCCGAATTGGATGGACACGATTCCTCAAGTATCAAAAAACATCACAAAACAAAAATCAAAGCCGGAGCCTGAGCAGGAAATAGATATAGCTGCCCGGTGTGAGACGTGTTTCCTGCTCGTTTGCGTCATTTACCGGGGGCGTGGAACCATTGGAGAGAACCGTATGGCTCCCAATGAGGTTTAGACTGTGCACCGGCCGAACCACGCGACAGGTGGGGACAGTGGGCTGATTGTTTACAACCAGCAGGTCTTCCAAGCCAATATCTTTCCACTGAGGGGTCCCGTGGCCACTCTCGCACACAACACCCTGCTGGGGAAGGCAGTCCTTGGATTGTTTCCCTTGGGCTGCGGCATGGGCGGAGCACAACGACAGCAAAAGGAGGAGTACCGTCGTGCAATGAACCGCAGCGTGGGGGAAGGCTTTCATGTTGAGAGTTCGGGTTATTGTTGCATATCGTTGCCTGTATCGGCGCCGTTGTTGTTGCCCTCGGCACCAAAGACACCGAGGGTGCGCAACAGGTAGAAATACAGAGCAATGAAGAGGATTCCAATCATAATGTTTCCAATTCCGATGAAGGAACGGTCCAGAAAAAGGACGGGCATCAACATCAGCAGGAGCTTGGAAAGGGTGTAGTAATGGAAACCATTCTTGCGCAGCCGCCACATCATGACGAGGCCCACAATGGAGGTGGCATCAAGCAGGGCGGAAAGCAGGTAGTACCATTGGGGCACGCTGAGAGAGCGTTCCAGGAGTATGCCCCACTGGTCTGGCACGGCATCGGGATGGGAGTTGTAGTATTCCGCCACCATGGGGAGCGTCAAGCCGCTCACCAGTTCAGAGAGAAAGTAAATGCCCGAAACCACAAAGCTGAGCACCAGGAGCGTATGCAGGGATTTCAGGTTGACACTGTATTTTTGTTCGTCCATTGTTTATTCCACATTATGCGTTGGTTCATTCACACTGGTTAGAGCACAGCGGCCATCTGCTGCTGGAGCTTGCGAGCCTCCTCGGCTGCGCGCTCGGCAAAATCAGGCCCCTTGGAGGCATAGATGATGCCGCGGGAAGAGTTGACCAGGAGTCCGCAGTCCCTCGTCAGTCCATACTTGCAGACCTCTTCTAAGCTGCCGCCTTGCGCGCCCACGCCAGGAACCAAAAGGAAACTGTCGGGAACGATGGTACGCACCTGTGTCAGCATGTCGGCCTTGGTGGCGCCGACCACGTACATCATGTTCTCCGGGTTGCCCCACTGTTTAGAGGTCTCCAGCACTTTCTCGAATAGTTTCCGATTCCCAATGTCGGGGAGGAACTGGAAGTCGAAGGCACCCTTGTTGGAGGTCAGAGCAAGGAGAATGACCCATTTGCCTTCATAGACGGTGAAGGGCTGGACGGAGTCGGCACCCATATAAGGGGCAACGGTGAGGGAATCGAAATTGAAGTCGCCTTGAGGATCGAGGAAGGCTTTGGCGTACTGCTGAGAGGTGTTGCCAATGTCACCGCGTTTGGCATCAGCGATGGTGAAGACTTTCTTGCCAAGACCATGAAGATAGTCCATGGTCTTTTTCAGCTGGACGAGCCCCTCTATGCCCATGGCCTCATAGAAGGCAAGGTTGGGTTTGTAGGCCACAGCGTAGTCAATGGTGGCGTCGATGATGGCCTTATTAAACAGGAACACACCGTCGGGCACATTGGCCAGATGTTCGGGCATCTTGTTCTTGTCCACGTCCAATCCTACACAAAGGAAGGAATGGCGCTCGTGTATCAGGTTGATTAACTCGTGTCTATTCATGTCTCTTATGGAATGTGTTGATTCGGATTGAGAATCAGGATTAATAGTTGTTTTTAATTAAGGGTAAGGTTGTGAAACTTCTCCGTGAGCTGCTGAGAGGTTGTGTGGCTGAGATGGTCGTCGGATACGATGCGGCCGTGGTTGATGATGATAGCACGGCCGCACATGGCCTCCACCTCCTGCATGATGTGGGTGGAGAGGAGTACCACTTTGTCCCTGCCAGCGTTCTTGATGACGGTACGGATTTCCTCCAACTGATTGGGGTCCAAGCCAGTGGTAGGCTCGTCGAGAATAAGTACTTTTGGGTCGTGAATCAATGCCTGGGCAAGGCCGACACGCTGGCGGTAGCCCTTGGAGAGTTGACCTATACGCTTGTTGCTTTCGGGTGTCAGGCCGACCAGCTTGATCATCTCCTCCACACGGTCGTTGCAATGCCTTATGCCATACACTCCAGCGGCAAAGCGCAGGAACTCGCGCACGTACATGTCGGTGTAGAGGGGGTTGTGTTCAGGCAGGTATCCAATCTCTCTGCGCACGGCCAAAGGCTCCTCGTAAATGCTGTGGCCGCACACGGAAGCCTCGCCCTCGGTGGGCGGGATGTAGCAGGTGAGTATCTTCATTAATGTCGACTTGCCCGCACCGTTGGGGCCCAGCAGTCCCACCACTTCGCCTTCCTTGGCGGTGAAACTGACATCGTCCAAGGCACGCTGCCCGTCGTAAATCTTGGTGATATGCTCTACTTGAATCATTTCTATTGATTGTGTCTATTGTTCCAACATTTCTTTAGCTTTTTGGAGCGAGATGCGTTCGCCATCGAGGAAAGCCACTACAAAGGCATCCTTGAAGCCCTTTTCGCGCACCGCTTTCTGGTGCTTGACGGCCTCCTGTGATGTGGCGAAACTGCCCGTTGTGTAGCAATAGGTGCCTCGCTGCACGTAGTATTCGTGGTCGGTTATGCCCTTAAACTCTCGTGCGTTCTCCTTCAAGACCTTCCCGCTGGTCATGAACTGCACCTTGTACACTATTCCTCCCCTCTTCTGCTGCTCAGCAACGGGGTTTTGTGTCGGCGGGGTCACCTCGACCTTCGGAGCCGAGTCCTGCACCGGGGCTACAGCCTCTTTGGGTTCGTCCATAGGCAGTGGAGGCTCTACATTGGTCTGCGCCGTCGATGGCACAAAGGTTGTGGGCTGTTCGGCCGTGGGTGCCTCGGGAGCTTTATCAGTAGCGGGCTTGGCAGACTCCGTCGGAGCGGGTTCCGCAGGCTTGGGTTTCACGGGCGTGTTGATTTCCTTCTTGGTTTTTTCCTTGTAACCCTTCAGGTCGATCTTCAAATCTTTCGGAGCCTTGGTACCCTCCACACTACTTTTGTAGGTGACAAAAGCCTTGAAGATGCTGGAGACGATGGCGGCCTGTCCTTCGTCGGACATCATATACTGCTCCTCCTCGGGATTGCTGATGAAGCCAACCTCGGTGAGCACTGCCGGCATGGCCGTCTTATAAAGCACAAATATTTCGGCCTGTTTCACCCCACGGTTGATGGTCTTGATGGCAGATTTATACTGGTCTTGAATATAACCGGCAAAATCGAGACTTTTGTCCAAGTAAGCATTCTGGTACATGGCAAACATCACGTAACTCTCTGGTGAATTGGGGTCGAAACCCTGATAGTCGCTATTGTCCTTATAGCCTTTCTCTAACAGGATGTCGGCATTCTCTTTCTTGGCCACCTCCATGTTAGCCTTGCTTTGCGACAGACCCATGACGTATGTCTCCACACCCGTGGGTGTGCTATTGGTCCACGAGTTGCAATGGATAGAGATGAACAAGTCGGCCTTAGCCTTGTTGGCCAAACGGGCACGGTCGGCAAGGGTGATGTCAACGTCTGTGGTGCGCGTATAGATTATGGTCACATCCTTGTAGTTGTCTTCTATCAGCTTACCCAGTTTCAAGGCCATCTGCAAAGTGAGCGTTTTTTCTTGAGTTTTTCTGCCCACCGCTCCCGGTTTGTCACCGCCGTGGCCAGCGTCAATCACAACTGTTTTCACCTGTCCGGCGGACTTTTTTTGCGAAAAAACCGACCCATTTATGCAGGCTAACACAATAAAAAGGGCAAATAACCGTTTCATTTTCAGTTCTATATTTTATATTTTTTATTATTCAGCAAAAAGTTGGTATCTTTGCAAATTCTTTTGCAAAGATACGACGAAATTCGGAAATTGAAATAAAATATGCGGAAACTTTTGAACATCTGCCTGTTAGTCTACCTCCTTGCTCTCCCGGCAATGGCGGGTGCACAAAACGATTCTGTGCTCCTTGGGAATAGTGCACCCCTGCGGCCCGCCGATTCTTCCACCCTTGTTAAATCACTCCTCTCTGCCGCAAAAATAGTTTTACCCGATTCGCTCCATCATACCCCCGACAGCCTTCTGGCCATTGCCGACACCCTCTCCTCCATTACTGACACCCTCGACTCCCTGAGCCGCTCCCCATCTCTCCCTCCACTCCTCCCCTCACCCAACGCACTTACCTCCATCGTCCATTACAAGGCCACGGATTCCATCGCCATCGACATCAACAAACGCAAGGCACAACTCTTCTCCAAAGGATCCATCGAATATGACGGCATGGAACTCAAAGCCGACGATATTCGTGTCGACTTCGACAAGCAGATTCTCCGTGCGCAACCCGTCACCGACACCGCCGGCAAAGTCAACGGCCGACCCTTCTTTAAACAAGGCGAGGACGAATACATGGCAGACACCATCGTTTTCAACTACAATACCCACAAAGGCCTCATCTCCGGAGTCATCACCCAGCAGGGCGACGGCTTTCTCCACGGCTCGCGCGTCAAGCGTGTCAACGACTCCGTAATGTATCTCAACGGTGGCCAGTACACCACCTGCAACCATGCCCACCCCCATTTCGCCATCAACTTCACACACTCCAAGCTCCTCACCGGCGACAAAATCTTCACCGGCCCCGCCTATGTCACCATCGAGGATGTCCCCACCCCACTGGTCCTCCCCTTCGCCTTCTTCCCCATGAACCACAAACGCACCTCAGGCATCCTCATGCCCAGCTACGGCTGGATGAACAACCGTGGCTATTATCTCAAGGACGGCGGCTACTACTTTGCTTTGGGCGACCACCTGGACCTCGCACTCATCGGCGAGCTGTACACCAACCTCAGCTGGGCCGCAGAAGCACGTAGCAACTACTACGTCCGATACAAATACAAAGGCAACCTCGACATCCGCTACGGCATCACCAAAGAAGGCATCCCCGGCGACAGCAACACCTTCCGTAAATACAGCGACTTCAAAATAGCCTGGATGCATGACCAAGACAACAAAGCCAATCCCCGCAGCCGCTTCTCGGCCAACGTCAACCTCCAGAGCCGCAACTACAACAAAAACACCACCAACCGCAACGACTACTTCAACAGCACCACCACCTCCTCCATCTCCTACACAGCCCAGCTGGGCAGCTCCTTCAACTTCGGAGCCTCCTTCCGCGAATCCTACAACGCCCAGACCGGCCTCTTCAACCTGAAACTCCCCTCCCTCTCCCTCAGCTCCACCACCTTCTATCCCTTCCGTCGCAAAGAAGCCGCCGGGAGCCTCCGCTGGTACGAGAACCTCTCCCTCTCCTACTCCTTCGCTGCTGACAACAACATCAACGCCCAGGACTCCGACCTCTTCAAACTCCAAACCCTCCAGCACATGCAATACGGCGTCCAACACTCCATTCCCCTCTCCCTCACCCTCAAAATACTCAAATACTTCAACTGGACAAACTCTGCCACCTATTACGAGCGCTGGCACTGGTCCACCATCCGCAAATCATTCGACACCACTACCAACACCCTCATCATCGACACCGTCCGCGGCTTCCGTGGCAACCGCGAGGTCAGCTTCAACACCTCCCTCTCCACCCGCATCTACGGCATGTTCAACTTCCGCCTCGGCCCCGTCAAAGCCATCCGCCACGTCATCAACCCCTCCGTCACTTTCAGCTACCATCCCGACTTTGGCAAACCCGCCCTCGGCTGGTGGCAATCCTACACCGACAACACTGGCTACGTCCACCGCTACTCCATCTTTGAGCAGAGCCTCTACGGGGGCCCCGCCGACGGACAATCCGGCCGTCTCAACTTCAGCATCGGCAACAACCTCGAAATGAAAGTCGCCAACCCCAAGGACACCGTCACCGGCACCCGCAAAATCACCCTCCTCGAAAACCTCAATCTCTCCATGAGCTACGACTTTGCCCGCGACTCCCTCCGCTGGTCCGACCTCACCATCACCGGCCGCACCACCCTCTTCAAGAACCTTGTCCTCAACTACTCCAGCTCCTTCAGCCCATACTATATCGACAACGAAGGCCGCAAACACGACCAATTCATCTGGAAAGTCCCCGGACAGAAAAAACTCCTCCAACGCAACAACGCCACCTGGAGCACCCAAATCTCATACAGCATCAACAACAACACCTTCAACCCCGACAAAGACAAAGGCAAAAAATCCAGCAAAACCCAAGGCGAACAAATCGTCGCCCCCATCATGCAATCCCCCTACAACTACAACCCAGCCCTCCTCATGGGCACCTACGCCGACTTCTCCATGCCTTGGAACGTATCCCTCAACTACACCCTCAGCTACGTCAGCACCTATGTGGCCGCACAATACAACTTCAAAAACGACGTCATCCAAACCCTCAGCCTCTCCGCCAACGCCGAACTCACCTCCAACTGGCGCGTCGCCATCTCCACCGGCTACGACTTCGTCAACAAAGGCCTCTCCTACACCTCGCTCGACATCTATCGCGACCTCCACTGCTGGGAAATGCGCTTCAACTGGGTACCCTTCGGCTACTACAAAAGCTGGAACTTCGTCATCAACATCAAAGCCAGCAGCCTCAAAGACATCAAATACCAGAAACAACAATCCTACCAAGACAACCAAGGCTACTACACCTATTAGGAATGTGTAAACGTGTGAATGTGTTAATTCGTGAATGCGTCTGAGAATGTGTGAGTCAATCTTAATTATTAATTTTAATTACACTGAGTTTTATTACCTGCGGCGGTGCGCCGCTTTCAATTTTCAACCAACATGACCGAAAAGCTCTACCATCCCATCGGCAAAGTGGCCGAAATGCTGCAAGTCAACCCTTCCCTCCTGCGCTACTACGAGACCGAGTTCCCCACCCTTCGGCCACACAAGAACAAGAAGGGCAACCGCTTCTATACCGACAGCGACATCGACCTCCTGCGCCAAATCCTGCACCTCACCCGCAACTGCGGCTACACCCTCAACGGCGCACGCCAGCAACTCCGCCTGGACAGCAACCTCGACGACAAGATGCAACTCGTCAAAACCCTCACCGAAACCCGCCAGTTCCTCGCCGCCCTCAAAGAGTGCCTCTGAGCTGCCAAACAACCCACAAGCCGACAGCCCCCTCGCAGCGCAGCGGCATGATCCACCCCCACCACACCCTTTACCCTATCCTCCCGAATTTTTATACTCAGCTTTGCCGCTATCCTCCCTTTTTATCCACTACCGGAGAGAATAAACAGAATCAAAATAGAAGTACAGCATAAACTAAACTGAAAAGAAAGAACCTCTCAGGCGAAACACGAATCTGTCAGGCCGCAATCCTACCAACACGTCCAATCATTAACACACTCAAGCTCTGACGCATTCAATGCCCTACTGTTTTTCGGATGCCCGCACTTTGTCCTGGAAACGCTGGTTGGCACGAGCCAGGGCGGTGTCGGCATTGATGCCGTGGTCGTGGGCCCAATGGACGAGGTTGAACAGGAGGGTGCCGACACTCTCCTCGGTGGGCTGCCCGCCGCCGCAGGGGGCGAGTGCCTCAGTCACCTCGGCAGGGAGGGTGGGTTCTACGCCGACACCGGCAGCTTTTTCTTGCAGCCGGACGGCTTTGACCAAGGGGGGAAGAGAGTCGGGGACGCCGTCGAGGACAGTTTTGCGCCCTTCATGCATTTTGAGTTGCTCCCAGCTCTCGCCATGGTACTGGTCGGGGTGGAAGATGAAGGGGTGACGGCTGACGAGCTTGTCGGTAATGGCGTTGAAGATGTCGGCGGGGGCGAAGCGGCCTTCCTCCTCGGCTATTTTGGCGTAGAAGAGGAGATGCATGAAGAGGTCGCCGAGTTCTTTTTTGAGCTCTGTATTGCGTGCCTCGGAGGTAGTGCCGTCCGGTGGCGCGGCAAGTTTGAGGATGGCTTCGCTGAGTTCGTATGTCTCCTCAATGGTGAGGTATCGGAGGCTTTCCATGGTCTGCACACGGTCCCAGGGGCATTGGCGGCGCAGGATGTCAAGGGTGTCGCTGAGCCGCTGGAGGGCGGAGATGTCGGCGGGTTTCATATACGGCGCACCTCCTCTATTCCTTCTATTTTCTCAAGGTTCTCGAGCAGATGGTTGAGGTTGTCGAGGTTGAGGACGTAGAGCATGATGATGCCGCGGACGATGCCCTCGACGGCTTCGAGGGTGATGGCGCGCATGTTGAGGTCCATCTCGCCAGTGACGATGCCGGTGATTTCTTGCAGGAGACCTTTGCGGTCGATGGCGGTGAAGGCAATGCCAGAGAGGAGGGCCACATGCTCGCCTGGACGCCAACGGGCACGGACAATGTGGTTTTCGTGGTTGGCCATCTCGTCCATGGCCACTTTACAGTTGGTGCGGTGGACCATGATTTTGCCGTCGGTGACGATGCCGACTACGTGGTCGCCTTGCACGGGTTTGCAGCATGGGGCGGGCTCGGTTGCGTAACGCTCATACTCCTCGTCGAGGAGGAAGGAGCGTCCCGCCGCGGTGGGAGCGGGCGCGGTGGGGTTGATGGCGGTGCTGTCCTTGTCGAAAAGGGAGGTGTACTCGCCCATGAAGTAGGTGTTGTGGTTAGTGTTGATGCCTTTGCCAAAACACTGGGCAATGTCGTTGTGGGAGGTGATGCCCATGGCAAGCTGGAAGTAGAGGTCGATGTCGCTTTTGAGGCCAAGGTAGCGCTTTATCTGGCCGATGCTGGCCGAGGAGTATGGGATATTGAGTTTGGCGAGGATTTCCTGCAAGCGGATTTTGCCCTCTTCGCGGTAACCCTTGCGCTGGTTGCGGAGGTAGTCCTTGATGGCCTCGCGGGCGCGGGAGGTACGCACCATGGTGAGCCACTCCTCGGTGGGATGGGTCTTGCGGCTGGTGAGCACTTGCACCTGCTCGCCGGCGCGGAGCTGGTGGCCGATGGGTTCCACCTTGCCGTTGACCTTGGCTCCCATGCACTGGAGACCGAGGTTGGTGTGGATGTAGAAGGCAAAGTCGAGGACGGTGGAGTGGGCCGGGAGCTTGATCATGTCGCCCTTGGGGGTGAAGAGGTAGATTTCCTTGATGTAGAGAGTCTCCTTGAATTCCTCCACGAGGTCGAGGGCGCTCTTTTCGGTGTTCTCAAGGGTGCTGCGGATTTGCTGCAACCACACTTCGACGGGGCTGTTTTCGATGTTTTCTTCGGGGTGCGCCTCTTTGTAGAGGAAGTGGGCAGCCATGCCTTTCTCGGCTATGACGTCCATGCGCTCGGTGCGTATCTGGACTTCAACCCACTGGCCGATGGGGGTCATGACGGTGGTTTGGAGCGACTCGTAGCCGTTGGTCTTGGGAGTGGTAATCCAGTCGCGAAAACGGGTGGGATCCGGCGGGAAGGCGGAGGAGATGAGGGAGTAGACTTTGAAGCACTCGGACTTCTCGGCTTCGAGCGGCACGTCGAGGATGATGCGCATGGCGTAGAGGTCGTAAATCTCGTCGAATTTTACTCCCTTGCGTTCCATCTTCTTCCAGCAGCTGTAGACGGATTTGAGACGGGTTTTGATAGTGTATTTGTAGCCGTTGGCGTCGAGCATGCGGGTGACGCGGTTGGTGAAGCACGCTTTGAGGCGTTCCTCGGTGCCGGCGGTCTTGTTGATGAGGGCGGCAATCTCGTTGTACTTGTCAGGGTTGGTGTATTTCATGACAAGCTCTTCGAGTTCGGTCTTGATGGAGTAGAGGCCGAGGCGGTGGGCCAGTGGGATGTAGAGATATTGCGTCTCGGACGAGATGGCCAGCTTCTTGGTGTCCTTCATGGAGCCGAGGGTGCGCATGTTGTGCAGACGGTCGCAGAGTTTGAGGAAGATGACGTAGGCGTCGTTGCACATGGAGAGGAGGATTTTGCGATAGTTCTCGGCCTGTTTGGACTCGGTGGTGGGCATGAGGAGGACGTCCTCAATCTTGGTGACACCGTCGACGATGACCGCAACGCGGTCGCCGAAGATGGTGCGGATTTGGTCAAGAGTGATGTCGGTGTCCTCCACCACGTCATGCAGCAGGGCGCAGACTACGGCTATGGGTCCGAGACCCACCTCCTGGACCGCGATGAGGGCAACGGCAAGAGGATGGAAGATGTATGGCTCACCTGATTTGCGGCGGGTGCCGGAATGGGCTTTTTTGGCCAGAGAGAAGGCACGGAATATTTCGTCCTCCTGCTTCTGGGTGAGGGGGGAATTTTTGCGGCATGCCGCAAGCAGTTCTTCGTATTTGGCTTGTATTTCTTGTTCTTCGCGAGCCTCGTCAATCACATACATCTCGTACTAAGTTTTAATGCGTTCAAAGTAACAATAGGAATGAAAAGAGGGTGGAGAGGGTTACGCTGAGTCCCAACGTGAAATAGACTCCACTGAAATCGGTCAGCACACTGACGGATCCACTGGAGTAGGAGAACGACCACATGCCGGTGGGGGCAGACATGCGTAAACCGGCTTCCAACGTCGGGGCTATGTGCATAAACTGCCCATCGGGGCATCGCACACCGGCGTTGGCAAAGAGGTGCCAGTCGTAGCTGCTCCACGGCTTGGAGAGACGGTAGGCGGCACCCGCCGAAAGCCAGAGGTTGTCGAAGCCGACGGTGCCCGTGAGGTTGAAGCCCCAAAGCTCGGGGAGGTAGGAGTACATGAGCCCTATGCCCATATCTTCTTGGCCGAAAAGCAATCGGAATTCGGCAAAATGCTCGCAAAAGGGACTGCCGAAATAGAGGATGGGATTCTTCTTAGGGGCGTGGTATTCCACCGTGTCATACGTGGCCGCGGAGGTATCGACCTCATGGTGGTTTTGCGCTGACGCAGCCACTCCGAGCAGCAGAATGACAACGTATGTCAGAACTTTTTTCATCACTCCTGACTGGCTTTCTCTTTCAGACTGGCACGGATCTTGCCTTCCAGCTCGTCACACAGTTCAGGATTGTCGCGCAGCACCTGCTTGAGGGCTTCGCGTCCCTGGGCCAGTTTGGTGTCGCCATAGCTGAACCACGAGCCACTCTTCTTGATAATCTCGTGCTCGACGCCAAGGTCAATGATTTCGCCCAGCTTGGAGATTCCCTCGCCGAACATCAGGTCGAACTCGCAGGTGCGGAAAGGAGGCGCCACCTTGTTTTTCACCACCTTTACCTTTACGCGGTTGCCCACATTCTGGTCGCCGTCTTTGATGGCTTGGATGCGGCGTATGTCGATACGCACGGAGGCATAGAACTTCAGGGCATTGCCGCCCGTGGTGGTTTCGGGATTGCCAAAAAGGACACCTATCTTTTCGCGCAACTGGTTGATGAAGATGCAGCAGCAGTTGGTCTTGCTGATGGTGGAGGTGAGCTTGCGCATGGCCTGGCTCATCAAGCGGGCTTGGAGACCGACCTTCGAGTCGCCCATCTCGCCGTCAATCTCGGCCTTGGGAGTCAGAGCGGCTACGGAGTCGACCACGATGATGTCTATGGCTCCCGAACGAATCAGGTTGTCCGCAATTTCCAAAGCCTGTTCGCCATTGTCCGGCTGCGAAACCAGAAGGTTGTCAATATCAACACCCAGCTTCTTTGCATAGAAACTGTCGAAGGCGTGTTCTGCATCAATGAAGGCGGCTATACCACCCTCCTTCTGGCACTCGGCAATGGCGTGGATGGCGAGGGTTGTCTTACCTGACGATTCGGGACCGTAAATCTCAATGATACGCCCTTTGGGGAAACCGCCCACACCGAGAGCAGCGTCAAGGTTGATGCTGCCTGTCGAGATGACATCGACTTTCACCGAGGCTTGGTCACCCAATTTCATCACGGAGCCTTTGCCATAGTTTTTTTCAATCTTATCCAGTGTACTTTGTAGAATCTTTAATTTTTCGAGTCTCTGAGCCTCGCTGTCTGACATGTCTTTTGCCATAATATACAACTATTTATGATATTACAATATATAGGGTTGAAAGGTATTTACCAAGATACAAATATACAATTTTTTTTTGAAACCTCGCGAATAAAAAAAAAATGCGTATCTTTGCAGTCCAAACATTTTTAATTTATGGAAATCCTAAGCAATAGAATCCTTAACATGGCCGAGAGCGAGACCCTCGCCATGACCGCAAAAGCCCGCGAGCTGAAGGCCCAGGGCAAAGACGTTATCAGCCTCTCCATAGGCGAGCCCGATTTCAACACCCCAGACACTGTCAAAGAGGCAGCCAAGAAGGCCATTGACGACAATTTCACTCACTATCCTCCCGTGCCCGGCTATGCCGACCTGCGCGAGGCCGTCTGCCAGAAGTTTAAACGCGACAACAATCTCGACTTCAAACCCGAACAGATTGTGGTGTCGACGGGTGCCAAGCAGAGCATCTACCAGTTGGTTCAGTGCCTGGTGAACCCTGGCGACGAGGTCATCATCCCCACCCCCTTCTGGGTGTCGTACAAAGAGATTGTCCGCGTGGCCGAAGGCAAATGCGTTTATGTCAAGACCAAGATTGAGAACGATTTCAAGGTGACGCCCGAACAACTCGAAGCCGCCATCACGCCCAAGACCAAACTTATCATGTTCTCCAGCCCCAGCAACCCCACCGGCATGCTCTACACCAAAGAGGAGCTCAAAGGCATTGCCGACGTCGTCGCCCGTCATGAGAACGTGTTCGTCATGGCCGACGAGATCTACGAGCACATCAACTTCGTTGGCAAGCATGAGAGCATTGCCCAGTTCCCCGAAGTCAAGGACCGCGTCATCACCGTCAACGGTGTTGCCAAGGGCTTTGCCATGACCGGCTGGCGTATCGGTTTCATTGCTGCACCGCTCGTCATAGCCAAAGCGTGCAACAAACTACAGGGTCAGGTGACCAGTGCCACCTGCTCCATCGCCCAGAAGGCCACCGTCCGCGCCATGCAGATGGACCCCAACACCAGCGAGGACATCATCAACATGCGCAACATCTTCCGCCAGCGCCGCGACATGGTATACCAGCTCCTGTGCGACATCCCCGGCCTCAAAGTCCGTCTGCCCCAGGGTGCTTTCTACTTCTTCCCCGACGTCAGCTCTTACTACGGCAAGAGTTTCAATGGCAAGAAGATTGAGAACTCCACCGACATGGCCTTCTACCTCCTCAACGAGGCCAACGTGGCCACCGTCATGGGTTCCGCCTTCGGCGACGACTCCTGCATCCGCCTCAGCTATGCCACCAGCGAGGACCTCCTCCGCGAAGCCCTCCGCCGCATCAAAGAGGCTCTGGCCAATCTGAAATAATCTCTTTTCTGGCAAATCACGGAATCCCCGTTCTCCTCTCTGGGCAGTACGGGGATTCTTCTATCAACCATTCCAACACCCCTATCATGAGGATAATCCACACTGCCGACCTTCACCTTGGGCAGGTTATGTACCAGGACTACACCCGCGACGACGAGCACGACCACTTCTTCAACCAACTGAAAGAGTGGTGCCGTGCCTACAGTCCCGACGCGCTATTGGTGAGCGGCGACATCTTCGACATCCAACAGCCCGGGGCGCATGTCAAAAAACGCTTCAACGGCTATTTTGTCGCCCTGCACAACAGCTTCCCCTCCATGGCCATCGTCATCACCGCCGGCAACCACGACTCCCCGTCGCGCATCCAGGCCGACAACCCCGTGTGGCAGTTGGGAAACATCACCCTGGTCGGCATGCCTCCCGCGTCGGACAGCACCTCACGGCCCGACGGTTGGCAGGAGGACTACATCGTCGCCCTCCCCACCGGCTTCATCATTGCCCTTCCCTTCATGGCCGGCGCGCAGCATAACACCACACAGGCCATCCTCGACTATGTGGAACGACACAATTGCGAGCAGAAACCCGTGGTGCTGATGGGCCATTTAGCCGTTACCGGAACGGACTTCACAGGTCATGGCCTCGAAATAGGCCGTGTGCAGACCGTCGACACCGACCAGATCGGACAGGGGTTTGACTACATGGCCCTCGGCCATATCCACCGCCCGCAAACCCTCGGCCACAATGACGAGCACCTGCCCGTCAGCACCTACCCCTCCGGCATCCTGCGCTATTCGGGCAGCCCCCTGCATGTCAGCTGCGACGAGAAGTACCCACACAGCGTCAGTCTGGTGGACATGGAACGCCACGGCGGCCCCGTCACCGTGACGCGCCTCCGCATTGACGAGAAACGACACTTCTACGAGCTTCCCACCTCAGGAGCCTTCACCAGCGTCGAAGAGAGCCTGATGGCCGTGCGACAGTTTGCCGACGAAAAACACTCCGGCTATTTCCGCCTTACGCTCGACGCTTCCAAGCCCTTCCCTGCCGACTTCAACCAGCAGATCTACCAACTTATCGAGCCTTACCAAGGCGAGATTCGCTTCAACCCCAAATCCATCTGGACCAACCTCCCCGACCCCGACACCTCTGACGACAAAGCCCTCTTCGAGGTGACAGAACTCCAGCAAATGACCGACCCCATGGAATTCGTCCGCCAAACACAGAACCACTATCCCGAACTGGACATAGACGACCTTGCCCAAGCCTTCAAAGAGGTGGAGATCGAGCTGCGCCGCATGTCCAGTGGCGACAATACCCTTGCCCATGAAGATTAAAGAACTGCATCTTAGGAACATCGCCTCCATCGAACAGGCCGACATCAACTTCGAAACCGACCTCACCGACGGCGTCACGGGCCAACCTGCCCCCATCTTCCTCATTGCCGGCGACACCGGCGTGGGCAAAACCGCCCTTTTGGACAGCATCTCCCTTGCCCTCTACAAAACCACGCCACGCCTCGAGAGCGTCTCCGACCCCATGAACAACGAGTTCCGCATGTTCCGCGACTCCGAAAAGGCCGTCGGCATCAAAAGCATCAGCCAATACTCTCGCCTGGGCATCTCCTACAAGGACGAGTGCTACACGGAGGTCGTCTTCGAAGGCAACGACAAGGTGGAATACCGCGCACGCCTCGCACTGGGCGTAAACCGCAAAGGCGGCTACAGCACTCCCCAATGGACCGTGAAGGCGGGCAACGACGACTGGGTGCGCGTCAACCACCACGACAGCCAGATAGAGCAAGCCGTCGGGCTCAGTTTTACCCAGTTCAACCGCATGGCCATGCTGGCACAAGGCCAGTTTGCCGCCTTCCTCTGTGGCGAAAAGAAGGAACGCGAGGAGATTCTCGAACAGCTCACCAACACCTCCATCTTCTCCGCCTACGGCATGGCCATCAAAAGCCTCTACGACCGTGCCAAGAAAAACAAGGACCTGGCCGAAAACGCCCTGAAGACCGAACAGGGTCACCTCCTCCCGCCCGAACAGATTGCCGACCTGCAGCAAACCGTGGAACGCCAGACCCTGCTGCGCGCCGACCTCACCAAACAGCTGCAACAATTAGACAACCTCCTTCTCTGCGCCTCGCGCATTGCCGACGGGCGCGCCAGTGCTTCGGCGGCGCAAGGCCGCATTGTCGCTGCCCGTTCCGTCATGGACAGCCCGGACTTCAAAGCCTCAAAACTCCTGGCCGAAACCTGGGACAAGACCGAGGAGGTGCGGAAACAACTCGACAACAAACTGAAGTCCGAGGAATCCATCAAGATCAACCTACAAAAGGTGGAGCGATGCCGCCAACGGTTCATCACCCTCTCGTCGGACCTCCAATGGCAGGACGACCAAAACCAAGCCAAAACCCGCTCCCTGCAAGCAGAAAAGCAATGGCTCGACCAGCAATCCGAACTTGCTCAAATCTATGCCCGCCTCACCGAAGCCGTACTGCTGCTCGACACCTACGTCAGACAGAACGCCGATGCCAGTTTCCTCGATAAATCCCGAACGGATGAGAACTCCAAGACCCACCAGATAGAGAATGCACTGGCACAGGCCAAAAGTGCATACGCAACAGCCGAGACTGCCGTGAACAACAAGCAAGGAGAAATAGACCAAACCACCCAACAACGCGCCCAGCTCAATCCCGAAGCCACCAACAGCGCCCTCGACAACGTCAACAACCTCCTCAGCCTCTACAGCCGGTGGAAAGAACGCCACTCCACCATCCGCCAACAACACGAAGCACTGGCGCAGTCCCAACAGCTCCTCTCCGAACAGAAAAAGGCCTTGGCACAAGCCGATACAGCAGTCAACCTGAAGAAAGAGACCTACAAACTGACGCTTGACAAACACGAAACCCTCTCCACGCAGTATAACACCCTGAAATTCGGCTTAGACGAAGACCTGAAAACCCTTCGCCACCGTCTTGCCACGGAGCATGCCGAGACATGCCCTCTGTGCGGGCAGCACATTGAGCACATCCACCTCGACCAGGATTTCGTCAACATCCTCTCGCCCCTCGAACAGGCCCTCCGCGATGCCAAACAGGCCCTCGACAAGGCCACCGACGAGCGCAACCAAGCCCAGTCCCTTTGCGACCGCCTGAAAGGCCAATACGAAGCCCACAACAAGGAACTCCTATCCCAACAGCAAAGCACCCTCAAGGAGGAGGAGAAACTCATCCAGGAGCTCTCCGCCAACGGCTGGCAGTATGGTTCGGAACTGCCCGCACTGCTTGATCAGCAGCTCCTGCTGCTGTCCCGACAAAAAGAGAGTCTCCGCCACCAGCAGGAAGAGGCCGAAGCGCTGCAAAAGAAAATCCAGTCGCAAATCAAAGAGAAGGAACTGCTGAGCAAGACCCTTGCCGACGCTGTCGGCAATCTCCACGCAACCCAAAGCAGTCTGGACAGAAACAAACAAAACATCAGCGACCTCACATCGCGCCTCAACGACACCAAACACTCCATCGCCTCCCTCGTCCTGCAAATCAACCAGCTTATCGGCAAGCCCTATCCCGATTGGCAAAACGACGTTGCCGCCACCAAACTCGCCCTGCGGCGGAAAGCCACCGAATACCAACAGCGCAGCACCCAGCACCAAACAGCATCAAGCCAACTGGAGCGTACCACAGAGCTGTGCCTTCAGATGCACGACTTGCAACTGCAAGTGCTTGCCTACCACCAACCCTGGCAACAGCCCTACCCGCCACAGCCCCTGCCACAACCCGCCACCCTGCGCGAATGGAACGAACTCCTCACCGCCACAGGGCAGCTGGACGCACGCATCAAGGATGCCGAAGCCGAGCAGGAGCGCAGCCAGAGCATGCTCAGTGCTTGGTATGCCTCCTCAGGCCAGACCGAGGCCGACCTCCTTCACCTCATGTCGCAAAAAGACCGGCTGGACCAGGCCCGCAAACTCATTGCCGAGACCGAGACCGCTTTGAAGTCCGCCACCGACGCCCTCAACGAGGCCTTCCGCACCATCGGCGACAACCGCCAAAAGCTGAACCTCCCCGATGCCGACCCCGACCCCGACAAAGCGCAACTCGATGCCGACCGGGCCAGGCTCAACGACCAGTTAGATGCAGCCACCTCACAGATGGCCCTTGCCGCCAGTGCACTCAAAGCCGATGCCGACAACCGCGAACGGGCTCAGCAGACCCTCGCCCTCTTCGAAAAGGCCAGCCAGAACCACCTCCGCTGGTCCGCCATCAACCAACGTTTTGGCGGCAACCGCTTCCGCACGCTTGTGCAGACCCACATCCTGCGCCCCCTGCTCCACAACGCCAATATCTACTTGGAGCAAATCACCGACCGCTACAGGCTCACCTGCAGCGAGGAGAACGAAAAGCTCTCCATCCTGGTGCATGACCGCTACAACAAGGATGCGGTGCGCAGCGCCACCGTGCTTTCCGGCGGCGAACGCTTCATGGTCTCCTTAGCCCTCTCGCTGGCCCTCTCGTCGCTCAACAGACCCGACCTCAACGTCAACATCCTCTTCATTGACGAAGGCTTCGGCACCCTCGACGAAAAGAGCTTGGACAGCGTCATGTCGACCCTCGAAAAGCTGCAGGACATTGCCGGGCAGTCCAACCGCCGCGTGGGCATCATCTCCCATCGCGAGGAACTCTACGAACGCATCCGCACACAGATACGCATCACCCGCCACGGCGAAGGGCGCAGCAAGGTGGAGACCGTGACCTCATAGCACGGCAGCCCCCTTCGCAAAACCCACACACACGGCACACAAAAAAGGGAACAACGCTCAATGGTTGTTCCCCTTTTTTAGATTACTGTTGGGTCTATAGCCCTACTTCTGCAACCGGGCGCGCTCCTTCAAAGCCATCTTGCGGTACTCGTAGGGGGTCATGCCCGTTCTTCTCTTGAAGAAACGCACCACCTGCGGGGGTGAACTATACCCTATGATATCAGCTATTTCGTTCAGCGTGCGGCCCTTGGGCTCTGCAAGCAGCATTTTAATCTGGGTTTCAGTCCGCTGCTCTATCCACTTCTTCACCGTCTGGTGCGTCTCATTTTTGACAATGATGCTCAGATAGTTCTCCGACACATGGAGAGCCTTGGCATATTCCGCAATAGTGAGCGGGGGGTTATCCAACGTCACCACCATATTGACAAACTCGGACTTGATTTGTTTGGCCCGTGGAATCTTCTGCCAGCTCAAATGGCCCGTGCGGGCATCGTACATCTGGTGAAGATAATAGAGCATCGACATTACAAGGTGCATCACATCCTCATTGGTGCGCACGGAACTATTGTCAATCTGCGAAAGCAGGGAGAAGTAGTACTCCAGTACCTTCAACTCTCTTTCCTCCATGTGGAAATACAACGTCTCGATACCCACCATCTCTTTCTCCTCCTCAGTTCCAAAATTAAAATCGAGCATCCAAGGTTCAATATCATTCGAATAGGACTCAATCAACAATATGTAATTGGAGGGGATAAGGAGCACGTCGCCCTTCCTTAACTCATAAGAAATGAAGTTAATCCTAACCCTGGCAGCTCCTTCATGTATGTATACAATGCGGTTCTGGGAAACACGATTCGGCACTTCGAGCACAAAACGTTCCAGATACGGTTTTACTTTCATCATCAACCTGTGGGAATCACCAAAAAAGTTGCCCCCACCCTGTTCCGTGGAGACGTATTCGTTTCCTTTCATTTCTTGATTCTGAACGGTTCTATTTCTACTTTTGTTTGCCATATTACTATTTCTTTTCCGTGCAAAAATACATTTTTTTTGGGAAAAACAATATTTTTTTTTACTTCTCATTTAAAAATGCGAATCGATTCCCTCTACAAACACCTATTTACTAAGACATTATTATATGTTTCGACGAATCAAAAAAAATCACACACTTCAAAAAAAAAGTATTTTATTTCTTGAATACCGGCCTATACAATCGTGTTTTCAGCATTTTATACCATTACTTAAATATTATTCACATTGTGTGTTTTCCCGAGCCCGTAGCTTTCCCACTCTTTTTAACCCGAAGATTCGGTTTGGCTGTTTTAAAGACAAGCCCTTGCTCCGCTTCTTACAGGTTATTCCTTGCACACATCTCCTACATTTCTCCCAACTACCTTCAGCAAATGAAACGCCAAGCGAGGGCTGACTGCAAGGGAACGAACGGAGCTGCAACAAATCAGCGCCGCAGGGCAGATGATGGACGGACGGGCCGCCCGCAGCCCTTGAAAGCAGCCTCCCCTGCCCTGCCACAGGCCCGCACCCTCCGGGAGCCGCAGACGGAGCGGAACCCGCACACACATAAACGGCACGGCGGCCAAGGCCGCGGCGGGTGACAGCCGCCGCACAGCCGAAAAAAAAGGCCACGACTTGCGTCGTAGCCTTAAAACAGCGATATTGTTTAATATCAGGCTTTCCCAAGGATGTCGTAGGGGACAGTGTCGGTGTTGACGGGGGCTTTCGGCTCAACGATGGGGCCGAAGTTGTGTTCGAACTTCTGCAGATTGTCGTTGAGGGCAGCCAGCAGGCGCTTGGCATGAATGGGGTTCATGATGACGCGCGAGCGCACCGTAGCGTTGGGGGTGCCGGGCAGCATCTGTGCAAAGTCGAGGATTATCTCGCTCGGGCTGTGAGAGATGATGGCCAGGTTGCTGTAGGTGCCGTTAGCCACGTCGGACGATACGTCCAACTTCAGATCGTTAGGGGCCTGTGGGTTGCGATTGTTTGCCATATTGGTTCAATTGTTAAAGGTTTGCTTTTTCTAATTCTTCTTTGCTCCCCACAATAAGGTTTTCGTATTCGCGAAGACCGGTACCGGCGGGGATGAGGTGACCGACGATGACGTTCTCCTTCATGCCCTCGAGGAAGTCCTGGCGGGCATTGATGGCAGCCTCGGTGAGCACTTTGGTGGTCTCCTGGAAGGAGGCTGCGGAGATGAAACTCTTGGTCTGCAACGAGGCGCGGGTGATACCTTGGAGGATTTGCTTGGCAGTGGCAGGACGGGCGTCGCGGACGGTGATGAGCTGCTTGTCCTGACGGCGCAGGATGGAGTTCTCGTCGCGCAGACGGCGGGCAGAGATGATTTGTCCGATTTGGATGTTCTCGCTGTCGCCACTGTCTTCGACCACTTTCATGCCGAAGATTTCGTCGTTGGTCTCGTGGAAGTCGATTTTGTTGACCAGCTCGCCTTCGAGGTAGCGGGTGTCGCCCGGGTCGGCGATTTCCACCTTGCGCATCATCTGGCGGACGATGACTTCGAAGTGCTTGTCGTTGATCTTCACACCTTGCAGACGGTATACTTCCTGCACCTCGTTGACGATGTACTCCTGCACCTTCATCGGGCCCTTGATGGCGAGGATGTCGGCAGGGGTGATGGCACCGTCGGAGAGCGGCGTGCCGGCCTTGACATAGTCGCTGTCCTGGGCAAGGATTTGCTTGGAGGTGGGGATGAGGTAGGTGCGCTGTTCGCCGGTCTTGCTGATGATGGTGATTTGACGGTTGTTGCGCTTGAGCTTCTTGTCGATGGAGACAATACCGTCGATTTCAGCCACGATGGCGGGGTCGGACGGGTTGCGGGCCTCGAAGAGCTCGGTGACGCGGGGCAGACCGCCGGTGATATCGCCAGCCTTGCCGAAACTGCGAGGAATCTTTACCATGATGTCACCGGCCTTGAGTTGCTGGCCTTGGTCAACACCGATGTGGGCACCGACAGGGAGGTCGTAGACTTTGAGGATGTTGCCATCGCCATCGACGATGTTGAGGGTGGGGTTCTTGGTGCGTTGGCGGCTTTCGATGACTACCTTGTCCTGAAGACCGGTCTGGGCATCGCTCTCGACACGGTAGGTGACGTTCTCGATAACATTCTCGAAGGAGACGCGACCGGCCACATCGGAGATGATGACGGCATTGTAGGGGTCCCATTCGGCAATGAGGTCGTTCTTTGCCAGGTGGTCGCCGGTTTGCTTGTAGAGCTTGGCACCGTAGGGCAGCAGGGCGGAGAAGAGGGTGACGTTGGTGTTCTCGTCGACGATGCGCATCTCGGCAGAACGGCCAATGACAATCTGGTATTCGCTGCCATCGTTGTCGCTATAGGGGATGGAACGGAGTTCGTCGATTTCAAGACGGCCTTCGTACTTGGCTGTGAGGCTGGAGTTGGTACCGATGTTACCACCAGCAACACCGCCGACGTGGAAGGTACGGAGGGTAAGCTGGGTACCAGGCTCACCGATGGCCTGTGCGGCAATGACGCCGACGGCTTCGCCCTTCTGAACCATTTTGCCGGTGGCAAGGTTACGGCCATAGCACTTGGCGCAGACGCCGTGCTTGGCCTCGCAGGTGAGCACGGAGCGGATTTCGACCTCCTCGATGGGAGACTCGTCGATGATTTTGCAGATTTCTTCGGTGAGTTCCTGACCGGCGGCAACGATGAGCTCGCCAGTGTGGGGATGGTAGATGTCGTGGACGGAGGTACGGCCGAGCAGTTTTTCGCCCAAGGAGACGACAATGTCTTCACCTTTCTTGAGGGCGGTGGTGGGCAGACCGCGCAGGGTGCCGCAGTCCTCGGTGGTGATGATGACATCGTGTGCCACGTCGACCAGACGACGGGTGAGGTAACCAGCGTCAGCAGTCTTAAGAGCGGTATCGGCCAAACCTTTACGGGCACCGTGAGTGGAGATGAAGTACTCCAGCACGGAAAGGCCTTCTTTAAAGTTGGAGATAATGGGGTTCTCGATAATTTCGTTGCCGGCGGCACCTGCTTTCTGAGGCTTGGCCATCAGTCCGCGCATGCCGGAGAGCTGACGAATCTGCTCCTTACTACCACGAGCACCGGAATCGTACATCATATAGATGGGGTTGAAGCCCTGGTTGTCGGCCTTGAGCTGCTTCATGAGGGTTTCGGTGAGGCGGTTGTTGGTGTTGGTCCAAATATCGATGACGTGGTTGTAACGTTCGTTATTGGTGATAAGACCCATGGAGTACTGGCCGAGCACTTCTTCGACTTCGTCGTTGGCCTTGGCGATGAGTTCCTCTTTTTCGGCGGGGATGATGACGTCGCCCAAGTTGAAGGAGAGGCCGCCACGGAAAGCCTGGCGATAACCCATGTTCTTGATGTCGTCGAGGAAGTTGGCGGTGACGGCATTGCCGCAAGCGGTGAAGAGGTCGCCGATGATGTCGCGGAGCGATTTCTTGCCAAGGACCTGGTTGACGTAGCCGTATTCCTTAGGCACAACTTCGTTAAAGATGACACGGCCCACGGTGGTGCGGATGCGGTCGGTCTTGATGAAGTGGCCTTTGGCGTCGAGGATGGGGTAGCCGTCCTTGTCGCGCTTGATTTCGTATTCGGTACGGCTGCGTTCGGCGATTTCGGCAGGAGTGCTACAATCAATATCGGTGAGAAGGTTGCCGTCGCGGTCTTTGATGACTTCCATAAAGGTCTTGTCGGTTTTGACGAACTGGAATTCATCGCGGCCTTCGGCATCGATGCGGACGCTGATGCAGGCGTTGAGGGAGACGCGCTTCTCATTGTAGGCAATGATAACCTCTTCGGGCGAATAGAAACGATAGCCTTCGCCTTTGACAATTTCGGTCTCGGTGGTGCGGCGGGGCTTGGTCATGTAGTACAGACCAAGGACCATGTCCTGCGAGGGGACGGTGATAGGAGCACCGTTGGCGGGGTTGAGGATGTTGTGGGTGGAGAGCATGAGGAGCTGGGCCTCAAGGACGGCAGCGTTGCCCAGAGGGACGTGGACTGCCATCTGGTCGCCGTCGAAGTCGGCATTGAAGCCGGTACAGACCAGCGGGTGCAGACGGATGGCTTTACCCTCGACCAGTTTGGGCTGGAAGGCCTGGATACCCAGACGGTGCAGCGTAGGAGCACGGTTGAGCATGATGGGGTGGCCTTTCAGGATATTCTCAAGGATTTCCCACACGACGGGGTCCTTGCGGTCCACAACGCGCTTGGCGGACTTGACGGTCTTGACCAAGCCGCGTTCGAGGAGTTTGCGAATGATAAAGGGTTTGAAGAGCTCGGAGGCCATGTCTTTGGGCAGACCGCACTCGTGCATCTTGAGTTCAGGACCCACGACGATGACGGAACGTCCGGAATAGTCGACACGCTTACCAAGGAGGTTCTGACGGAAACGACCTTGCTTACCCTTCAGTGAGTCGGAGAGGGACTTGAGGGAACGGTTGCTGTCGGACTTGACGCTGGAGACCTTGCGGCTGTTGTCGAAGAGGGAGTCGACGGATTCCTGAAGCATGCGCTTCTCATTGCGCATGATGACTTCGGGGGCTTTGATCTCGAACAGTCTCTTCAGACGGTTGTTGCGGATGATGACACGACGGTAGAGCTCGTTGATGTCGGAGGTGGCGAAACGGCCACCATCCAGGGGTACGAGCGGACGGAGGTCAGGGGGGATGACGGGGATGATGGTCATAATCATCCACTCCGGACGGTTGTCCATGCCACGCTCCTGCATGCGACGACGGCTCTCGCGGAAAGCCTCGACGATGTTCAGACGCTTGAGGGCCTCTTGTTTGCGCTGGTTGGAGGATTCTTTGGAGGCACGGTCGCGGAGCTCGAAGCTGATTTGGTCGAGATCGAGTTCGCAGAGCAGCTTGTAGAGGGCCTCGGAGCCCATACCAACGATGAATTTGTTGGGGTCGGAGTCGTCAAGCTGGTCATTGCCTTCGGGGAGGTTCTCCATGATGGCATAGTATTCCTCTTCGGCCAGAAGGTCGAGTTTTTTGACGGGCATGTCGTTGAGGGTGGCACGGCCCGGCTGGAGGACGATGTACTTCTCGTAGTATATAACCTGCTCCAGTTTCTTGCTGGGGACGTCGAGCAGGGTTCCTATCTTGTTGGGGAGGGAACGGAAAAACCAGATATGGGCGACAGGGACGGTGAGCTCGATATGTCCCATGCGCTCGCGACGGACTTTCTTTTCGGTAACCTCGACACCGCAACGGTCGCAGACAATGCCTTTGTAGCGGATGCGCTTGTACTTGCCGCAATGGCACTCCCAGTCGCGCGTGGGGCCGAAAATCTTCTCGCAGAAGAGGCCGTCGCGCTCGGGTTTGTAGGTGCGGTAGTTGATAGTCTCAGGCTTGGTCACTTCGCCATAGGAGCGCTTCTTGATAGACTCAGGCGATGCCAGACTGACGGTTATCGAATTGAAATCATTTCTTAACTGTGATTCTTGTTTAAAAGCCATCTTGTTATTGTAGAATTAAGAATTAAGACTATGTTGCTTGCGGGGATAATCTCAATTCAGAATTAATCAAATGTTACCTCTAATCCTAAGCCACGGAGCTCGTGGACCAGGACGTTGAACGACTCGGGAATGCCGGGGACAGGCATGTTGTCGCCCTTGACGATGGACTCGTATGCCTTGGCACGGCCCATGACATCGTCGGACTTGACGGTGAGGACTTCCTGCAAGACATGGGAAGCGCCGAAGGCTTCAAGAGCCCAGACTTCCATCTCACCGAAACGCTGACCGCCGAAGTTGGCTTTACCGCCAAGGGGCTGCTGGGTGATGAGGGAGTACGGTCCGATGCTGCGGGCATGCATCTTGTCGTCAATCATGTGGTGGAGCTTGAGCATGTAGATGTAGCCGACGGTGGCGGGCTGGTCGAAGCGGTCGCCGGTTTCGCCATCGTAGAGATAGGTGCGGCCATTCTCAGGGAGGCCAGCCTCACGCATATAGCCATTAATCTGCTCAAGGGTGGCACCATCGAAGATGGGAGTCTTGAAACGCTTGTTGAGTTTCTTGCCAGCCCAGCCCAAGACGGTCTCGTAAATCTGACCCAGATTCATACGCGAGGGCACACCCAGAGGGTTAAGGACGATGTCGACAGGAGTACCGTCGGCCAAGAAGGGCATGTCTTCTGCACGCACAATCTTGGACACAATACCCTTGTTACCGTGACGGCCTGCCATCTTATCACCGATGCGCAGTTTGCGCTTCATGGCGATGTAGACTTTGGCCATCTGGACGATTCCGCTCGGAAGGTCGTCGCCGACGGTGAGTGCGAACTTCTTACGGGTGAAGCGGCCACTGATTTCGCGGTTCTTGATATTATAGTTGTTCAGGAGGTCTTTAATCAGATCGTTGGTCTCCTTATCAGAAGTCCACTTGTTGGGGCTGACTTCGGTATAGTCGATGGCATGGAGAGCCTTGGAGGTGAACTTGACCTTCTTGGGGATGAGTTCTTCCTTGTGGTTGGTGTAGACACCATTGGAGGTCTTGCCGGCAAGGATGATGAGCAGCCGGTCGACGAGCTTTTCCTTCAGCTCTTTCAGCTCTTGGTTGTACTCCTCTTCGGGTTTGGCAAGGAGTTCTTTTTCCTTGGCACGCTGCTTGCGGTCGCGGATGATGCGGGCAAAGAGTTTCTTGTCGATGACCACACCACGCACCGAAGGCGGAACCTTGAGGGAAGCGTCCTTGACGTCGCCAGCCTTGTCGCCAAAGATGGCACGGAGCAGCTTCTCTTCGGGAGAGGGGTCGGACTCGCCCTTGGGCGTAATCTTACCAATGAGGATGTCGCCCTCCTTCACCTCGGCACCGATGCGGATGATACCATTCTCATCCAGGTCCTTGGTGGCGTCGTTGCTGACGTTGGGAATATCGCGGGTGAGTTCCTCAAGACCGCGCTTGGTTTCGCGCACTTCGAGGGTGTACTCTTCGACGTGGACGGAGGTGAAAATATCCTCGCGAACGACACGCTCGGAAATCACGACAGCATCCTCGAAGTTGTAGCCTTTCCATGGCATGAATGCCACCATCATGTTGCGTCCGAGAGCAAGCTCACCACCCTGAGTGGCGTAACCCTCGCAAAGCACCTGTCCCTTCTTCACCTTATCGCCTTTCTTGACGATAGGACGGAGGTTGATGGAGGTAGAGTGGTTGGTGCGCTGATAGCGGGTGAGGCGATATTCATGAACGTCGTCGTCGAAGGAGACGAGACGCTCTTTCTCGGTACGATTATGACGGATAACAATCTTGGTAGAGTCGACATATTCAACCACACCGTCGCCCAAAGCGTTGAGCAGCACGCGGCTGTCCTCGGCGACAGATTTCTCGATACCCGTACCGACAATGGGGATTTCGGGGTTGAGCAGCGGCACGGCCTGACGCATCATGTTCGATCCCATCAGGGCACGGTTAGCATCGTCGTGCTCCAAGAAAGGAATCAGCGAAGCAGCAATGGATGCAATCTGGTTCGAACCCATGTCGATAAGGTCAATCTCTTCCGGCGAAACAATGGGGAAGTCGGCCTGACGACGGGCCTTGATGCGCTGGGCAATGATGTTGCCGTTCTCGTCCTGGGGAGTGGTGGCTTGTGCAACGGTCTTGTTCTCCTCCAGCTCGGCGGTATAATAGGTGGGCTCTTCGTCCAGCATTACGCGGCCATTGACAACACGGCGATAGGGTGTCTCAATAAAACCAAGGTTGTTAATCTTGGCATAGACACACAACGATGAAATCAGACCGATGTTGGGGCCTTCAGGGGTCTCGATGGTGCAGAGACGGCCATAATGGGTATAGTGAACGTCGCGGACTTCGAAACCTGCGCGCTCACGAGACAGACCACCAGGACCCAGAGCGGAGATACGACGCTTGTGCGTCACCTCGGCCAAGGGGTTGGTCTGGTCCATGAACTGCGACAACTGGTTGGTGCCGAAGAAAGAGTTGATGACTGACGAAAGCGTCTTGGCATTGATCAACTCCGTCGGGGTGAAAACCTCGTTATCGCGCACATTCATACGTTCACGGATGGTGCGGGACATACGGGCAAGACCCACACCAAACTGGTTGTAAAGCTGCTCGCCTGCGGTACGGACACGACGGTTGGACAAGTGGTCAATATCGTCCACGTCGGCTTTCTGGTTGATAAGTTGAACCAGATATTTAATAATGGAGGTAATATCCGTCTGAGTCAGGACACGCACCGAGTCAGGGATGTCCAAATTCAGTTTGGTATTGATCCGGTAACGACCCACCTCGCCGAGGTCGTAGCGTTTGTCGGAGAAGAACAATTTTTCAATGATGCCGCGAGCGGTCTCTTCGTCAGGAGGTTCAGCATTGCGCAACTGACGATAGATATACTCAACAGCCTCTTTTGAGTTGTTGGAGGTGTCCTTCTTCAGGGTGTTATAAATGACTGAATAGTCGATGCCGTCGTGGTCCTCGACCTTGACCAGAATAGTCTTGACATCGAGTTCAAGAATTTTTTCAATGTCTTCTTCGGTAAGCTCCTTGTCTCGCTCAATGACAACTTCGGTACGCTCCATGGAGACGACTTCACCAGTGTCCTCGTCGACAAAGTCTTCCGTCCACGAATCCACAACACGGGCGGCCAATTGCTTACCAATAACCTTTTTCAGGTTGGATTTGGAGACCTTCACCTCTTCGGCAAGGGAGAAGATGTCCAGAATGTCTTTATCCGTTTCAAAACCGACTGCTCTCAAAAGGGTGGTGATTGGGAGCTTCTTCTTACGGTCAATGTACGCATACATCACATTATTGATGTCGGTGGTGAATTCCATCCATGAGCCTTTGAAGGGGATGATACGGGCAGAATAGAGCTGTGTACCATTAGAGTGGAACTGGGTGCCGAAGAAAACGCCGGGGGAACGGTGCAGCTGCGAGACAACCACACGCTCGGCGCCATTAATGACGAAAGTACCCTTGGGCGTCATGTAGGGTATCATACCCAAATAAACAGGCTGTTCAATGGCCTGAAAATCTTCGTTCTCGGGATCGTTGCACGAGAGTTTCAACTTGGCTTTCAGCGGGACACTGTAGGTCAGACCTCGCTCAATACACTCTTCAATGGTATAGCGCGGGGGATCAATATAATAGTCAAGAAACTCTAACGTGAAATTATTCCGTGCATCTGAAATGGGGAAATTCTCTTTGAACACTTTAAAGAGTCCTTCATCCAGTCGATTATCCGGATTGGTCTCAATCTGGAAGAAATCCTGGAATGATTTCAGCTGTATGTCGAGAAAGTCCGGGTATTCGTATTTGCGAACAGATGCAAAATTTACTACCTCGATAGGTTGTTCGATGGGTTGTTCGATAGGTTGATTGTTATCCAAGGGACTTAATAATTAAGATTTGACAACTTACAAATGATAGTTTCTGCTTGTTACTGCTCCTTCGGAGAGGGATATAGGGAGTCTAAAAGAACCTTGCCATGCTTCAGGAAAATCAAATTGCATAGCAAAGAGGAATAGGCGCTCCGGCCAAACCGGAGGCCCTATTCCTCGTAGAAATCTTATAGCATTTACTATTTGATTTCAACTTCGGCACCAGCCTCTTCGAGAGCTTTCTTCAGGGATTCAGCCTCGTCCTTGCTCACGCCCTCTTTAACGGGCTTAGGAGCGTTGTCAACGAGTTCCTTGGACTCCTTCAGACCCAGGCTGGCCATGTCCTTAACGGCTTTCACAACGCCAAGTTTCTTGGTGGCATCGGGAACACCCTTCAGGATAACGTCGAAAGAGGTCTTCTCCTCAGCAGCGGCGGCACCGCCGGCAGCGGGAGCAGCGGCAACTGCAACAGCAGCGGCTGCGGGTTCAATACCATATTCTTCTTTCAGAACGTCAGCGAGTTCTTTTACTTCTTTAACGGTTAAGTTTACTAATTCTTCAGCAATAGCTTTAATGTCTGCCATGACTTTATTGATTTTAATTGTTTTTACTAATTTGATTGATTTGTTTGATATGGACTTTTTACGGGATCCAACCCGTTGGCTTATTCAGCCTTTTTCTCCTCTAATGTTTTCAGGACACCGGTAATCGTATTTGCACCAGACTGAAGCTGAGAAATAACGTTCTTGACGGGTGACTGAAGCAGGGCGACGATATCGGCAATGAGCTCGTTCTTGGACTTGATATTGACAAGTTCTTCAAGATGCTGCTCGCCAATATAGAAGCACTCTTCTACATAAGCACCCTTCAACACGGGTTTCTGAGCACCTTTCTCCTTTGTGCGGAACTCCTTTATGAGTTTGGCAGGAGCGTTGTTGGTGTTCGAAAGCATTATGGCAGTCTCGCCCTTAATCACGGGGAAAAGTTCCGAGTAGTCAATACCCGTTCTTTCCATGGCCTTGATCAGGAGAGCATTCTTAACGACTACCAACTTGACCTCTTTGCGGAAAGCAGCGCGACGCAGCTTGCTGGTCAGTACCGAGTTCAAACCTCCAATATCAGCAATGTAGATAAGAGGATAGGCCTTGATCTCTTCGCACAACTGGTCAATCAGTTGGTCTTTTTGTTCTTTTCTCATAATGACCTTTCAATAATTAAATGTTACAGTGTGGCGGCTTTAGTGTCAACCTTTACACCTGCGCTCATCGTGCTGCTGATGCAGATACTCTTCACGTAGGTACCCTTGGCGGCAGCGGGCTTCAGTTTGATAATAGCCTGCAGCACCTCGCGGGCGTTGTCAACAATCTTGTTACTGTCGAACGAGACCTTGGCGACGGCGGTATGAATGATACCGAACTTGTCGACCTTGAAGTCAATCTTACCTGCCTTTGCCTCTTGGACAGCTTTGCCAACCTCCATGGTAACGGTGCCTGTTTTGGGGTTCGGCATCAGGCCACGGGGACCCAATATACGGCCGAGAGCACCAACCTTAGGCATTACGCTGGGCATGGTAATGATAACGTCTACATCCGTCCAACCGCCTTTAATCTTGGTGATGTACTCATCAAGACCATAATAATCAGCTCCGGCTGCTTTAGCCTCTTCTTCCTTGTCGGGGGTGCAGAGCACCAGGACACGGACGGTCTTGCCAGTGCCGTGAGGCAGCGTCACGCTACCACGCACCATCTGGTTGGCCTTGCGGGGATCAACACCCAAGCGGACATCGATATCGACAGAAGCATCAAACTTGGTATAAGTGATGTTCTTCACAATCTCAACAGCCTCTTCGAGCGAATAAACTTGATTCCTGTCGAACTTGGCTAAAGCTTCTTTTTGTTTCTTCGTTAATTTTGCCATGATTCTTGTTTTTGTGGTCACCGCACCGCTCTGTGGCGATGCTACCACTTGTTAATAATTCGTTTTTTACTTTGCAAGGGGATTCTCACCTTTAACGGTTATACCCATGCTGCGTGCAGTGCCGGCAACCATGCTCATAGCTGATTCGATAGTGAAACAGTTAAGGTCTGGCATTTTGGCTTCTGCAATCTGACGCACCTGCTCCCAAGTGACGGAGGCGACCTTTACTCGGTTGGGCTCAGAGGAACCCTTAGCGGCTTTGGACATCTCCTTCAGCTGAACAGCAACAGGGGGGGTCTTGACTACAAAATCAAAGGACTTGTCCGTATAAACAGTGATGATGACAGGCACAATCTTGCCAGCCTGATCCTGTGTACGGGCATTGAACTGCTTGCAGAACTCCATGATGTTCACACCCTTGGCACCCAGTGCGGGTCCCACAGGAGGTGCGGGGTTCGCAGCACCACCTTTGATCTGTAATTTAATCAATCCTGCAACTTCTTTTGCCATTGATTTAAATTTTAAATTAAGGTTGATTAGTTTGTTTTACTACTCCTTTTCCACCTGATTGTATCCCAGTTCGAGCGGAGTCTTGCGACCGAAGATTTTGACCGTAACTTTCAATTTCTTCTTCTCGTCGTTCACCTCCTCAACAACACCGGCAAAACTGCTGAACGGACCGTCAATCACCTTGACCGACTCGCCAACAAGATACGTGTCGCTATTGCCCTCGATGGCATCAATCTGGTCGTCCATCTTGCCGAGAATGCGGTTCACCTCATACTGGCGCATGGGGATAGGCTTGCCACCGTCGCATTCACGCAAAAAGTCCAACACATTAGGAACATTCTGGATGACTGGTATTATCTCATCGCGCAAGTCAGCCTCTATCAACACATAACCAGGAAAATACGTGCGATCCTTAACCACCTTTTTCCCGTTACGTATTGCGTAGACCTTCTCGGTAGGAATAAGCACCTGGGGTACATCTTCGCTCCAGCCACGCTTGGCCATCTCGCTTTCGATATACTCTTTCGCCTTCTTCTCCTTACCGCTTACCGCTCTGACGACATACCATTTTTTAGACTGCTGTTCCATGTTGTTAGTTAAAGAATAGTGGGTTTATACTCGCTCCCGACACGGCAACTGCCGCCAGAAACGTCCTTCGCTCAGACAAACACTACAGATAGCCTAATCTCAAAAAAATTTGGGAAGCAAGACCGGCTGTCTGTAACCTTTATCCGATTAAAGCATAAAAGTATCCGAGCAATCCCTTCCATCCCATGCCCTGGACGCCAAACACGACATCCATCAAAAAGACGATAAGGGCTAATATCAAAGCAGCCACAGCCACCACAACGGCACTGCTCTGCAACTCCTTGAATGTAGGCCACGACACTTTATGTACCAACTCGTCGTAGCTTTCCTTTACATAGTTTCCGAACTTAGACATTTTGATATCAATTTTAGCAGGGGCAGAGAGAATCGAACTCCCAACTACGGTTTTGGAGACCGTCATTATACCATTTAACTATGCCCCTGGATAGGGGCGCAGCACACGCCACACCCCTGCGGGTTTCATTCAGATTATTCAATAATCTTGGTCACCTGACCAGAACCAACGGTGCGGCCACCCTCACGGATAGCAAAACGCAGGTTCTCATTCAGAGCGATGTCGGAAATCAGATCCACAGTGATTGTCAGGTTGTCACCAGGCATAACCATCTCGCGACCTTCGGGGAGGGTAATCTCACCGGTAACATCAGTGGTGCGGAAATAGAACTGCGGACGATATTTGTTGTGGAACGGAGTGTGACGGCCACCCTCTTCCTTCTTCAGGATGTATACAGTAGCCTCGAATTTGTGGTGCGGGTGGATAGTCTTGGGAGCAGCGATAACCATACCGCGACGAATCTCGTTCTTGTCGATACCGCGGAGCAGCAGACCCACATTGTCGCCAGCCTCACCCTCATCAAGAATCTTGCGGAACATCTCGACACCAGTGACAACGCTCGACAGCTTCTCAGCACCCATACCGATAATATCAACGGGGTCAGAAGTGTGGATGACACCAGTCTCAATACGACCAGTGGCAACAGTACCACGACCGGTGATGGAGAAAACGTCCTCGATAGGCATCAAGAAAGGCTTATCAACAGCACGGGTGGGCAGAGGAATCCAAGTGTCAACGGCTTCCATCAAATCCTCAACGTTCTTAACACCGCTGGGCTCGCCGTTCAGGGCTGCCAACGCGGAACCGCGAATGATAGGAATATTGTCGCCATCGAAATCGTAAGCACTGAGGAGCTCACGGATTTCCATCTCAACGAGGTCAAGCAGTTCGGGGTCATCAACAAGGTCGCACTTGTTCATGAAAACAACCAACTGGGGTACACCGACCTGACGGGCAAGCAGGATATGCTCACGGGTCTGGGGCATAGGACCGTCGGTAGCGGCAACAACCAGAATGGCACCATCCATCTGGGCAGCACCAGTAACCATGTTCTTCACATAGTCAGCGTGGCCAGGGCAGTCGACGTGTGCATAGTGACGAGTCTCGGTCTGGTACTCAACGTGAGCAGTGTTAATAGTAATACCACGCTCTTTCTCTTCGGGAGCGGAGTCAATAGCGTCGAATGATTTAACTTCAGAGAGACCTTTTTCAGCCAGCACCTTGGTGATAGCGGCGGTCAGAGTGGTCTTACCATGGTCAACGTGTCCGATAGTACCGATGTTGACGTGCGGTTTAGAACGATCAAATTTTTCTTTTGCCATGTTTAATACGTATTAATGTTAACAAATTTATTTTCTTCACGTTTTACGAGGGCGAAACGCATCTCGTCCTCGTGTTTTTTTGCATAAAAAAAGAGCTACAGACCGGATTTGAACCGGTGACCTCATCCTTACCAAGGATGCGCTCTACCAGCTGAGCTACTGCAGCTTTTACTTCGAAGCGTCGGCTTGTCTCTTGCCCGGCTCCGCTTGTTACTTGAGCGGAAGACGGGGCTCGAACCCGCCACCTATAGCTTGGAAGGCTATCGCTCTACCAAATGAGCTACTTCCGCTTCTCAGTAGGCTGTGGGGAAGAGTGGACTCGAACCACTGAACTCCGAAGAGGACAGATTTACAGTCTGTTGCAATTGCCACTATGCGACTTCCCCATTCTTCTGTTTCGATGTTCTCCTTTCTCCTTGTCAGGGAACTCATCGAGCCGATGAAGGGACTCGAACCCCCGACAGGCTGATTACAAATCAGCTACTCTACCAACTGAGTTACATCGGCTTTTTCAGCTTTGTCAAACAACTCTTTGTTCTCTTGTTTTGAGGTTGCAAAGATACTACTTTTTTCGCATCCCGCAAATTTTTTTTCCCTTTTTCTTCAAAATATTTTTTATTACACTGATTGTCAAACCTATTTTTTCACCTTTATCTCCCCCACCAGCCCTCCTCTCCCCTGTTTTTTTGACCTCTTTGAACTCCGTTTCTGCCCTTTTTCACCTCCAGAAGGCACACTTTCCATGCCATATCTACACTATTTTCTGTATTTCAATACAATACCTATAAAATCTTCCACTTTCCCTCCTACCCTTTAGTTTCTTATATCAACTGTATTACAGATACTTAACATTCAAAACATCATTCCCCATTCATTGCTCCCCCCGTAACTCCCTGCCTACAACCGACACAATAGCCCTATCAAAAGAACAACCGCAGCACTTATCATGATATATAACGCGGTGAATAGGCTCAAACCGACGGGCCTGACGGAAACAACAGGGACCAATACATCGGCAATCAGCTCGTGCCTTTCTTTCTCGGCATCGCGTCCTTCCTTGATTTCTTGTATTCCAGGGGTGTGGTGCCGGTCATTTTCTTGAACACCCTGATCATCTGCGATGAGGAAGAGAAATGCAGCCGATCGGCAATCTGCTCCACCGTGAGGTTGTCCGGCCCAATAAGAAGGGCTTTGATTCGTGCCACGGTTCTTATGTCCACCCAATCCATAACGGTGCGTTTCGATACCTCCTTGACCAACACGCTCAGATAGTTCGATGTAACATTCAGTTTCTCCGCGAAAACAGAGATGGACCGCGGGGTTGGTTCCAAAGAACTGATTAGCTGCATGAATTGTGAGAAAACCTCCTGCTTGCGGTCTCCAAAAACCGTAGGGCTGAATCCGTTTTGTGCAGTATTGAGCCCCTGTATACGGTACAGCATGGAAATGACAAGGTACTCGAAATCGCGTCTCCCGTCAGTGGGAGACCTGAGCACTTGATCCATCATCTGGAAAAAAGTGTCAAACACCTGCTCCTCATTGCATCCAAGCCGCAACTTCACCACCTCATATCCCACCAAAGAGGCCTCTTCCCTGTTCGAGAAACGGAACGAGAGGACTCGGGCGTTGAAGTCACTTGAATATCCCTCTGGAGTGATTAGGTAATTAGCTGGAACCATCAGCAAATTACCCTCTGAAACATGAACCTCCGAAAAGTTAAGCGTGTAGTCAATGGATCCCTTTTTGCACAGCAACACACGGTGTTCCGAGGAGCGCAGCGGCGCGTCAACAACACCATGCTTGACGATATCCGAATTATCCATTACAAGGCAAAAATCCTTCTCAAAGATATTGGCTTTGGTATTGTCCAATGCGCGAAGTTCAGCCTTGACTTCATCGTCAATTTCTTTTACCTTTTGAATATCACTTTTACCCATTGTCTGTCAGTATTTTTTTAAGTGCAAATATACGATTTTTTTTACACCCATCGTCAAAAAGTTGTGACATCGTATAGAAATTGGATATAATCCTCAAGTGTTTGCCGATTTTAAACCGCAGAATTCCAGTATCTTTGCAACAGAAAACAGAAACAAAAAAATTCAGCAAATATCTGGAAAACGTTCAGTTAATTCAAGAAACAAACAACAAAAACAAACAACAAAACATCAAAAACCAGGGAAACGGCACGGGCACAAGGCGCCACAGCCCACGCCGCGCCCCACAAAAACAAAAGAACCATGAAGTACGACACCAGCTAAAACAGACACCAAGACCCGACAATCAAAAACAAGTGAATAAAAAACGAAAAAAGTTAAATCATAATTTTTATATCATGAAAAAAGTAACAATGTTATTATGCATCCTGCTGAGTGCGCACATGGCCATGGCTCAGCATGCCGATGTGCAGAATCCTGCGACACGGAAAAACAACGTCAAGGTTGAGTACAACTACCACCTGGTGAGCCTCAGCCAGCAGTCCGAGGCCCTCTCCAAGACCGTCGGCAACGAGATCGGCATCGAGTACAACCGCTCCCTGTCCCAGTCCTTCGATGTCGGTGCGCGGTTCGCCGTGCGCGACGCCACCTACGCGAAGCTGAACCCCCAGACACTGCATGTCGATGGGTCGGGCACCGACCTGGCCTGCTCGTTCGGCGCCAACGCCTACTACCACTTCCTGCCCGTCCCCGACGCCGGGCGCAC
>JAFVCA010000021.1 GCA_017479705.1 Bacteroidales bacterium
CGGGGTTGCTCCCCAGCAGAGCCCCGCTATGCTTCAGACTGCGCGGCAAAGATACAAAACTTTTTTCAATCGGCCATCCTGCAATTTGACCTATTGAGACAAAGTACAAAAAATCATCCTGCAATTTGACCTATACGCCCTGTTTTCTGCCGTCGGCACCATACACCTGGGGAAGTCTGCCACTGTCCTGAGCCTCGGCCACAGACGACAAAACGGGGGCTACGAGACAGAAAAGCAATAGGAAAACGATATTTTTCATGGTATCAGTCTTTAGTTATATTCTTTGTCGTACCAGCAATCACCGTTTTCATCACAATAGTCTACCAGCACGGAGTAATCTATCGTCGGGTCATCCGTGCCATTGTTATAGAAAGTTTCATACATAGACCTTTCAGTGCGGACTACTTGAACACAGGGATATTTTGCAGACAGCACCACGGCTGCACCGGCAGCTGCGTTGGCCGAATGGTACGGGCCATGAGCAGCAGGGCAACGGTCATTAATTTCGGTATTGCCATTGTAAAGAACCGACACAATACTATCCGACTCGTCTATGAAAATTTCCAGGTTAACCACATCGCCATTTCGGAGTTCCATCTGACCCCGAGAGACTTGCAGGGCTTGTTTCTCGTGACTTTCAGTCGCGTCGGCGCCTTGGCGGCTCTTGGCAGCGTCCTTGGAACAGGAGGCACACATCATCATCAACAAGGATGATAGCAAAATAAAAGATAACTTTCTCATTGTAAATGTTTTTTAGTTAATAATTGTATTAATGATTCACTGCAAAGATACATGTTTTTTTTTGAATACAGCATGATGAAAATGCTAAAAGAACAACCTGCAATTCCAAAATACTAATACATGGACATATTATCATATCCAAGAAAAAAAACGAAATCGAGTTTCCCAATTGGAAAGGGATGCCAAAGCCGTCACAAGGAATAGGCTATGAGGCCTACCAGGCCGGAGGCGAGGATAAGGAGGATGGGGCTGACGCGGCGCAGGGAGAGGATGAAGACCGCAGCGAAAAGAGAGAGGCTGAGGAGGAACTGGAGGGTGAGGCCAGGGTGGCCAAAGCTGTCGGCCGTGAGCAGTTGGAGGGCAGCAGCGGCAATGAGGCCTACAACCACCTTGCGCAGCAGGCGGAAGATGTTGTCGACATAGAGGTTGCCCTTGGTGCGTTGCAGGAAGATGACGGCAAGGAGCATGAGGACGACGGGCAGCAGGATGACGGAGCCGGAGGCCAACAGGGCACCGAGGACGGCCTGCCAGGGCTCGTAGCCCGCGTTGAGGACGGCGGTGTAGCCGGTGTAGGTGGCGGTGTTGATGCCCACAGGGCCGGGGGTCATCTGGCTGACGGCAAGGATGTCGGTAAACTCCTGCGGGGTGAGCCAGTGGTGGTTGACAGTCACCTCGCTCTGGATGAGGGCTATCATGGCATAGCCGCCCCCGAAAGTGAAGAGCCCGATTTTGAGGAATGACCAGAAGAGTTGGAGGAAGAGCATGGGCAGGAGGGTTATTTCTTGATTCGACCATAGAGGAAACCACCCACCACGGCAGCGAGAATGACCAGGATGGGGCTGACATCGAAGAGCCAGATGAGGAGGGCGGAGAGGATGGGGATCCAGCATGTGGACCACCCGATGCGCGCCGATTGCGCCAGCCGGAACACCGGGGCGGCAATGAGGGCCACCACGGCAGGACGCACACCCATGAAGAAACGCTCGACGAAGACGTTGCTGCGGAAATGGCGGAAGAGCATGGCAAGGAGGAGGATGAAGAGGACGGGCATGACGATGTTGCCCGCAATGGCAGAGAGGGCACCGCGAAAGCCCCGCAAGCGGTAGCCGAGGCCCGTGGCCATATTGACGGCCAGCACACCGGGCATGGACTGCGAAAGGGCCAGCTGGTCAAGAAACTCCTCGCGGCTCATCCACCGGCGGCGGTCCACCAGTTCCTGCTCCATGAGGGGAATCATGGCGTAGCCCCCACCGATGGTGAAGGTGCCTATCTTGAAAAAAGAGTAAAAAAGTTCACAATATTTTACCATCATCCGCGTTATAGGGTGTCGAAAAAAACATAACGACGGAAGAAAGCTTTTATTGTTCAACAAAAATAAAAAGCGGCCAGCGAGCCGCCAACACTAACAAACAAAAAGAAAGATGATACTACTCGACATTTCCAACGGATGGAAGACAGCCATCATGATTGTGGCCTTGGTCATTGTGTTCTACCTGTTCATTATCCGCCCGCAGAGCCAGGAGGCCAAGAAAGAGGCGGCCTACCACGACGGCCTGAAGGCCGGGGACCGCATCATGACCTCAGGAGGCATCCACGCCACGATAGTGAGCACCGACGCCACGCAGGCGGTGGTGGAGGTGGCCAAGGGCACGCACATCAAGGTGGCCAAGAACACCATCAAACCCATCCCCGAACGCAAACGCAAATAGCAAGCGATAGTTAATAAATAATAAAACTTGGAAAACTTTTTTGGTTTTCCAAGTTTTCTATGTATCTTTGCACCTCCTAACGAGTAGGCACAATGCCTATAATATAGATACAAGCAAATAAAAATCAACAAAATGGCCACAGACGAGAGCCGGAAGAAAATCGTGGAGACAGCCATGCAGCTGTTCAACAGCCGCGGGATACGCGGGGTGACGATGGACGACATTGCCGCCGCCCTGCGCATATCGAAGCGAACACTCTACGAGACCTTTGCCAACAAGGAGGAGTTGCTGGCCGAATGCCTGATGGATGTGCACGACGGCATAGAGAAACGGCACAGAGAGGTGTATCTGAAAGTGGACGAGCCGCTGCTGGTGGCGCTGTACATGATTGAGGTCAACGCCATGTCGAACCACAGTTATTGCCACCTGATTGAGGAGGCTGAGCGGTACTATCCAGAGTTACACGACCGTTTTTTCAAGATACACACCACGGCTTTCCGCGAGATGATTGCAAAGGCTTTGAACTACGCCAAAGCCCAAGGGTACCTGCGGCCGGCAGTGGACATTGACACCACGGTGGACTTTATGTGCCAGTTTGTGCAACAGCACCGCATCACGGAAGCAAGCAACAGCGGCGAGTATGCACAAAAAATGAACGAGCTGAGTTTCACCTTTCTGCGGGGACTGATGTCGACGGAGACCATTGTGCGGTACGAGAAGCAGGAGGAGAAATACAGGCAAATAATGAAAAAATTAAACGAAACATATAATTAACAATGACGACTCTGAAAAGATTGACATTAACAGCCCTGCTGACGGTTGTGGCCCTGAGCGCCGCAGCGCAGCAAGCCCCGGAGAAGGGGACCAAGCTAAGGCTTTCGCTACAGGAGGCCCAGGACTATGCCGTTGCGCACAACTACGCCCTTCAGAACGCCGCCCTCGACGTGAAGAAGGCCGAGGCGACACGGTGGCAAACGCTGTCGACCATGCTGCCACAGGTGAAAGCGGGATTCGACTACCAGAACATGTGCGGCTATGAGATGAACATCGGAGGCCGCGGTTCCATGTCGTCCATGATGCCGGACTCCATCACCATCGGCGGCACCACGCTGCCCATCTCGTTCCCCTCCAGCTCCAACACGGAGACTACCACAGGAGGCATCCCCATGAATCCCAGCGGGACGTTCAGCATCACCGCCTCGGTAGCCCTGACGGGAGCCCAGATTGTGAGCACCACGCTGAACAAGATAGCCATAGACATGGCCAACATCACCAACCAGAAGACGGAGCACACCACCCGCACAAATGTCAAGACCACCTATACCTCCATCCTGATTATGGAGCAGACGTTGCAACTGCTGGATTCGAGCTTGCAGAACATGCTGACACTGCTGGAGACCACCGAGGCCAGCGTCCGCGCCGGTGCCTCGGAGCAAATCAATGCCGACAAGATTAACGTCCAGGTGGCCTCGATGCGCAACACCATCCGCTCCAACGAGCGCACGCTGAAGATGCTCCACAACTCCATGCTGCTGCTATTGGGTGCAGATGTGAACGCCGAGATAGAACTCACCACCCCCCTGGAGGAGGTGCTGGACGTGAACTACGCCGCACAGCTGACGATGGGCGGTTTCAACATTGAGGACAACTACGACTACCAACTGCTGCAACAGTCGGAAGCACTGTCGCGCAGACAGCTGACACTGGCCTGGATGGACTTCACCCCCACCCTGTCGGCCTACTACCAGTACAGCAACAAGACCTATTTCGGCAAGGATGCCGGATTCAACATGACGCCGCCCAACATGATTGGTGCCAGTGTGAGCCTCCCCCTGTTCCAGAGCGGCACACGCCTGGCCAAAATCAAAGGAGCCAAAATCGGACTGATGGAAAACCTGAACAGCAAACATCAGGCCGAAGACGGGCTGAAGGTGCAGTACAACCAGCTGTGCTACGACCTGGTGTCGGCCATTGAGAACTACAACATACAGCGAAACAACCTGGATGTGACGCGCCGCGTGTTCCGCAACGTGAGCGAGAAATACACCTACGGCCGCGCCAGCAACCTGGAAGTGACCAACGCCAGCACAGACATCATCACCGCCCAGAGCAACTATATACAGGCAGTGATGAGCATCGTGCAGGCCCAGGTGGCCCTGGAGAACCTGCTGGGCAAGGCTATTGAACAGAAATAATCCACCCGCCAGGCAAAAAAGCAAACAACAATCGTAAACTAAAAAACACACAGAAACATAATGAAGAGAATCATTAGAAACACCACCCTGCTGATGGCCGTGATAGTGATGGCCGCCTGTGGAGGCAAGGGCGCCGACCGCCAAGCCACCACCACCAAGAAAGAAGCAGAAAAAGTAAAAGTACTCACCCTGCAAAGCGAGCGCATAGCCAAACAGCTGGAGCTGTCGTCGACCCTCGAAGGCTATGAAACCATGAACATCTCGCCCAGCATCACCGGCCATATCGAACACATTTTTGTCGAAGTGGGCAGCCGCGTGCAGAAGGGTTCCATGCTGGTGCGTATGGACCAGACCCAGCTGAACACCACCCGCATCAACTTGGCCAACACCAAAACCGAGCTGGACCGCGTCACCGCCCTGAAAACCTCGGGCAGCGTGAGCGAGCAGGTCTACGACCAGACCAAGGCCGGATACGACCAGCTGGTGGAGACCGAGCGGTTCCAGAATGAGAACACCTTTGTCCGCGCCCAGTTTGCCGGCGTCATCAGCGCCAAGAACTACGAGGACGGCGAGATGTACACCGGAGCTCCCATCCTCACCCTCACTCAAATCAGCCGCTTGAAAGCCATCATCAACATACCCGAGACCTACTATCCCCTGGTAAAACAAGGCATGAAGGTGAACGTCTATAGCGACATCTATCCCGACAAGACCATCCCCGCCACCATCGAGATTGTCTATCCCACCGTCGACCCCGCCAGCCACACCTTCCAGGCCAAGCTGAACATCCCCAACGGCGGCGAGAAAATACGTCCCGGCATGTTTGTCCGCACCACCTTGCACCTGGGCGAGATTGACGCCATCGTGGTGCCCTACCAGAGCGTCCTGAAGCTCACCGGCAGCAACGACCGCTACGTATTCACCAACCAGGACGGCACAGCACACCGCGTGGCCGTCACCCTGGGCCAGCGTTTCGACGACCGCATTGAAATCATCCCCGTCATCCCCGGCGACCTCAAAGAAGGCGACCAACTGGTAGTCACCGGCCAAGCCCGCCTGGTAGACGGCAGCAAACTGGAAATCGTGGAAAATTAATAATTAAAAATTAATAATTAAAACCTTGCCGCCACATGGCCGACAATGTTCTCAAAGAAAAAAACCTCAACTTTGCCGTTCGATGTGTCAAGCTGCACAAGCATCTTTGCGACCAACACAGCGAGTACGTTTTAAGCAAGCAAATGCTTCGTAGCGGAACAAGTATTGGGGCCAACATCCGCGAAGCATTATGTGCCGAGAGCGATAAGGATTTCACCCACAAGCTCCACATTTCACTCAAGGAAGCAAACGAAACACAATATTGGTTTGAAGTCATGCTTAACGCTGGAATCATTTCGGACAACGAATTCACATCCATCAACAAGGATTTAGCTGAACTCATGGCGTTGCTCACCTCCATCATAAAGAGCATGAAACAAAAAAACTTTGAACCTGCAAACAAATAAAGACAGTTGACTCAACTTATTAATTTTTAATTGTTAATTATTAATTCTCTATGGCTATTTACAAGACAGCAATCAGCAAGCCCATTACCACGGGACTGATATTTGTGGCGGTCATTGTGCTGGGGCTTTTCTCTCTCACCCGTCTGCCTATCGACCAGATGCCTGAGATGGACCCTCCCTACGTCACCGTGATGACCACCTACGCCGGTGCCAACGCCAGCGAAATAGAGACCAACATCACCAAACTCATCGAAAACTCACTCAACTCCGTCGACGGACTGAAGAACATCACCTCCACCTCCAAGGACAACCTCTCCGTCGTCAGTCTTGAGTTCGAATGGGGTTCCGACATCGACGAAGCTCTCAACGACATCCGTTCCTACGTCGACCTGCTCTACGACAACCTCCCCGACGGTGTCTCCCGTCCCATGATTCTCAAACTCAACTCCAGTGCCATGCCCATCATGGTCTACGGTTTCACAGCCAAAGAGAGCTACTCCGGCCTCGACCGCATACTGGAGGACAACGTGGTCAACGTCCTCAACCGCGTTGACGGCATCGGCAACATCACCGTCAGCGGTGCCCCGGAACGCTACGTATACATTGACCTCGACCCCAAACAGCTGGACGCCTACGGCCTCAGCCTTGAGCAGGTGGGCACAGCCATCAGCTCCAACAACCTCGACCTCGCCTCCGGCACCGTCAAAATGGGCAAGGAGCAATACCAGATGCGCGTCAAAGGCGAATACATCGAGAGCTCCGAAATTGCCGACATCGCCGTGGCCCTCACCCCCACGGGCAAACAAATCTTTGTGCGCGACCTCGCCACCGTGCGCGACACCATCAAGGACCTCTCCCTCGACGAGAAAATCAACCGCCACGACGGTGCCCGCCTCATCATCACCAAGCAGACCGGCGCCAACACCGTGGCCATTGCCCGCGAAGTCAAAGCCGAGATGGAAGCCATCCAAAAGACCCTCCCGCCCGACATCCAGACCACCCTCATCCGCGATGCCTCCGAGGAGATTGTCAACGCCATCAACGGCCTGACCGAGAGCATCTTCTACGCCCTTCTCTTCGTGGTGCTCGTGGTGCTCATCTTCCTTGGCAACTGGCGCAGCACCATCATCATCGCCCTCACCATCCCCATCTCCCTCGTCACCTCGTTCATCTACCTCCTCCTGGCCGACAGCTCGCTGAACATCATCTCCCTGGCCTCGCTCACCGTGGCCATCGGCATGGTGGTGGACGACGCCATCGTTGTTCTTGAAAACATCACCAAGCACATCGAGCGTGGCGAGAATCCCCGCGAGGCCGCCATCTGCGCCACCAACGAGGTGTGGACCTCCGTCATTGCCACCACCCTTGTGCTCGTGGCCGTCTTCGTGCCCCTCACCATGCTGCCCGGCATGATGGGCATCTTCTTCAAGGAGCTCGGCTGGATCATCACCATCGTCGTCTGCGTCTCCACCACGGCGGCCATCACCCTCATCCCCATGCTCTCCTCCAAGATGCTGAAGGAAAAGCCTTTCTTCCTCACCAAGGAAGCCCGTGAAGAGGCCGAGGCCAAAGCCTCCAACAAGCGTTTCACCTACGAGAAGACCATCGGCAAGGCGTTCAGCACCGTCGAGGCCGCCTATGCCAACCTCCTCCGCTGGTGTCTGCGCCACAAACGGCTCACCCTCCTTTTCTTTGCCGCCCTCTTCATCGTCTCCCTCATCCCCATCATGACCGGTGCCATCGGCATGGACTTCATGAAGGAGCAGGACAACGGCCGCATCAGCGTCACCGCCGAGCTGCAACGCGGCACCCGCATTGAAGAGACCCTCAAGACCGCCCGCCGCATAGAGGACGACATCTACCGCATCCTTGGCGACGAAGTCATCGTCGTCTCCACCTCGGCAGGTTCCAACGACGATGCCGGCATGTCCGCCCTCTTCAACAGCACCACCAACAACAAAATCAGCATGACCATCCGCTGCACCAAGAAGTACGAGCGCAAAAAGACCATCTTCGAGATGCAGGAAGAGCTCCGCCAGTGCTTCGCCGAATATCCTGAGCTGGTCACCTACCAGGTCAACCAAGGCGGCGGCATGGGTGGCGGCAGCAACAACTCCCTCACCGTCGAAATCTACGGCTACGACTTCGACCAGACCACGGCCTTCACCAACCAGCTGCGCCAGCGCGTCATGGACAACGTGCCCGGAGCCCGCGACACCAAAATCAGCCGCGACGAGGACCGCGCCGAGCTCAAAATCACCTTCGACAAGCAGAAACTCGCCCTCCACGGCCTCAACGGCTCCACCGTGGCCATGTACGTCCGCAACCGCGTCAACGGCATGGCGGCCGGCTTCCTCAAAGAGGACGGCGAAGAGTACAACATCGTTGTCCGTCTGCAGGAGAAATACCGCTCCTCCATCACCGACATCGAGCAACTCTCCATCCCCACCCCCACAGGCAAAATCATCAAACTCGAAGAGCTCGCCAAGATCGAGGAATACTGGTGCCCGCCCACCATCGAGCGCAAAAACCGCCAACGCTACCTCACCCTCACCGTCATGCCCTACAAGACCTCCCTCCAGGAACTGGCCCAGAACGTACAGAAAGAGATTGACCAGATGGGCATTCCCGCCGACATCCACGTGGCCCTGGCCGGCAACTACAAAGACCAGCAGGACTCCACGCGCGACATGGGTCTTCTGGCCGCGCTCATCCTCATGCTCGTCTACATCGTCATGGCCTCCCAGTTCGAGAGCTTCGGCAAACCCGCCATCATCATGTTCTCCATCCCCTTTGCCCTCACCGGCGTCATCTTCATGCTCCTCATCACGGGCCAGAACCTCGACATGATCGGCATGCTCGGCCTGGTGCTCCTCATCGGCATCGTGGTGAAGAATGGCATCGTGCTGGTGGACTACATCAACCTGCTGCGTGAGCGCGACATACCCCTCAACGAGGCCATCGCCCTCAGCGGACAGAGCCGTCTGCGCCCCGTCCTCATGACCGCCTTCACCACCATCCTCGGCATGATTCCCATGGCCGTCTCCACCAGCGAAGGCTCCGAAATGTGGACCACCATGGGCCTCGTCGTCATCGGCGGTCTGACGGTCTCCACCTTCGTCACCCTCCTCGTCGTCCCCGTCCTCTACGGCGTCTTCAACCGCCGTGGCGACCACGAACGGCAGGAACAGATACGCAAGAAATTCGTATTCATGAACATTAAATTAGATGAATAACAACCGGGCGGGAAGGTCTTGGCCCCCGGCGGCCTACACGCCGTGCCCAAGGCCTTCCCGCCCACACAACACATAAAGCCCTTTCAACATGAAAAGCATACTCATCGTCTTCAATCAAGCCAACACCGAACGTGTCGAATACATGCTCGACGTCCTCTCCATCCGCGGTTTCACCTTCTGGGAGAACGTGCAAGGGCGCGGAAACGTCAACGGCGACCCGCACCGCGGCACCCACACCTGGCCCGAAATGAACAACGCCATCCTCACCGTCGTCGACGACAACAAAGTGGACGACCTCCTCCTCGCCGTCCGCAAGCTCGACAAACGCAACGAAGAGGTAGGCATCCGCGCCTTCGTCTGGAACATTGAGCAAATGGTTTAAAGCACACTGATTATCAACCAATAAAGGCCTTGCCGCAACCATGTTGCGGCAAGGCCTTTTCACTACTATTGGCTATCCTATAGCCCCAAAATCACTTGCACTGACTACTGCCCATACCGCAAAAAGGCAGTAATTTTGCAATCGAAAATCAGAGATGAATCAACACTTTTGTCATATTGCCATCTCATTGTTTTTTAGGATTAATAACTGTACAGCCGCCCCCACCGAGGGCGGCTTTTTCATCACCCCTGTCCAACCGATGCCCCACAGGGCAGCCGCCACCGCCTCCCTCAAAATGCGCAAAAAAGCTCCTATACTATTGAAATACAGCAAAAATACATCAACCTCCAAACCGTCGCCACAAAACACTCTTCACTACAATTGGCTACCATACAGTCCAAAAATCACTTGCACTGACTACCACCCATACCGCAAAAAGGCAGTAATTTTGCAATCGTAAATCAGAGATGAATCAAAGCTTTTGTCATATCGCCATCTCATTGGTTTTTAGGATTAATAACTGTAATAACCGCCGTCCGAGCACGGCGGTTATTTTTAGGCGTATAGGTCAAATTGCAGGATGATTTTTGGTACTTTGTCTCAATAGGTCAAATTGCAGGATGGCCGAATGAAAAAAGTTTTGTATCTTTGCCGCGCAGTCTGAAGCATAGCGGAGCTCTGCTGGGGAGTAACCCCGTGAGGAATATGAGCGATGAATGACGACAAGTCATTTGTGAAACGGCTGTAGGCAAAGAGGCGGCGTTTCCTTTTTATGACATGTTAGATTTCACCCAATACCAAGAAAAATCCACTGATGAACCGATTGCGGTTCTCCCTTGACATCCCGCTGTGGTTGTGGAGATTCTTTTTGAGGTCGGTGAAAGTCCCTTCGATTTTGTTGTTTGTGTTGGGCATCCCGTCACATTCCGGCTGCCGGTATGTGAAGAGGTACGGCAGGTAGAAGTCAACGCTGTGCATGGCGGAGCGCAGCCGTCTGTGGGTGAACTACGTCTTCCCAGACTTCAATGTGGAACGCCCGTTCAACATGTCCACCCATTTGGAGGAACTACAGGTTCAGTGCCTGGATAGGTATGGTCAGGTATATGTGACTGGTGAAAGTTTCGAGAGACCAAACATTGATTTTGTTGCATATTTCAAGGATGTTATTGGTGTTACCAATAAGCCCGAACAAAAGTGCCAGCATGTGAAGTTTCGTGCATACGGGAAAGGAAGGCTTCATATAAAATATAATCCCTTACATATCTCTCAACGTTTCAAGGTGATAGACAAGAACACCTATGAGTTTAGTTTATATCTAAAAATCAACTATGAATTGAAGAAAAATCTAATGCAATATGCTCACGAGATAATTATTATTGAACCCAAAGCTCTTGTAGAAGAACACAAAAAATAGCTGCTACAAGCACTGGAACAGTACTCTGACACTATTCAATAAAAAAAGCATTCGCAATGCGAATGCCATTATATGATGAAAGCTTAAAAATTTCTGGTGGGATTCGAACCCACACCCTGGACTTTATCGGAGTCCCGTTCTATCCTATTGAACTACAGGTAGATTTTTATTCAAATAGAACTTGAACTACATTGCAAAGATACAAAAATTTTTCACATTTTGACACTACCCCCTCGAACAGAAATTGATGCCTAGACCCTCCTTGTTATAGAGTCCAGTTTAGCCCATCCATCCTAACATTATCCGACACCCTGAACGATAGTGATAGGGTGGAGTGGAAATAGAAAAGAAAAGGGATAGAAAGAGAAGATACAATATACCCTTTACCACCTTTCCGAAACCCTGTAAGGAACTGAAAGGGTTGAGGATGTTGAATAGAAAGAATAGAATGATTTTACCCCCTTTAACACTCCCATACACCTCATTATCTCGGCTGCGCCTCGATACCTCTATAACCCTTTCTTACTATTCCCTAAACGGCTATTTTCAATACCCGTTTACTATATCTTCTACATTCTACTTAACTTTCTTTTTTCTATATAATTACCCACTTTTTTTACTCTCTAATAATATAAAGCATCAAGTCAAAAAAAAGGGGTAACATTCTTCTGTATCACTGGCATCAATCCATATCCTCGGTATCAGTAGAACGATATAGCAAAGGTGGTGTTGTTGGGTCAGGTATAAAAGCTCTCAATTCCCAAATCCTCTCCAAGTCTTCCATAAAGTTGTTCGAGAATAATTCGGTTAGGGGTACCAAAGCGATAGAATCAAACGATTCTGTCGCTTTTTTTTCGTCTATACTCATATTTCAACTCGTTCTATTACTGAATAAATCGAAACAAACATTTGTGCAAATAGTTGTTTGATAGGTAAATAAAAAATATTTCAAATACAAATGTTCCTAATTAAAAAAAAAAGCATATTTTTGCACTTATAAAAACAGGGTATTTATTATTTGAGGAATTTTTATAAGTAATCTTCCGTTGAATATGATACTGTAATTAATCATTATATTTTTATGATAAATAATGCCAATATAATCAGATCCATATTTTTAAGTTTGTTTTTATGCCTTATTCATAATTTATATGGACAAACTGCAACGCCGGAATATGCCCTTGAGGTATCTGATGCTTTTTTTGACATACAATATGGCATCACTCCACTTTTTGAAGATATAACACCCATAATGGACGGAGAGACAACGTGTCTCTATCAAATACGTTATCAAAATGGCGAATGGTGCATTATTTCTGCCGATATGTCTATAGATCCAATATTGGCATACGGTTTGTCCAATATAGACGAGAATGATGAACCCGAAGGTTTTACTGACCTCGTTAAATGGTACACTAATCAAATTGCAGAAAGAATCAGCAACCGTTCTTCCATTGCAGACACAAATCCTGTATGGCAATCAATCCTTTCTTCTTCAAGAAACCACATTCGCAATTATTCAACAGAAGACTCATTGTTGGATATGACAGGGCGTGGAATTCTAAAATGGGGACAATCAATCAATAACAATAAACATTGTAACCCATCTTACAATAATGCTTGTCCTGAAAGCGATGGCAGCAACTGCCATTGTGGGCACTACCATTTGGGTTGTGGTGCTGTAGCAATGGGTCAAATAATGTGGTACTGGCAATGGCCAAAACAATCACAATACAGGACCTACCATTGGGAAATAATGCCAGGAGCCATATATGATACCACAAATTCCAACAAAGCAACCGAAGTTGCAAACTTCTTATTTGATTGTGCTGAGGCTTCGAGTATGTCGTACCATTGCTATGGGTCGTGGACTGTTTCTGACAGCATTATTTCCGCTTTTAAATCATCTTTCAATTATAGAGGCGTAAAGAAACACTTTATGAAAGACTGGAAATACAACAATGCGTGGAGTAATTTGATCAAATCCGAAATCGACAACGACCGACCTGTTTTAATATATGGAGACCACGGAACTTTTATGAGTGGACACTATTTTGTGGCAGACGGATACAAAGATCTTGGATGGCGACTGCTTTTTCATATTAATTGGGGGCACATAGGCAGCCGTAATGGATTCTGTAGATTAGAAAAGTTATATGAACAAGATTATGATGAATATTACAACCTTCACAATAGGGCCATTATTGGCATTTCACCGACCTATAACGAAACCAATATAACCGAGTTACCATACTCATATATTCCATATCATCATAAAAGAAAAGAATACGCATATCAAGGTGTGTATGTACCTGCATCCAATTCAAGTCTCACTGTCGGAAGCGGAGCAGAACTGACAATCGAGGCTGGCTCTGAAATTATTCTCCAGCCGGGTTTTACTGCCGAATATGGCAGCGAAGTAAACATCAAAATAAATCCTAATTGGCAAAGCCAAATGGCTATTTCCGTTCCTTACTGGCCTAACGCAATTAGAGTAGGTGTTGATGATGGTTATTGTATAGAAACAAAAAATGCAGACTCCTGGGAGTTTACACTTATCAACAATGGCGGAGCTATTGTTTTTCAAAGTGCCGGTTCAATAATTTCTGACAGAACCTGTTTATGGGATGGACAAGGAGTACCTCAAGGAAACTATTATGGAATCGTGGCATTGAAAAATAGTTTTGGAAGACGGCTTGAGAATAATTTAAATATTCTTGTTTTGCCATCTTCACTACAAAACACACCACCAGACAATACTACAGACGTGGAAGAACAGAGCAATACCCTCATAACCGCTGAAAACTTTGATTCAAGAGATGATGTGACCATTTATCCTAATCCTTCATCAGGCGTTTTCTCCATTGAAATTAAAGACGATGCTATAATTGATATTTCTGTAACCAATTCACTTGGGGAATATGTCTATGTCGATGAAAATATTGAGAAATCAAAATACATATTAAACTTGACAGGTTATGCCAAAGGCGTTTATTATATTGCCATTCAAGGCATTCACAAACAATACAAAAAGAAAATCATAATCAACTAAACTTATCAAACAATGAAAAAGACGACAATTATTGCACTTCTGTTATGCGTTGTATTTACGAGCTGCGACTGGTATTGTTACAATCCGGACATAGAATTTTATTCTATAATAACATTGTACAAATACAATACTGGTGAGCAATATATACATAATGTAAAAGCCTATTCAATAGAAGTTCCTGATGGTATTGTGGCAGAAGTTATACCAGAATTTTACTTTATATATCATAATAAAGGATACATTGAATACGGGAGCCATGGAGATACTCCTGATACAGCAAATCTTTTTTTATTATCCTTCACTTACGACGAACTCGACACAATGAATGACGAATGGAAAAAACACTTTAATGATTACATAATACCTAATACAAGAATATCCGAGATGTATACTGCAACCATTTGCGGCTGTCACAAACGACCTTGTTTCTATGAAAATTATCCATTCTGCCGCCGCGCAAAGGATGGCACCTACTTTCTTGACCAGACAACAACTAATCAAATGATTGATGATGAAACTATATGGAACTATTTTGAAAGGATCATATAAATGCCGTTTCTACTTCAATGGCATCAATCCATATCCTCGGTATCAGTAGAACGATAGAGCAAAGGTGATGTTGTTGGGTCAGGTATAAAAGCTCTCAATTCCCAAATCCTCTCCAAGTCTTCCATAAAGTTGTTCGAGAATAATTCGGTTAGGGGTACCAAAGCGATAGAATCAAAGAATTCTGTCGCTTTTTTTATGCCCCCCCCCAAAAAAACTAATCTTCAGGCCAGACTAAATAATACCAGTCTCCTTTGGTATCAAGGACATCAACAGGGGATGCTAAAATATACTGTGTGGTGCTATCCATAACTTTTATCATATAAAACTCCCTTTCATCGTAAGGATATACCACGCCTCTCATTAATTCGGGTTCAAGATAATATGGTGTATTGTTATAGGAGCGTTTGGAATATTTGACAATTATCAGAGAATCAAGAGCCGAATCAAAATCGAACCCTAAGGTTGCATTATATTTTATATATCCCCCTCCCCAAGTATAACATCCATCACCACATTCTTCTTTCTTACATCCGGTAAAAAATAAAAATGAGAGAAAAAACAATATTACAATCTTTTTCATAGGGATATCTATTTTTTTATTACTTTAGGTGGCTATTTATTCACTTTTTGGTCATCCAAACAGACAGAATCCTTTAATCTGTCGGACAACCGTTGTTTAACAATCAGTTTACAGGTGCAAAGATACGACTATTTTTTCATTTGACAATAAGTTATTTACCATATTTTTGACGGGGGAGGTAATCATTTGATATTCTGTCTATTGAATCGCAATTAAATTGGGTTGGTATTCCTTAATCTGCACTAGTCTGCACATGTTGTAGACAAGGTTTCTCGGTGCAATGTCAGCTTTTGCCCTCACCATTCCCACTCCACGGAACACCAAACCTCCCATTGTCTGTTCCATAAATCCGAAGACATGCTCCACGCGGCTCCGCACCTTCGACTTCTGGCGGTTGCGCTCCTTCTGCTCGTCCGTCAAAGGATGGCCTCTCGTGCCTTTCTCGCAGATTATCGGAGTCATGTGTTTCGCTCTCACCACATCCTCCATCCCAGCATATCCTGCGTCGAGCCACGCCGGTTCTCCGTGGGGCTCCTTGGGCGGCTCTGTCAGTACGCGCTCCGTCTCCTTGGAGTCGTGGCGATTGGCGGCACACACCGTGTAGTTTCGTATGAGCTTGGTCTTGTTGCATATCTCCACGTTGTCCTTGTACCCGTAGAACCGCTCGCCACGTTTCTTCACCCACCGGGCATCTATATCCTTATCTTCGATGACGTTGCTTTGGCTCGGCAATAGGAACAAGTTCCCATTGCTCTCGCTTTGTGCAACGTTGTGGCACTTCTTGTGTGGGTTGTCGTTGAACAATTCTTCTCCTTTCCCCTCCTTTATCTTCTTGTTCTCCTCGCGCGTGTTGCGCTGCCGTGGGGCAATGACAAAACTCGCGTCGATAATCTTGTCCTCGTTCACAATCAGTCCTATACTATCGAGATACCTGTTGAATCTCTTGAACAATTCGTCGTATGTCCCGTTTTGTGCCAGCGCATCCTTGTATTTCCACACTGTTTTCTCGTCGGGAACATCGTCGACACTCTGGATGTCAAGAAAGTCCCGAAAACTCGTCCTGTCTTTGATGTGGTATTCTATCTGTGGGTCACTCATGCCGTAAAGCCTCTGCAGGAATAGCAACTTGAACATGAACACTGGATCGAATGGCTTGCGCCCAGCGTTGCTCTTCTTTCCTGTGTTCTCAAACACAGGCTCAAGGATGCTTCTGAATTGCTCGAAGTCTATGATTTCCTTCAATTTGGGCAACGGATTGCCGTTTTTGAGTAATCCCTGTAGAGTGTCCTCCTTGTCAAACAGCCCAACGCCTTGATTCTTACGGTATCTCATATATGCTGTATTATTCTGTTAATACTGCAAAAATACAAAAACTTATTGATATAACAAAATGAAATTTAATTATTTAATTAATAGAACTCCCCAGAATATTTTTTACTTGGCAAAAAAATGGGCGTATAGGTCATTTTGCAGGATGTTTTTTTGTACTTGTTGTCAATAGGTCAAATTGCAGGATGGCCATTTCAAAAAAGTTTAGTACTTTTGCCGCGCAGTTTGAAGCATAGCGGAGCTCTGCTGGGGAGCAACTCCGTGAGGAATAGAACTGCTGTGAATGACGACAAACCAGCAGCAAATCCAGACCATGTCCACTCCTTCTTACTCAGTTCTCTAATATTTCTCTAATATTTCTTCCTCTTTCATTGGATAAATAGACCCAGAAATGAGAGCCAAGTGAACAAGAAGGAGCGAAGTTGCACCGAATGATTGCAAGGACTTGGATTGAAGGTGAAAAGGCCTCACATCATTGAAAGGCCGTTTTTGAGTGGTGCTCCATGTCTCTGCATCATTGCATGGGCTCTTCCGGGGCGGAGTGCTGTACGGCCTCGTGGATAGGGCGTTGGCTCAAGGCGGCGTACAGCTTGTTCTTAGGCCTGATGGCCACAGCGGATTACAGCACCCTGTGAATCGCCCATAGGGAATCCTATAAATCAACAACTAAAAATCATTTTGCTATACTGATAAACTTTCGCACTTTTGCACCTGTAGACCAGATGTTAAACAACGGTTGTCCGGCAGAGTAATGGGTTCGGTCTGTTTGGGTGACCAAAAAGGGGAATAAGGGAGCCAACCTTTATAGAACCCACTTTTATAGGAACAGCCAGCATGGTGCGCCGACGCCCCTTCCAAGCATGTTGGCCTCTACAGCGGGTTAAAAAAGGCGTGGCAGTACAATAATTTGCCTTGTGGCACGTTAAAGAAGCAATTATTATTGGCACCAAAAAGAAGGAAGACGCTTATGCAGATAAAAACAGCTATCATAATCCTGACGTTAATGGTAGGGGCGGGAGCTGCTGCCGCACAGGGGCACGCGGACAGCCTGAGTGCCGCTGGACTCACCGAGAGAGGGCAGAATGCCGAGCGGCTGGGCCTTACCGAGCTGGCCGAACGCTACTACCGCAGGGCTCTACAGGCCCCCGAGGGAGATGCCACAGGCTTGGCGCAGCAAAGGCTTGGCATACTGCTGGAGCAGAAGGAATATTACCCCGAAGCCATCGGACTGCTGAGCCAGAGCAACACTGCCGAGGCCTTGGCTCATCAAGCCTACTGCCTGTTGCAGATACACCAGATTGACAGTGCCGCGCACTGCGCGGCCCGCGCCATAGAACGGGACACCGCCTCGGCCTTGGCCATGACGATGATGGCCTACGTGGAGACGGAACGCGACCACCACATCAACGCCATTGCCTGGGCCAACCGCGCGCTGAAGGCCGACCCCAAATCGGCCCAGGGGGAGAACGTGATGGGCTACATCCAGTTCCGCAAGGGCAACCACACCGAGGCCATGCGGCACTTCAAGAAAGCCATCCAGATAGACAGCACGATGGCCAACGCCTACTACAACCTCGGCACCCTCTACTGCATGCGCAACAGCCAGGACATGGCCATCAAACTGCTGAAACAGGGTTTGCGCCGCAACCCGCGCAACATACGCCTATACACCGCCTTAGCCTATGCCTACCGCATGCGCGGCGACCACCCCAAGGCCTTGGAGTGCTACAACCAGATATTGGAATACGACAGCCTGCACACGCCTACCATCAACCGCATAGGGACGCTCTATTGCGAAGAAGGGCACTTCGAGCGGGCCATAGCCTTCCACCGCCGCGCCCTGTCCATCAGGCCCAACGACGCCTCGGCCTACAAATTCATTGGCAAGGCCTACACCGAGTGGGGCAAATACGACAAGGCCATACAGAGCTTCATCCGCTCAACCAACATCAGCACCACAGACCCGGAGACATACATGTACTTGGCGGAGTTGTACGGCAAGCAGAAAAAAGGGGAGCGCAAGCAGCAGAGTGCCTACAAGAAAGCGGCCCGTCTGGGCGAGAAAGAGGCTCAGGCATGGTTGGTGAAAAGGGGCATCGCATGGTGAGAGCCACGTCGCCGCCGAACCCTGCTACAACCCGCTGCCGCCCTGCATTCAGCCCACCTGCCGCTATGGCTGCAACAACGGCTCAAAGACCATAGTTGAAAAATATTATTGGCTATGTGAAAAAAAATGTGTTACTTTGCAAAATTGTTTAGGCAGCACAATAAATAATATATAATAACGGAAAAGACGTATTGTTAGACTATTGAATAAATAAAAAACGAGATAACATAAATGAAGAATTTAGTAATTGTTGAGTCACCAACCAAATCGAAAACGATTGAGAAGTTTCTGGGTGCCGACTACACCGTGCTTTCGAGCAACGGGCACATCCGGGACCTTTCGAAGAAGGAGATGAGCATTGATATAGCGAACCACTACGAGCCGCAATACCAGATTACGGACGAGAAGCACAAGCTGGTGTCGGATCTGAAGAAGGCCGTGAAGGAGGCCGAGACGGTATGGCTGGCGTCTGATGAGGACCGCGAGGGAGAGGCCATAGCCTGGCACCTGCAAGAGACCCTGAAACTGGATCCCGCCACAACAAAGCGCATCGTCTTCAACGAGATTACCCAAAAGGCCATTCTGAACGCCATTGAGAATCCCCGCACCATAGACATGAACCTGGTGGACGCCCAACAGGCACGCCGGGTGCTGGACCGCATAGTGGGTTATGAAATCAGCCCCATCCTGTGGTCCAAAATCAAACCTGCACTGAGTGCCGGGCGTGTGCAGAGCGTTGCCGTGAGGCTCATTGTGGAGCGCGAGGAGGAGATAAAGAATTTTGTAAGCCAAAGTTTCTTCCGCGTCACGTCGCAGTTCCTCTCGGCCAATGGCCGCATGCAGGTGCATGCCGAGCTGAGCCGCCGTTTTGACAAGCAGGAAGAGGCAGCAGTGTTCATGAACGGGCTGACGGGCTGCTCCTTCAAGGTGGAGACCATCGACACCAAACCCGCCAAACGCACCCCGGCACCGCCTTTCACCACCTCAACCCTGCAACAGGAAGCCAGCCGCAAGCTGGGATTCAGCGTGGCACGCACCATGCAGATTGCCCAACAGCTATATGAGAACGGTTTTATCACCTATATGCGTACCGACAGCGTGAACCTGAGCGACCTGGCACTTGACATGATACGCGATGAGGTGAGCTACATGTATGGCGACAACTATGTGAAGACCCGCCGCTATCAGACCAAGACCAAGGGAGCCCAGGAGGCCCACGAAGCCATCCGCCCTACGGACATGAGCAAGCACGTCATCACCGCCGAGACCCCGCAGCGCAGACTGTATGAGCTGATATGGAAACGCACCATTGCCTCGCAGATGGCCGACGCCGAGATTGAGAAGACCGTGGTGGACATCAGCATCAATGACAACAACGGCCCCAAGACTGACAAATTCGTGTGCCAGGGCGAGCAGGTGCGCTTCGACGGTTTCCTGAAGGTGTACATGGAATCGACCGACGATGAAGAGACCGCCGAGAACGAGAGCAGCCACACCCTGCCCAAGATGGTGGAAGGCATGCCCCTGAGTCTGGTAGTGGCACAAGCCGCCGAGCACCACACACAGCATCCCCCGCGCTACACGGAGGCCAGCCTTGTGAAGAAGCTGGAGGACCTGGGCATCGGTCGTCCTTCGACCTATGCGCCCACCATCAGCACCATCCTGAAGCGCGAATACGTCATCAAGGAAGACCGCGAGGCGCAACCCGTGGAATGCACCATCATGACACTGAAAAACGGAACCTTGGAGACCGAAAAGCGGATTGAGAAGACAGGTTCGGAGAAGGGCAAGCTGTTCCCCACGGACATTGGAACGGTGGTAAACCGATTCCTGTTAGAGCACTTCTCCAACATCATGGACTACAATTTCACCGCCACAGTGGAGCGCGACTTTGACGAGATTGCCGCCGGCAAGAAGGAATGGCGCAAGGTGATTGACAAGTTCTACGTGCCCTTCCATGACAACATCAAGCTGACGCAACAGAACAGCCAGCGTACCAGTGGCGAACGGCTGGTGGGTGTGGATCCCGCCACGGGCAAGAACCTGTATGCCAAGATTGGGCGCTACGGCACCCTGGTGCAGCTGGGCGACACGTCGAGCGAGGAGAAACCCAAGTTTGCCAGCATGAAGAAAGGACAGAGCATCGAGACCATCACCCTGGAGGAGGCTCTGGCCCTGTTCCAACTGCCGCGCACGGTGGGACAGTTTGAGAACGAGGACGTGGTGGTGAGCATCGGAAAGTTCGGCCCCTACGTGCGGCACAACAGCAAGTTCTATTCCCTCTCGAAAAGCGACGACCCTTACGAGATTGACCTCGACCGCTGCATTGAAATCATCAAAATCAAACGCCAGATTGACGAGGAGAAGATGCGTCTGCGCCTACAGTTCCCACGCACCATTGGCGACGCCGAAGGCTGTTCCATCACAGCCAACATCGGTCGCTACGGCCCGTACCTGACCTTTAAGAGCCAAAACTACAAAATCCCCAAGGGGGTTGACCCGCTCACCCTCACCGTCGAGGAGGCAATGGACATCATTTTCGAATCTGAACCCAAAAAGACTAAAGGCCGCAAAAAGAAGGCAGAGTGAGACTGAGCATAATCATAGTCAGCTACAACGTCAAGTACTTTCTTGACCAGTGCCTGGAATCGGTATTCCGTTCCGACCGTGGCCTGAGCAACGGGGAAGAATTGGAGCTGGAAGTGTTTGTGGTGGACAATGCCTCTGTCGACGGGTCGGCAGAGATGGTGCACGAAAAGTATAGCCAAGTGCATCTGATTGCCAACAATGACAACACGGGTTTTGCCACCGCAAACAACCAAGCCCTGCGGCTCTACACCGGCGACTGGGCGCTGCTGCTGAATCCCGACACCATTGTGGAGCGGGACACGTTTGTGCAATGTGTGGATTTCTTCCTCACGCACAGCGACTGCGGCGGGCTGACGGTGAAGATGATTAACGGCGAGGGCAAATACCTGAAGGAAAGCAAGCGGGGATTCCCCACCGCAGCAGCAGCCTTCTACAAGATGAGCGGCCTGATAAGGCTGTTCCCCCATTCGCGCCGTTTTGCAGCCTATTATATGGGACATCTGCCCGACGACGAGACCAATCCCATCGACATCCTGCCCGGAGCCTACCTGATGATAAGCTGCCCCGCGCTGGAAAAGGTGGGTTTACTGGACGAGTCGTATTTCATGTACGGCGAGGACATCGACTTCTCTTGGCGCATCAAGCTGGCGGGCTTTGAGAACTACTACATGCCCGCTGCCCGCATCATCCACTACAAAGGCGAGAGCACCAAACATGGCAGCATGAACTACGTGTACACGTTCTACAACGCCATGTCCATCTTTGTGAAGCATTACTTCACAGGGAGCCATGCCCGCCTGTTCAACATCCTGCTGCATATTGCCATCTGGCTGCGCGCCGGCGTGGCATGGGTACGCCGGGTGGCACAGACCATTGCCCTGCCTGTGGCAGACTTTGCTGTGGCCTTTGCAGGTTTTGTGGGCATCAAGTTGCTGTGGTCAGCCTATTGGGCTTCGAACGTCAACTACTACCCGCCGGAGTATACCTGGGTCATCATCCCGTGCTATATTCTTGTACTCATGTTTGGCAGCTGGCTCTACGGAGGCTACGTCCGGCCGATGAAGTTGTGGCGAGTGGCCAAAGGCATGGCCGTGGGCTGCTTGGTACTATTGCTCTTCTATTCGCTGTTAGACGAGAGTCGCCGCTATTCGCGAGCCCTGCTGCTGATGGGTTGCGCCTGGACGTTGCTGTCGTCCGTCGGCATCCGAGCCCTGCTGAGCTGGCTCCGTGTGCCAGGGTTCGACCTGCGTCCCATGCGCCAGCACTCTTGCATCATTGTGGGTGGAGAGGACGAGAGCGACCGCGTACGACAGCTGTACGAGGGCTTGGGCAACGCCAGGATCGTGATGCTGCCCCACGACGGATTAGATGGTCGCAAATTGTACGACACGGTGAACTACTACAAAGCCGACGAGGTGATTTTCTGCAGCAAAGACCTGTCGATAAGCAACATCATCGACTTGATTTCCGAACCCGCACACACCCAAGGCCGACACACACAGATAGATTTCAAGATAGTGCCGACTGACAGCGACTTCATCATTGGCAGCAACAACATCAAGAGTGCCGAAGACCTCTATGCCGAAGAGCTGCGTACCATTGCCACCCCCTTGAACCGCCGCAACAAACGGCTGTTGGATGTGGCATGTGCCTTGGTACTGATGGTGTTGACCCCTGTGCTTGTCTGGTTCCAGAAAAGCCGCAAGGACTACTTGCCCCACTGCTGGCAGGTGCTGACAGGGCGCAAAACCTGGGTAGGAACCGATGGCGGAGCCACACGCAAGGGCGTTTTCGGCCCCGAAGACAGCCTTCCCCACCGGGCAAAAGCCATCAGCCCTGAGCTGAAAGAACGTCTTCACATACGCTACATGCGCAACTACAAACTGACCACAGACCTTCAAATCATTTTGAACAATCTTCGCAACATCTGACCGAATATGAAAAGACTGCTAACAACCATTGCTTTCGCGCTGCTCCTCATCCCTGTCCAAGCCCAGCGCATTAATGCCTACATCTCCGCCGGAGCCATCACATCGCAAGTGGAGGGCGACGAGTTGAAAGGCTTTGGCCATTGGGGCCTCCATGGCGGCGTGGGAGCCTTGGTCAAATTGGACAACAACAACACTTGGTCTCTTGCCGTCGAGACCGACTATTCCTGCCGCGGAATCGGCAACCACAGCCGCAGCTCGGAAAATTATTACAACATCAATCTTGACCTCCACTATGTCGACATCCCTCTGACGGTCTTTTTCCGCGACCCATTCGGTGGGTTGCAGATTGGGGCGGGATTGGTCTACAGCCGTTTGGTAAGTCAGCCTCATGGCTTCATCCGCTACAACCCCAACTATTTCATCCCCGACACCACCGACATGAAGTTCCTGAAAAACGACCTCGCCGCCGCCGCCGAGGCACGTTTCACCATCTGGAAAGGACTGCAATTCAGCGCACGCTACCAATACTCGATACTCCCGGTCAAAAAAGGGTGGCGTTTCTCATTAGACGGCGACGAATGGCAAAACAACTGCTACAGCTCCTCCATCACAATTCGCCTGATGTGGCAGTTTGGCAACGACGACCGTTCCTCGCACAACAAACGCACTCACCGACGCAGAAGATAGGAAAGCCATGACACAGAAAACAGCCCTCTTTCCCGGTTCGTTCGACCCTTTCACCTCTGGCCACGAGGTCATTGTGCGACGTGCACTGGCCCTGTTTGACCACATTGTGGTGGCTGTGGGAGTAAACACTGACAAGCGCTACATGTTCTCCACACAGCAGCGCATGCAAAAGATTCGGGACTTCTTCCCCAACGACAGCCGCGTAGAGGTAGTCGAGTATAGCGACATGACCGTCGACCTTTGCAAACGGGTGGGGGCGCGTTTCATCCTGCGAGGCATCCGCGACGCCAAGGACCTGGAATACGAGCAGACCATCGCCGCCGTGAACAAGACCCTTGCTCCCGACATAGAGACCGTACTGCTGCTGGCCGACGATGAACACCGCGACATCAGCAGCACCCTGATTAGAGAACAACTGGCACACCAACAAAAGGAAAAAGATTAACCCATCGATACCTCCATCATATACCTGAAAGGCGTCGGGCCACAGCGTGCCGACATCCTCGCCAAAGAGCTGGACATCCACACCTTCGGCGACCTTTTGGAGTATTTTCCTTTCCGCATGGTGGACCGCTCGCACGTCAGCACCCTTGCCGACTTCAATGCCGAAGAGCCCTACCTTGTTTTCCGCGGCCATATCGAGAACCTGCACACCGTCACCTCCGGCCGGTCCACAAGACTCGAAGCCACCTTCACCGACGGCACGGGCGCGATGACCCTTGTCTGGTTCCAAGGGCTGAAATGGATACGCGACAGCCTGCGGAACAATATCCTCTACAACGTCATGGGCAAGCCCACCCTCTATGGCAGCAACTGGCAGATTGCCCACCCCGACATAGAGCCCGCCACACCTGGTGGCGACCACCCGGCCCATCCCCTGCTGCCCATCTACCGCACCACCGAGAAGGCCAAAGCCAAAGGCTTCTCGTCCCGTGGCATTGCCCGCCTCACCGACACCCTGCTGCAACAGTTGACCCTTCCTCTGCCCGAATCTCTCCCTCCGCACATTGTGCAGAAATACCACCTCATGGACCGCAACAACGCCCTGCGCAACATGCACTACCCAAACACCATGCAAACGTGGGGGCAAGCCCTCTTCCGTGAGAAATTCGAAGAACTCTTCTTCCATCAGCTGGACTACCAATACAGCCGCATCAGCCGCCGAAACCACTCCTCAGGGCGCATATTCAGCATTGTGGGCGAGCATTTCAACGGTTTCTACCACAACAACCTGCCCTTCCCCCTTACGGGTGCACAAAAACGAGTCATCAAGGAGATTCGTGAGGACATGCGCAGCGGACGGCAGATGAACCGTCTGCTGCAAGGCGATGTGGGCAGCGGGAAAACCCTCGTAGCCCTGCTCACCATGCTCATAGCCCTCGACAACGGCTGCCAAGCCTGCCTCATGGCCCCCACCGAGATTCTTGCATCGCAGCACTTTGCCAGTTTCCAGAAAATGCTTAGCGGGCTGGACATACACGTCGAGCTGCTGGTGGGTGCACTGAAAGCCAAGCAAAAGAAAGAGGTGAAGCAACGCCTTGCCAACGGCCAGGTAGACATACTCATAGGCACCCATGCCCTCATTGAGGACGATGTTCAATTCTCCCAATTGGGCTATGTGGTTATCGACGAGCAGCACCGCTTCGGTGTCGAGCAACGAGCCAAACTCTGGCGCAAAAGCCCGGTGCCGCCTCACATCCTCGTCATGACCGCCACACCCATCCCGCGCACGCTGGCCATGACCCTCTACGCCGACCTCGACTGCTCCATCATTGACGAGCTGCCCCCAGGACGGCACCCAGTGATCACCACTCACGGCACCGATGCCAAACGCCTACTCCTTTTCAACTTCATGCGCCAGCAGATTGCCCAAGGCCGGCAGGTCTACGTCGTCTACCCCCTCATCAACGAGAGCGAAAACTTAGACCTCAAGGACATTATGGACGGCTACGAAAGCCTGTCGCGCAGCTTTCCCCAGCCGCAATACCAACTCAGCATCGTCCATGGCCAGATGCCCGCCGAAGCCAAAGCCTACGAGATGGACCGCTTCAAACGGGGCGAGACACAAATCATGGTTTCCACCACCGTCATTGAGGTGGGCGTGGACGTACCCAACGCCACAGTCATGGTCATTGAGAATGCCGAACGCTTTGGTCTCAGCCAGCTCCACCAGCTTCGCGGCCGCGTGGGGCGCGGAGCCAGCCAGTCCTACTGCATCCTGATGACCAAGGACGACCTGAGCCGCAACAGCAAACAGCGCATACAAACCATGTGCAGCACCACCGACGGCTTTGCCATTGCCGAAGCCGACCTGCGTCTGCGCGGCCCCGGCGACCTCCAAGGGCTGCAACAAAGCGGCATGCTCAACCTACGTGTGGCCGACATTGTCGACGACGAACCCCTTGTCCGCGTCACCCGCGACGAGGTGCGCTCCATCCTCGACGCCGACCCCGACCTCCTGCGGCCCGAAAACAGCACCCTGCGTCTGCACCTGCAGCAAAACCCATCACACGAACAATGGGATAAAATCAGTTAATCATTCACACTCACAATCCACTCATGACACTCAAAGCACAACAAGGAGACTCCCTCTCATCCGGCAAACTCACACTCTACGCCTTCGACGATGCCGACCACCCCGTGGGCTGTGTCGAGCTTTACAACTACGACCCCATCAACCGCCGTGCCGCCGTGGGCATTGTGGTCTCCAACGAATACCGCCACCGTGGCAATGGCTCAACCATGATTCAGACCCTCACTGACTTCTGCCGGCAAAACACCTCGCTCCACCAGCTCTATGCCGACATCGCCGCCACCAACACTCCAAGCCTGCACATCTTCCAAAAAGCCGGCTATGCCCATTGCGCCACCCTCCGCGACTGGGTAATCCGTTCCGACAGGTTTATTGACACCCACCGATACCAACTCATCCTCGAATAATCCTCATTATGAAGACCAAACATCTCCTACCCATCATTATCATAGCCTCCATCGTCCTTCTTCTCGGAGGCGGCCTGTTCCTTGTCCGCGAACAGACCCTCAACATCCCGGAACCCGTGCGCATCAACATCCCGCCGGGGGCCGACTACGACGCCCTCACCGACACGCTCGACGCGCACGGCTGCATTCCCAACCATGCCGCCTTCCATGCCATAGCCCGAGCCCGGGGGCTGCAAAAGCATGTCAAAGCCGGCAGCTACCTCCTGCAACCGCACACCCACATCATCCGAGTGATACAAAAGCTCTACTCCGGCAACCAGGACCCCGTGCGCATCACCATCAACAAACATCGCACCCCCGATCAGCTGTGCCAATACCTCGGCACCCGTCTCACCCTCTCCCCGGACAGCCTCCTTGCCCTCATGCAGTCCCCGCAGACCTGCACCCACTACGGCGAAACGCCACAAACCATCATAGGCCTCTTCCTCCAAAACACCTACGAACTCTACTGGACCACCTCCCCCACAGCCCTCTTAGACCGCATGAAACGCGAATCGGACTACTTCTGGCAGAAACGCAGCCGCCAACTTGAAGCCCTCGGCCTCACCCGCCAGCAAGTCCTCACCATCGCCTCCATTGTCGACGAAGAGACCAATGCCGACGACGAAAAAGCCGACATCGCCTCCGTCTACCTCAACCGCTACCGCGTCGGCATGCCCCTCCAGGCCGACCCCACCGTCAAGTACGCCATCGGCGATTTCTCCATCCGCCGCATCAAGGGCGACATGCTCTCCTTCCCCAGCCCCTACAACACCTACCTCAATGCCGGTCTGCCTCCGGGACCCATCTGCATCCCCTCGGTCTCCTCCATCGACGCAGTGCTCAAAAACAAGAAAACTGGCTATTTTTTCTTCTGCGCAAAGGAAGATTTCAGCGGTCGACACAATTTTGCGGCCACTTCTGCCGAACATTCTGCAAACGCCCAAAAGTTCCACAAAGCACTCAACAACAGAAATATTCACTAATCCATCACCACCCCTTCAAAAAAAAATAATCAAAAATAATCCTTTTTTTCTTGATAATCTAAAAAAAAGTAGTACTTTTGCAAATGGGTAAGTCTTATACGACCAGCTCCCATTGAATCCCCCAGGGTAGGAATACAGCAAGGGTGTTTGGTTGTAGCGGTGCGATATAAACAGCTTACCCTTTTTTTATTTGAGTATATGTCAACAACAATAATATTAGCCTACATCCTCATCGTAGTCGGCATTGTCGGATGGGCAGCGCTCATCCCTTCGGGCAAGCACGTCGGCCCTAAATTCACATCCTATATCACCATCTTCGGAGGTGCCTTCCTCTTCGCCTCCTGTTTCATCAACCTCGTGCCCCACATCTTCCTTGGCGAAGACCCCTACCGTTTCGTCACACCCAACTGGCACTTCAAAATTGCCGCCTCCGTCATGGTGGGATTCCTCATCCAGCTGCTGCTCGAACAACTCACCCGCGGAGCCGAGCACGGCCACAACCACTGCCCCTGCTGCGAAGAAGAGCATGAGGCCGCCGAGCACCACCACAGCCATCTCCCCCACCCCGGCCACTGCCACTCAGGCGCCGTCCACCCCATCACCGGCCTCATCATCGGCCTCTCCATCCACGCCTTCCTCGAAGGCATGCCCCTTGTCGACCTCGACGGCGACATCCACCAAGGCCTCCTCTACGGCATCGTCCTCCACAACATCCCCATTGCCCTGGTGCTTGTCAGCCTTTTCATATCCAACCACTATGGCTTCTGGCGGTCATTCGGGCTCCTTGCCCTCTTCGCCGTCATGACCCCCCTTGGCTCACTCTGCAACCTCTACCTCATCCCCTCCAGCGAACTGTTCCAAAGCATCATCATGGGCGTCGTGGTCGGCATACTCCTCCACGTCGCCGTCAACATCCTCTTTGACCACGACCACAACAACTTCACCCTCACCAAACTCATGCTCATTCTCTTAGCCTTCGTCGCCGCCTACTTCACTCCCGGCTGCCCCGAAATCTATCCCACATTCTAATCATCATTTTCAATCAGTAATCCCCCATTCGTAATGACCACCGCCGAAACCATCAAAGACCTCCAACAACGCACCGAAGCCCTGCGCCGCTACCTCAACATAGACAACCTCACCGCACAAGTGGCCGAGGAAGAAAAGCAAACCGAAGCCCCCGACTTCTGGAACGACCCCAAGCAAGCCCAACGCATCATGAAAGCCATCCAGACAAAAAAAGCTTGGGTCACAGCCTACCGCGAAGTAGAAAACAGCTGCGGCGACCTCGCCGTCATGGGCGAATTCTTTGACAGCGGCGACGCCACCGAGCAAGAAGTCCTCGACCAGATAGCCATCACGCAACCCCTCGTCGAAGCCCTCGAACTCAAGAATATGCTCCAAGGCGAAAGCGACCATTTCGACGCCGTCCTCTCCATCAATGCCGGCGCGGGCGGTGTTGAAGCCCAGGACTGGGCCGAAATGCTCATGCGCATGTACATCCGCTATGCCGAAACCCACAACTACCGCGTGGCCATCTCCAACAGTCTCGACGGCGAAGGCGCCGGCATCAAAAGCGCCACCCTGCAAATCGAGGGCGACTACGCCTACGGCTACCTCAAGAGCGAGACCGGCGTCCACCGTCTGGTCCGCGTCAGCCCCTTCAACGCCCAAGGCAAACGCATGACCTCCTTCGCCTCCGTCAGCGTCACACCGCTTGTCGACGACACCATCGAGGTTGTCGTCGACATGTCACGCCTCAGCTGGGACACCTTCCGCAGCGGCGGAGCGGGCGGACAGAACGTCAACAAGGTAGAGAGCGGTGTCCGTCTGCGCTATCAGTACAAGGACCCCTACACCGGCGCCGAAGAAGAAATCCTTATCGAAAATACCGAAACCCGCGACCAGCCCAAGAACAAAGAAAACGCCATGCGACTGCTCCGCTCGCAGCTCTACGAACGCGAACTGCAACACCGCATGGAGGAGCAAGCCAAAATCAAAGCCTCACAGAAAAAGATTGAATGGGGCAGCCAGATACGCAGCTACGTCATGGACGACCGCCGCGTCAAAGACCACCGCACCAACTACCAAACCTCCGACGTGGCCGCCGTCATGGACGGCAAAATCGACAACTTCATCAAAGCCTACCTCATGCAATTCGGAGCCGAGTAAACTTCGCACCCCACAGGTTCGTTCCCGCATTCTTCCCATTCACTTCTCCCTCTCCCATTCAGAGAAATATGCTATTACGGGAATAAAACCGAGCAGTAAGGAGCGACGTTGCAGCAACTCCTCTCCGATGGAAGCTGCGAAATACTGAAGGCCTGTCGACACGACAAGCCTTTTTCTTACTTCAGATGGTTCTTGCAGTCGGCTATATAGGTGTCAATATCACCTCCTGTAAACCCTTCCCTCTTCAGTTTCTCAAAGAGGCTCAGGGCTTCCGGGTACCTGCCCGCTTTATGGAAATTCACCGCCTTGCTGTAATCCTTGTTGACCTTGGGTTTTTCTGCGGTTTTGGCGACCGGCGCCGTCTTGACGGGTTCATCTGTCTTAACCTCCTCGGGCTGTTTGGCCGGTTCGGCTCCTGTTTGAGGGATAGAAGCCTCTACCTTTGGGGCGACTTCATGGGTTTCGACCTTCGAGGTTGTCTCAACAGCTTTTTGAGGTTTTTCGTCGGCCTTGGTCTCTGTTTTCTGTTTGGTGGCAGTCTTTTCCTTTTCCACCTTCTTCTTTGTCTTTGTGGGAGGTTCAGGGGCCGCAACGGATTCTACCTGCGGGGCAGCAGGTGTATCTATCACTATTGAATCGGGCTGGACCGAGTCGGTCACCAGGGCTTCGCCACCACCACGCGGCACCAAGAACAATAGCAGCAAGCCCACGGCCACAACCGCAGCGGCACTGCCCCAAACGGCATTGTTGCGCCACCATTTGCGGCGCATACGCTGCCTCACCACCAAGCCCACATTGGCTTTAAAGGTGTAATCGCGATGGACAGAAGAAATCTGGATGCCGCCATTGGCCGATAGCACTTTCAGCGAACTGGGCAAATCCTCCGGCCATACACTCACGGCTCCGTCAGGAGTGATGGGTATAATCTTGCGATTGTACTTGAGGGCCTCCTCGATTTCTCTGCGCACCCAGTCGCCCTCCGCCTTGCAACGCACGAGCGTATCCTTGGTCAGCAACAGGACAAAGAAATCGCATGTTCGGATGGCTGGCAGTATTTTCTGGGAGAAGAAATCGTCCGTGCAATCGTTAAAGTCGAAGAAAACCTTGAATCTCTTCTCTTTAAATGCATAGTAAAAAGAACGTGCCAGATCGACATTGGAAGTGCCGTCGCTTTCATGGCGCCTGTAGCTAAGAAAGATATCATATCCTGCCATACTCTTCTTCGTGGGTTTAGGGTTAAAACTATTCTGCCGAGGGATAGTGTTGTTAGGGGGTGAACGGGGATTATCGGATTATCACATCTTGTGCATCAATCATCAGGGGGCCTTCGGCAAGACGACGCCGGATGGCTTTGGAGCGTTTGGCATTCTTTACACTGTTGCTTATGCCCTCGATTATCTCGGTGAGATAGATGGCCGCGGAGATTCCGAAACCGGCACAACTCAGGTAATAACCAATGTTTTTGAGGTAGAAAGGATTCATGGCAGGGTCGGTCAGCTCCTGAACGGGATGGTCTATTCGAGTCTCCCACAGCAGACCGAAAACGCCTATACCGCCAAAAAGGAAGAAGGGAATGGCGCGCGAAGCGACATCGGAACGCGCCCCTTGGTTGTAGGTGCCCAAACCTGGAATGAGCAGCGAGGGTGCCCAAGAAAGACCACGGGCCGTCTGGAAATCCATCAGGTAGATGTCGCGGTACTGCTCGACATAGCCCTGCCGCTCAAGGTCCTTATTCACCCAACCGAAGGTGTAGACACGCTTGGTTGGCAGACGCGGGACTAAGTATTGTTTGAACGTGCCGTCTGCTTCCAGCTCGGTTTTGGAAGTCTGCACCTGATACATGAACTGCCGCTCAATCGAGTCTATCATACTTTGCATCAGACTGTCTTTGACGCGCCTTGCATCAAACTCCGATGTAGTATAGTCCCAACGGACAACAGCAGAAATGGTGTCAGCGGTGCGCACATAAACATTTTGCTCACGCACAGGGCTGATCAAAGGTGAGTTGGCAATGCTGTCCAATTCGGCTTTCAGTATATTGATGCGATACTCACTGGGTCTGGAACCTCTTGCTTTCGAATCGGCCATCGATACCGAAACATCAGCCGACGACTCATTCTCGTAATCCGTCCTCACATTGAAGTCTAAGCGCAACTCCTGTTTCTTACTGCTAATGTGATTTCGGATTTCCAGATTCACCACATCCTGCAATTGCTTGCAGAGCATCTCAAACGATTGGGGGCATTTGGATCTGTAAGGCACCTCAACATTGTTTTTGCGAGCCAACAGAAGCTCTTTGACACGGAGCACCTTCTCGTTTTGCGGTTCGAAAGACAGGATTGTGTCGCACAGGGGCAGTGCCTTTACCCATGACTCGCCCTCGCTCTGCAACAGCGCCATGTCTAAAAGAGCCGAATAGTGGATGGAGCGGCTCTTCTCTACAAGCTGATACGCAATCTTGATAGAATCGTTCATGGGAGGATAATAGTCCATGACAGAGTCCAGCGTTGAGAAGGCCTCGGCAAACCTGCCTGAGTTGCGCAACTCATCGGCACGGGCCATAGCCTTCTTCACAACCTCCACAGCTGCCTTCTTCTGAGGGGTGATGAACTTTACTATCTCATCGACATATTTCAACTGAACCCACAACGAGGTGTCCTGATCTTGAAGCACCTTGCACTCGTAACGCTCAATGCGCCCTTTCACTGGCTTGGTAGCGACAAAAACAGACTTTACGCCGTTAAGGGTATAGGCATGGTTCAGCAAATCGCTTATAAAATCACACTCCCCTTTGTGTTTCATCGAGAACTGCACATAATTGCTCAAGCCGTCCAACGATTCCATCAGAAGCACCTCGACATTGCCCGATTTAGAGAAATGGTAGAACCCTGTGCGCATGTAGCGCAACGGGAAGTTGTCAACAGTGTCGGTGATTGTATCGGTAATACTGCCCATTTGGTAGTCCTTCTCCGCCATGATATCGAAGACATCTGATATTGGGAGATGAAGCATAGACTCCAGCGTCTCAACTGTGATGCACGAGCTGGTATTCATTGTTTCCTGGGCTTGCAAACGGTTGCCCGGAAGTATTATCATAGCAAGCAACAGACCTATCAATCCAAAAAGAGTATTACTATTACGCATAAAACAGCACTATTTAATTACACTTTCATTTCAAAAAATCAATGTCTATACCACCGTGTTCTGGGTTTGTTTAGGGCGGCAAAAAAGCCTTTCCTGCCTTTAAAAACGAGCTTTGAAAGGGAAATGAAACCATCTTTGGCCATATTGACAGACACAAACAACAGCCCATTCTCCTATCCTACACACCATTAAACGCTACCCGTCCATAATAATATAGGTATGCAAATATACGTTTTTTTAAGGAATAACAACAATTATTTGTTGAAAAAAAATACTTTTTTACAATCTTTCTATCGTTCAATTCTGTATCCAAGAGAGAGGATGTACTTTAATGTCTCCATGGCGGTATTCCTGTCGTACGCCTTCTCGCCCTCTTCCAGCTCCTCGTAGGGCACTAAACAGGGCGTCTCCTTCAACTCGTCATTCCTTTGGGGACCGTATCTCCACCCTTCGGCAATCCGCCTTGCCGACCACACCTCATGGACATGCCGCGCCAAAGGTTCGGCCAATTGCACAAGCTCCTCCGGCAACTCAATGGCCTGTGTGTCGACTGGATTTGGTTTGTATGCTCTGTTTGCCATAGCCTTGCTTGTTTAGTTACTTATCACGTCGGACAGGTTCCGCACTATGTTCCTGTCATAATCCTGCGACGAATTCCGCAATTCGCCATACGGAGCTATATCCTTGTGTTCAAAGTGGTTTTTCTTCAAATCGTCGACTCTCTTCTTCACCGCTTCATCACCATTGTCCAACCCTTTTTTGATTTCGGCTCTCTCCGCTGCGGGCAACGGACGGAAACCTACCAGGAGCTTCTCTATATTCCAGCGGGCATGCTCCATCTTTGCTAAACGCTCCAAGGCATCAACGTCGAAAGTGATTCTTCTCTTCCCGTCTGTGCTGACCCCCATGCTGCGGAACTTGGTATAGATGGAGTTGGCGGCATAAAGATTGGACATCTTGTTTGCAAACGACAGCTTCCGCCACAGCTCGTCAAGTTCGTCATTCACCGAAGGCATCATCACATAATTATTGGTGTTGCAGTAGAGATAATTGATTCTTTTTGCCTCGGCTATGCGCCCCTCCAACCGCATGTCGTAGCTGTCGGACATGGTGCCAAACGACAAAATATTGGCATACCTGCGGACATCCTTCGATGCTTCTACCAAGGCATTGCTCACCGGCTGATAAACCCAAATCAAGGGGTCTTTTACCGTCAATTCTTCGCGGGCAGCCACCGGGCGGTAGAAACCCTCTGGCAGATAGAGCGCATTGGCGATGTTCCTTTCCGGCTCGTCGTCGCACAGGGCAAGGGTCAGTATCTGCGCATCATCCTTCCGCCACTCCTCAAGCCGTTCCCTAACCCAGTCGTCAACCAATTCCCCTTCCATAAACTCCCATTCCACATCCAAGAAGTCTCCATATTCATCCATGCTGCCTTCACGATCCACCTGCTTTCCATCTTTCCAGAACCGCCAGTGCGACACCTTGAAAAGGCCTGGGTAGCGCCCGCGGAAGTACTTCATCTCCCGTTCCGCGTTCTTGTCAATAAACGTTATCTTGGTTCTTATCGGGTGCGCTGCCTTCTCTTCAAAGTTGGGATAGTGGCACAGGTGCGCCGCCGTGCTTGCCATGGCATAGCCCATCTGCGTCATCCCCGCAACCACCAAGTGGACATACTTCTCACTCTCCCGGGTTATTGTGCCGCGGTCCAGCGTAAAGTCTTTCCACCTGTCGTCGTCCCCAATCAATATCTGCTGGGCGATGGACTCTAACCGGTTCACTATCGTGGTCTCCATCTTGGAGGTGTCCTGCTCCTCGGGCAACGAGTGGAAGAGGTAGGTGGACGCATTGCGCTCAAAGGTCAGGTAGCACTGCGCCCGGCCCGTCGCCTCGCGGCTGCGCAACGCCTTCAGCAGCTTCCAGCATTCCACATTGATAGAGTCATGCTCCTCCTCGTTGTCTTCTCCCGTGATGTATATCAGCGCAGCCTTCTCCGCCTGGCTGAAGCGCAAGGTTTTCTCCATGTTCCGCTCGCCGTGGTAGATGGTGAGGGACACCTTCCGCTCCTCGTCCGTCAGCAGCGGCACAATCTGCACCCACAGCTCCTCGGCATCCTGATTGGTCACAATGACCACATCCTTCCGCCTCAGCGCGGCATCGGCAGCTATGGACTTCAATATGCCCACCACTATCTTGCTGCCACCCATCACCAGTATGTGGTCGGAGAAGTAGTAATGCAAAAAGCCTTTCCTATGGCTTGCAGCGCGGTTGCTCAACAGGTTACTGAACGCCGATATGAGGAAGGCCGTGAAGAACATGGTGCCCACAAAGGCTATGAGCAACTGATACCAATGGGGCATGGAGGACGTGATGGGGTAATTGCTCTGCCCCAACATCAAATTCAGCACCTCGTCCATGCGCTCGGATGCCACTGCACCCGTCTCTTCAGCTGCCGTGGTGCCTCCCCATGCCAGACCTATCAACCAAAAGACCAACGTCCACGACACGCAGAATCCCACTACCCACAGGATGGGCTTCAACATCTTGTTGGTACTGAACGACCGGTCAAAACGTAACAATATCCTTTTCCAATATCTTTTCATAGTCAATCATTTTTTATTAATCTTCAAATACTTTCCATTCAATTTCACACTCTCTGCATATCCCCCTGCACAAGTCTACTTGCCTAAATGCCAATTCATAAATCGATTTGTACATTCACACTCTCAAACCAGCATCTTTTGTGGTAAACTACGGACACAAAACCAGACGGAAACCAATGTTGCAATCGCGGTTGACCGGCGTGCTGCAGCGGAAAGACACGCGGCAGTACCCCGCAATGCCGTTCCAGCCACCGCCACGCAGCACACGGCCAAAGCCCGTGTCCGGCCCCTGAGGATTGGGCTGCGCACCGCTACTATAGTCCCCGTACCAGTCACTGCACCATTCCCACACATTCCCGCTCATGTCATACAGGTCTAATTCGTTTTCCCTCTTCCCTTTCACAGGATGTGGGTCTCTGCTGTTGCCATCGTACCATGCCACTTCATCTATATTGTCGCTCCCGCTGTACTTGTATCCCTTGCTCTTGTTTCCTTCCCGCGCGGCATACTCCCATTCCGCCTCCGTTGGCAGCCGGAACTTGAGACCCTTCAAATTGACCAACGGGTGGCTTTTCACTTCGGGGCGGTTATTCAATGCGGGGATAAACTTCTCGGTAATTACTTTCCATGAGACCTGTTCCACTGGCCGATTGTCATCGCCTTTGAAATAGGACGGGTTATTGCCCATCACCACCTTCCACAATGCCTGTGTCACCTGTGTCTCTCCAATATAGTAGTCGCTCAACTCGACTTCATGCACCGGGCTTTCATGATCCCACGCCTCTTCGTCATAGTTCGGAGACTTTGGGTCACTATTTTGTGCACCCATCTTGAACTTGCCACCCTCCACCTTCACCATCTTAAACTCCACCCCGTCCACTTCAAACTCACCTCGTTCTTCTCGCTCCCTTTTCTCTCGTTCCTTCCGTTCCCGCTCCACATCTTCATTCAATCTCACTTCTATAAAATCCGTAGAATTCAAATCCTCTTCTTTAATCTCAACTGTCTCGATCGATTGTACCTTATCGAAACCATCGGCCACGAATTCAAACTTATGTGTGCCTTTCTTGAGGAACAACAGATTATCTTCATCTTTCCGAGCCAGCATCACCTCCTTTTTGAACTTCAACACGTGGCAATCATAGTCCGTGTCAATATGCATCTCAACACACTGCGATTTATTGTCGCCATCCCCCGCAAATTCCAATCGTGTTTCAACCAAGTTCTTTATATCCATTCTGAGTGTTTTCCTTTTAACACCTATATCGGAGATTTCAAGCCCAGAGATAGCACTTAACTCTGCGGGTAAATCTTCTGGCAATGCAGAAACCTCCCCATCAGGCGTTATCAAGATGACTTTACAAGGGCTGATAAACGCCTCCAGTATCTCAAGGCGTACCCAGTCCTTTGCATCCTTGCAACTATCAAGGGAATTCTTCGTCAACAACAAAATAAAATTCCTGCATGAATGTATTGCTGGTATAATGATATTTCTAAAATTATAATCCGTACATTTTCGATCCCAAAAAACTTGACATCCTGCAACTCTCTCTAATTCGTCCTTAATCATTCCCGCTGTCGATATATTACGTCCCTTTTCAGCAGGGCTGTCATGGCGGTAGCTGATAAAAACATCGTATTCTTTATCCATACAGCTGTGTATTCGTCAAACAATCCATTCGTTTACAAGCGGTTCGGCAAAACCTGCCAACAATCCACTTTTTTGCAAATATACAAAATATATTCCAATTATACACCACAACATTACCATATAGAGCACCTCTACCCTACATTGCAATGCGGAAGCCTACGCAGAAACTGGGTTCGTTGGGGAAACGGCTTTCGCGGTTAGAGACCTGGCAGAAGGCGCAGTCCACCCTGTCGGACTCGTTCAACCAACAGCCACCCCTCATCACACGGCTCCGCCCCGTGTCGGCTCCAAGGGGGCAAACCTCGTCGCCTTCGTAGGGGGACTCCCAGTCGCTGCACCATTCAAAAACATTCCCACTCATATCATACAATCCCAACTCGTTGGGCTTCCGCTGCGCCACAGGGTGGGTCTGTCGGTGAGGCTTTACGCTACACCATGCCACATCCGCCAAGCGGTTGCTGCCGCTGTAACGGTAGCCGTGGCTTTTGGCTCCGCCCCTGGCAGCATATTCCCATTCGGCCTCGGTGGGCAGACGGAACTGCTGTCCCGTCACGGCATTCAACCGCCGCAGAAATTCCTGCACTTCGTCGTAGCCAACACGGTAAGCAGGGTACATGTCGCCCCGGCCATACACCTTTAGCCAGCCGCCCTCATAGTCCGGCTCACTCCCCATCACGGCCCGCCACAACGCCTGTGTCACCTCCGTCTGCCCGATATAGAAACTGCCCACGGTCACCCGATGCTGCTTCTCGTCGTCATAGTCAGTGCGGTACTTGGGGTCAGTCCCCATCATAAACGTGCCGCCTTCCACTGCCACAAGGGTGAACCGCACGCCACCCACCTCAAAGGTCAAGTCGTCGCCCACCGTCCTGTCAGAAAGCACTCCCTGAACCCTTGTCTGCTTGGGTTCCGAGCGTTCCATCTCAGTCATGCCGTCTTTGGCACTATCGGCACTGACCAAAGAAACCGAGTCAGCTGTCTGTTGCGACCTCTCCGACCCCTGTCGGCATCCAACCATTAACAACCCTACAGCAATTGCTGCACATATTATTCTCTTATTCATACACTAATACAAGGTTAATCTGTTGATTTGTTAGTTTGTATCGCCTTAGTACTGATTGTTACCCAATAGGTTTCGAGACTATATAAAAACCAGACCAATACCAAACCCGATCCATTTGCATATCAATTTGCATTATAGACTTCCGTATCAAGTTCTGCGGCATAGGTCCTTTTTGTATTCGTTAATTTGCCAATGTGCTAATTCGTAAATCGATTTGCACATTCACACATTCAAACCAGCATCGTTTGTGGTAATCTACGGACACAAAACCAGACGGAAACCAATGCTGCTGCTACGGCTGCCCTGCATGTAGTGGCGGGTAGACACGCGGCAGTTCCCCGCAGAGTTGAGCCAGCTACCGCCACGAATCACATGGCCATTATAGCTCATGTCCGGTCCCTGAGGATTGGTCTGCGCACCGCTACTATAGTCCCCGTACCAGTCTCTGCACCATTCCCACACATTCCCGCTCATGTCGTATAAATCTAATTCGTTTTCCCGTTTTCTCTTCACTGGATGGATCTTGTCCCTGCTGTTACCACCATACCATGCCACTTCATCTATATTGTCGCTCCCGCTGTACTTGAACCCCTTGCTCTTGTTTCCACCTCGTGCGGCATACTCCCACTCCGCCTCCGTTGGCAGCCGGAACTTGAGACCCTTCAAATTGACCAACGGGTGGCTTTTCACTTCGGGGTGGTTATTCAATGCGGGGATAAACTTCTCGGTAATTACTTTCCATGAGACCTGTTCCACTGGCCGATTGTCATCGCCTTTGAAATAGGACGGGTCATTGCCCATCACCACCTTCCACAACGCCTGTGTCACCTGCGTCTCTCCTATGTAGTAATCGCTCAATGTCACCTTGTGTGCAAGCATCTCATCATCATAAGCATCACTGTCCTGTTCCGCCGTCGCGCCCATCATGAACGTGCCGCCCTCCACATACACCATCTTGAACTCCACATCGCCCACTTTGAATGGGATAATCTCTTTGTGTTTTTTTACTGTTGGCTTTGTCTGAACGGGTGTCTGCCTAACTACATCTTTCTGTTCTCCTCTACTCCACATATACCTCAGCAAGCCATTCTTGTAAGCATCAAGGGTGAAGGATTGCACATTCCGTAGTTTAAGCGGCAGACTATCAATCATAACACCTTCTAATATCGTAACTATATTGCCCTGCTTTCTATCTTTCCGCTTCTCTCCTACAAAAAGTCGCCATTCCTCCTCCACATATCCGCTCTCCACATATTCCGCCTTAGAGGTGAATACAATCATATTGTCCACCTGCTCCAATGCGTCATCAATATCCTTGTCAAAAGCATCTCTGGCAAAAGTCGTACCTGTTTGTAGACTTACCGGGGCGAAAAAGGGGTTGTAGCCCTGCTCCACCAACCAGTAGTAGATGGGCTCGGCCTTGGCGTAGTCCTCGCTTTTGCACGAAATAAAGATGTCATATTTCCTCATACCATCAGCAATTATCTTGTTTACAATCTTTTCAGCACTGCCGCACAGATGCACTCTCTTCTGCAAATATACAAAAAAATTGTGATATGTCAATCTTTATCGGATTGTATCTGGAGGAATCACTTCGGAGAGGGAAAAACATTCATAACACCGTGCAAACCATGGGGGCAGGGCGGTGACTGTCAGCAAGAAAGCTTCTGCGTCCCGAAGGGACGCTACCATGAGCACTAAGAGTTTTTCCACCCTCCCAATACAACTTCCTCAAACACAATCCTCTGCCCAATCCAACAACGCTCATTGAATGGCCGTTCAATACTCGTTCTATATTGATTCAATATTGAACTAATATTGAACGGGCATCCTCGGAACGTTTAACGAGCTAAGATGCAGCATTTTAGCTACAACACAAGGAATACTACACTGTATTACAATGCCTTACCACACAAACAACCGGTGCGTCACACCGAGATTCCGAGGGGAGAGGGGTACTTCAGAAACGGCCATAGAAGCCTACGCCGAGGTCGACGAGACGCTGGGGCAGGTTGTCGGGGTTGCCGGAGGAGTCGGCGGGGACGTTGACGGTGATGTGGGTGCGGCGGGAGGCGAAGATGCCGACGCCGCCGTTGATGTTGCTGTAGGCGGGTAGCTCGTGCCCGTCGGCACTCACATGGTGCTGTGTACGCATGTACTGGTAAAGGTCTTCATTGCAGACGGTGAGGGTGATGTCGACGTTGTTGACGCAATAGAGGGTGTCGGTGTTGGAGGCAAGGTGCTGGCGGATGACGGAGAGGAATTCCCGCTCGGTGAACGGCCTGACAACAAAATGGTCGCCACTGAAGGGGGCCAAGGCGGTGATGCCGGGGATGGTGATGCTGAGGGTGTCGTGGTTTTTCTCGTAATGGAAGGTGACAAAAGGTTGGTAGAACCTGCCCCGCGGCAGCGGGTTCCACTCCAGGAAGCCACGGCAGCCGACGCTGAATCCAAACTCGTGGGCACGGGTGTAGGTGGGGTTGGTGATGACCCTCTCGATATGGCCGCGGGAGGTGGGTGTTTTGGGCAGTACGCCCACAAGGGAAGTAAAAGCGGTGGCGAGGGTGTCCATGGACGAGGAGGAGGCGTTGCCGGCGCGGCGGAGGACGACGAGCTGGAAGAGGCAGCCGGTATCGGCCAACAGGCGCTCGCCGGGCACACAGTAGTAGAGCGGCTGTAGATGAACGCCAGCAGTGGAATCAAGGCTGCGTGGGGTCTCGATGCAGGTGAGTTCCCAGCGGTCGCGGAGTGTGGCGTAGTCTGTGGGGGTGGCACCGAGAGCAGAGGCTCCCTCCCAAGCAAGGAGATGGACTGCCACGTCGGAGGGGAGGTAGTAGTTGGAATCGGGCACAGCGGTGTAGGTGTACATGTTCTCTTGTCCTTGGAAGCAACGCTGAAGGCGCACCCAGACGGTATCCTCGTCGGGGTCGATGACGCAATAGACCACAGGCACTTCGCGCCACGGGGCGTTGGGGTCGAACTCGGCCTTACAGGAGGTGAGGAGCAGCAGTGTTGCAAGGACAGGGAGGAGGGTCTTCATGAGGAACAGGGTCTAGAATGTGTTAATTCGGGAATGTGCTAATTCGTGAATCAATCTAACCATGCACACGTTCACACATTCAGAAGTTCCCGTAGAAGCCTACGCCGAGGTCAACCAGACGCTGGGGGAGGTTGGTGGGGTTGCCGAAGGAGTCGGCAGGGATGTTGACGGTGATGTGGTTGCGGCGGGAAGCAAAGATACCCACGCCGCCATCGACATTGGAGTAGGTGGGCGTCTCCTGCCCGCCCATAACGGTGCGGTCGAGGGAGTTAATATAGGCGTTGAGATCCTCGTTGCAGACGGTGATGGTGATGTCTACATTGTTGACGGAGAAGAGGGAGTCCGTGTTGTTCTTGAGCTGGTTTTTGATGATGGAGAGGAAACGGCTCTCGCTGATTACCGTGGCATGGGAAATGCGGTCCATGGTGCCGGAGCCGGTCTTGACATTGCCGGGGATAGAGATGCTGCAAGTGTCGTGCATGCGCTTGTAGTAGAAGGTGATGATGGGCTGGTAGCGGCGGCCGCGGGGCACGGGGTTCCAGTCCATGGTGCTTTCGCCTTTGACAAAACGGAAATGGTAGCCGTTCATGTGGTTGGGGTTGACGAGAATCTCCTCGACAGTGTCGCGCAGGTGGATGGTGCGCTCACGGTAGCCGACCATGGTGGTGGTGGCGCGGGCAAGGGTGTCGCCCGAAGGATTGCGGATGATGACGAGCTGGAAGACGCAGTCGGAGTCCGCCACGAGCTGATGACCCGGCACACAATAGTAGACCGGCTGCAAGCCCGAAGGGAAGTTGCCCTCCGGCTTGCCGGGACGCTCGGTGTAGGTGAGCTGCCAACGGTCGCGCAGACGGCCGGTGGAGGTGAGGCTGTTGTAGGGACCGCGTACACCCTCGTAGGCAAGGAGATGGACGCTGATGTCGTCGGGCAGGTAGTAGTTGGAGTCGGTTATCGAGGAGTAGTTGTAGAGGTTGTCCTCGCCCAGATAGCAGCGTTGCACACGTGCCCAGACGGTGTCTTCGTCGGGGTCGAGGAGACAATAGACGGCGGGGACGTCGCGCCACGGGGCATTGGGACTGAAATCGACCTTGCAGGAGGTGAGAGCAAGGAGCGCGACAGCGATGAGGAGGTGTATTTTTTTCATGACTATGATGGGTTCTGGGCGACGGCAGGGGTGCCGTCGTTAGCGTTTGATGTGTTTAACAGGATTTTTATCACTTCGGCAGCAAGGTGGCAGCCGAAAAGCGGCGGCATATAAGAAATGGTGCCGACGGTGGTGAGATGATTGGTGGAGGGGTCCTGCACGATGGCATGCGGCGGGACGGCCTCGGCGGAGAAGACCACACGGATGCCCTTTTCCACGCCCATGCGGTGGAGCCGTTTGCGCACCATGGCGGCAAGGCGGCAGGTGTGGCTCTGCGAGATGTCGGCGGCGCAGATTTGCGAGGGGTCCATCTTGCCGCCACTGCCCATGCTGCTGACCACGGGGATACCGAGCGTGTGGGCATGGTAGAGGAGAAAGACCTTGGGCGAGAGGGTGTCGATGCAATCCACGACGCAGTCGTAGTGGTTGGTCTGCAAGAGGGTGAGGGTGCGGTCGTCGCGCAGGAACTCTTGCAGGGCTTCCACCTGACAGTCGGGGTTGATGTCGCGGAAACGGTCGCGAAACAGGAGGGCCTTGGGCTGTCCGATGGTGGAGCGGAGGGCTATGAGCTGGCGGTTGAGGTTGGTCTCGCTCACCGTGTCGCCGTCCACAAGGGTCAAATGGCCCACTCCTGCCCTGCAGAGCTGTTCGGCAGCATAGCCGCCCACACCTCCGAGGCCTACAACGAGGACATGGGCCGAGGTGAGGCGGTCAAGATTGGGCTGTCCGAGGAGCAGCGCGGTGCGGGAGGAGAACGGGGCGCTCATTTTTGTATCACTTCTTCTATTTCTACCTCGTCCATCATAATCCACGGGTTGAGCCCCTTGGCGCGGTGCCACGAGGGGATGTGCGGAAGGGGGCGGGCAATAATCTGCACAAAGCGGACACCCTCGCGGTTGACGGGGATGGTGACCACTTGCAGCTGGGTGGTGTTCATGGACTGGTCGGCAGGGTCGTAGGTGATGGTGGCGGGGATGGGCGCGGAAAACTCCTTGCCGTCGGCGGAGACGCGCACCTCGACCTGCTGGGGGGCAAAGACCCACGCATCGGGCACGTGGGCAAAGCGCAGCACCACATTGCTGAGATGGATGCTCTTGCCCAGCTCAATGTCGGCCTGGACGGGATGGCCGGAGAAGCCCAGCCAAGCATGGGAGAGGTCGTTGACATCGCCTTTCTCGCCATCGTAGAGGGCGCGGGCCGCATTCTTATTGTAAGGGGTGTTGGGCTTGTGGGCAAAGGTGCAGCCGACCACGTAGTCGAAGGCAAACTGCTGTGTAGCCACAAACGACGGGGGCTCGCCTTTCTTGAAGGCCCGGGCACGGACGATGGTGCTGTTCTGCACGGTGAAGGGCTTGGTGTAGAGTGTCGATTTCTCGGTGGGGACGGTGCCGTCGAGGGTGTAGCGTATCTCCGTCTTGGGGGTCGGGCACTTGATGGAAATCTGCATGGGGCCGTCGAAACGGTCGCGATTCTTGCTGATGACGGGCATCTCGATGATGGCGGAGGTCACCTTGGGATAGATGATGCGGCGGAAGTCCTGGGCGTTGTTCTCCATGCAGTCAAACGGGCGCAGATGCACCACAAAGCGGTAACGATGGTCCTTCACCAGCATGGCCTCGTCGAGGTTCATATTGGCACTGGCGCCGCCCACACCTGCGTGAGCAAAGTCAATATTGAGGAGGCTGTCGCCGAGGGAGAATTGGCACAGGGTGTCGATGATGTCGGCATAAAGGCCCATAGTGCCATTGCGGAGGGCGAGCCAGCGCACCTCGGTATGGTTGCCGGAATGCTGATAGGGTTTATTGGCCTCTGCGGTGTGCGGATTGTCGGGATAACGGTATGTCACCTCCTTGACGGGGAGCGACTGCTGGGCTATACGGCCGGCATTGCGACGGTCGACATAACTTTCAATATTGCGGCCCAGCCATTCGGCGGTGTCGAGGAGGGCATTGAAGGGTATTTGCATGCCCACACGGGCAAGGGTCTTGGCCGTTTCGGAAACGGTGATGTCGTTGTTGAGCAGCACATCGCCCGTGGCGAGGACGAGGTAGGACTGGCGCACGTCGAAGAGGGTGCTGTCCCTGTCGCTGCCATAGCGCATAAGCACATCTATGCCAACAGAATAGTTGTCAATCTTGCGGACATTGGTGGCCAGCACTTCTCCCTTCAGGCGGTCGAGCCCGATGCGTTGCCACTGGCGCAGACCGTTGGGGTCGGCCTGGTCGTTGGGGGACGGCTCACGCATGAAGTTCAGATGCATGGGGCGCGTCACCACGGGGGTTCCCTGATAGGAGAGCATTTCCACAGTGCCTAAACTGTCGTTGAAACAGAGCGAGAAACTGTTGTTTCCAATGATGATGTGGTGGAGCGTATCCTTCTCGACGGCGAGCGGCTGCACACCTGTCTGGGTCAGTTCCAGCAGCGGCATATTGTCCGACGGCAGGGGGAACTGAGCGGTGTAGAGTACCGTATTCTTGGGGATGGAGGCGGTGTTGTTGCGCTGGCGGAGCGTGAACTGGATGAAGAGCTCTTCGCCGGCGTAGAGATTGAGTTTGGGAATCTTCAGTTTGAAATCCTTGGTATCGCCCGGTTTGAGCGAGAGAGTCACGTCACCAGCCACAATATTGGGCTTCAGGTTGGTGCAGATGACATAATCCAGCCGGTAATCGGCCAAGGCGCGAAAGTTGCAGAGGTTGGTAATGTCAAACTCGGCAGCGTCGGCACTGGTAGCAGTCATTTTGATAGCGAAAGGGCGGTAGAGGTTGTTCAACTCCGGCATGTAGGGGCGCTGCGAGAGCGTTTTCCATTCCATGCAGTCGTAGAAACCGCCTTGCACGGCACTGTGGTCCAACACCATCTGCCACAGCGGAGCCATGCCGCCAAAGGTATTGCCCTCCATGTCGCCGTATGAGAGCATGACGAGAGGCCGCTGCTGTGCTTTGGCTAAATACTGGCGCAGCTGTTCGGTGTTGGCTCTGAGCGGCGAGACAATGTCCGTATTGTCGGCATACTGCGCGCCGGCATAAAGCACTGGCCGGGCAGGGTCAAGCTGGCGCAAGGTCTTGTAGGCCGAAATCATGCAGACACCGTTGTCCTCACTTTCGCCCAACGTCCATGCGATGATGGATGGATGGTTTTTGTACTCCCCATAGAGAGCCCGCACTCGGTTGTTGAAAAGGTCGGCATAGTCGTTGACAGTGGCTATTACATGTCCTTCCTTATTCATCGGATGGATGTTTGCGTCCATGACGACATAAAAGCCGAGCTCGTCGCACAATTCATAGAACTTGGGGTCTTCGGGAATTTTCCCTGCGGTGCGGATGGCGTTGATGTTGTTGCACTTCATCTGGACCATCTCGCCACGGAGGGATTTGACCCCTTCGGCGGTCAGCACACCAAAATCGCGCAAGGTGATTCCCTTGAGCGTAACGGCACGGCCATTCACCGTCAGCCTCTCCTTGTAGCCCACTGTGCGAAAGCCAAAGCGGGTGCCCACCACGTCCTCCAGCTCCATCTTATCATTGTAGAGACGGATGACGGCAGTGTAGAGACGCGGCGTTTCAGCCGTCCAGGGCAGCACATCGGGCAGCGATGACGAGAGGGTCTGGGAGGACTCGGCGCGGTTGTCAAAATAGCACCACTTGCCCACCTTTTCCACTTGCTGTCCTTTGGTGTCCCACAGCTCAAGTTCAAGATAGCACTTGCCTTTGCGGCGTTGATTGAAGAGATCGGTTTCGAGCGTGTAACTACCCGTTGCGCTGGCTGCGTCATACTCTGCCAACAGCGTATAATCCTGCACGTTGAGCAGCGGTTTGAGAAGCACAGCGCAATCGCCCGTTAGGCCAATGTCCGCAGCTTCGAGCAGGGCGCCCTCATCCCCCTCCGTATAGCGAAGGCTGATGGTGTTGCTTTTGCCATAGCGGACAAGGCCCGTGATATCGAATTCCGTCACCGCACCGGCATCGTGGCTGACACCGACCAGTTTGTCGTCAATATACAAACCATAGCCCGGGCTGGCCTTGAAACGGAAGAACATACGGAAATCACGCCACTCTTCAGGGAACTCGTAAGCCTGAGAATAATCGTCAACGCCTTTGCTCCTGTCCACCTCCCAGTCCTCCATGACGGAGAGGTAATAGGGCGAGTCGTCATAACGCAGATGCTCAATGGCGTTCTCATCGTCATACGTGATGACATTGGCACGCGGAGCCATCCTCAAATCGTCCATACCCTCAGGCTGCTGCGCCTGAGCCGCACCGAGACACAGCAGCAAACCTACGGACAATACAAATCTCTTCATATCAATTCTCTTGGCTCTTTGGCCAAGCAGGGATATTAGTGTTTAAGAAAGTAACTGACGCTCACGCCAGCCTTGATGTTTTGCAGCAGCAGCGGGCGACGGGTGGTCAACTCGCCATTCTCCCAGCGGCTGACGCCGTCAAGATGCATACCCATGTATCCCACGTAGGCGTTGACACACAGATTGCGGTTGAAGGCATAGCGCGCACCCACGTTAAGACCCCAAATCACACCGCCCTCGCTAATCTTGATGGCGTTCTCGCCGCCGCTGGTGGAACCCAGGGGGATAGAATAGCCTACGTAGACAGTGGAGAAAGGAGTGAGCTGACTGCGCAAGTAGTGAGTGCGGAGCTCAATAAAGACGGGCAGCTGGTTAAAAGCCCCCGAAGGGTCTTTCAGGAACTCGACACCCAGTCCGATGCCTGACTCTTTACGGATTTGCCAACCTCCCACGGCATAGAAGCCGTGGAAGGTTGCCTTGTCCGAAAAAGCAGTCTTGTTGACGTTGGTGGCAAAGTCGTAGCCTGCAACACCGTAGAAACCGTGCCAGTAAGGCTCAATGTGTTTCTGCTGAGCCTGTGCCGCCATCAGGGTGACGACAGCAGCCAACAACAATAGTGCTTTTTTCATGATATATTGTCTGTTTGGGGTGAAAACTACTTCATCTCTTTCAGGTCGGGCGAAATGATGAGCGTTGCCTCAGTGGCAGCCTGCACCTGCTCGACGGTGAATTCGGGGTTAATCTCGGTAAGGACGATACCCTTGGGAGTGATTTCCATGACACCCATCTCGGTGATAATCATGTTCACCTGGCCTTTGGCCGTGAGGGGAAGAGTGCATTTCTTCAGAATCTTGGGGTTGCCCTTGGCCGTGTGTTCCATGGCCAGGATGACCTTCTTGGCACCAACCAGCAGATCCATGGCACCGCCCATGCCGGGGGTCTTCTTGCCGGGGATCATCCAGTTGGCGAGGTCGCCCTGTTCGTCCACCTGCATAGCACCGAGGACCGACACATTGACATGTCCGCCACGGATAATGCCGAAGGATGTAGCACTGTCAAAAGTGCTGGCCTCGTCGGTATAGGTGATAAAACCACCACCGGCATTGATCAGCCAGGGGTCTTCCTTGCCCTCTTCGGGGGTGGGACCCATGCCAATCATACCGTTCTCGGACTGCAGAACAACGTGCACGCCTTCGGGGAGGTAGTTGGGGATAAGGGTCGGGAGACCGATACCGAGGTTGACAACATCACCGTCTTTCAGCTCTTTGGCAGCGCGACGGGCGATAAAGGGTTTAATTTCGCTTTTTTCCATAGTCAATATTATTTATTAGTTGTTTTACAATATTCTTTTTACGGGAATCGTAGGGCTACAGACCCACATTCTGCACGCCGCGCTTCACCATCTCCTGCGCTACATACGAGGCCACATCGTCAGCGTATGTGTTGGCACCGAAACCGGCATCATAGCCCAGTTCCTTGGCCAACTCGTGGCTGATACGGGGACCGCCGCAAATAAGAATCATCTTATCGCGCAGCCCCTCGGCCTCCAGCATCTCCACCAGCTCGGTCATGTTCTTGATATGAACATCCTTCTGGGTGACCGTCTGGCTGACTAACAGTGCATCGGCATGCAGTTCAATGCCCTTGGCAATGAAGTCCTCATTCGGCACTTGGCTGCCCAGGTTGTAGGCATCAATCATGTCGTAGCGTTCCAGACCGTAGTGGCCGGCGTAGCCCTTCATGTTCATGATGGCGTCGATACCCACCGTGTGGGCATCCGTGCCCGTGGAAGCACCCACGCAAACAATCTTGCGGCCGACATGCTCGCGGATGAAGTCGTCACACTCGTGCATGTCCATCGTGGTCGATTCCACTTTGGGGACGTGGATATTGGTATAGTCCACCGTATGCGTCAGCGAGCCGTAGCAGTTCATGAAGCAGAAACCTTCGGTCAGCTCCTTTTGGTAAACCACCAAGGGATTCTCGAAGCCCATCTTCTTCAGCAGTTGTTTTGCGGCCTCCTCGGCCTCGGCACCCGCGGGCACCGGCAGGGTGAAGCTCAGCTGCACCTTGCCATCGTTCATTGTGTCGCCGTATGGCTTTATCTTGGTGAGGTCTAAGGTTTTGTCGTAATCCTTTGCCTCCATCGAATACAATCCTTCGCTCATTGTTGTGTGTTTTTATGGTTTTTTTACTTCTTACCTTTCATTATTTCGACAAACGGATTGAAATAGTTCTCCGCTTTCAACGACACGCCGTCCAAGCCCTTGCCGCCGTTCTTGGGACGCTTCACGTCGGCAAAGATGCCCTTCTCCAATGCGGTGAACAGGCCTTCGCTCTCCATGGCCTCCAGCAGCTTGGTGGCGTCGTCCAGCACCTTCTTGGCGCGGTTTCGGATGATGCCGTTCTCCTTGAACTCCACCTCTTCGCCGATGTCCTTCATGTTGTTGAAGATATACTTGGCGTTCTCGATACTCAGGTAACGGTCGCTCATAAAGGGCGTGTGGATAGCCTCGGTGGGCATACCCAGCAGCTGCAAACCCTGGTGCGTCCACTGGCCAATGATGTTGAAGAGTGCATCCTGTATATGTCCGCGGAAGATGTTACCCGTCATGAACTTGGTGGGAGGCATGTACTTCAGCGGGGCCTTGGGGAAAATCTCGCGCAGCATCTGAGCCTGTGCCAACTCATACAGGAAACCATTCTCCAGCATGGGGTCCATCTCAAAAGCGTGGCCCAAACCCTGCTGCTCCTCAGGCAGACCGGCCAGCAGAGCCAGCTGCTCGTTGATGAAGTCGGAGGCCAGCACCGTGTGGGCTTCCTCAAAGGCGTCGGCAGTGGTCAGGTAGTTATCCTCACCGGTGTTGATGACAACGCCCGCAAAGCCGTTGATGATGCGGCTGAAATACTGGTCAATCAGTGTGCGCTGCATGTTGATGTCGCGGAACAGGATGCCATACAAAGCATCGTTCAGCATCACGTCCAGGCCTTCCAGGGCGCCCATGGCGGCAATCTCGGGCATGCAAAGGCCGGAGCAATAGTTACACAGGCGTATATAGCGGCCCACCTCTTCGCCCACCTCGTCCAGGGCCTTGCGCATGATGCGGAAATTCTCCTGCGTGGCAAAGGTGCCGCCGAAACCCTCGGTCGTGGCGCCGTAGGGCACATAGTCCAACAGGCTCTGACCCGTGGTACGGATCACGGCAATGATGTCAGCACCCTGGCGGGCACCGGCCTGTGCCTGCACCACATCTTCGTAGATATTACCCGTGGCGACAATGATATACAGGTAAGGCTTGCTGCCCTCGCCGATAGTCTCAATGTAATGTTCGCGGCGTTGGCGGCGGGCACGGATGCGGGCCACATTGGCATCGATGTAAGGCTGAAGAGCCTTCCGGATGTCCTCCATCTTGTGGACAGGCAACTTGGTGATGTCCAGTTTGCCGGCGGTGATGGCCTCGGCAATCTCCTGCGGGCTCTTGCCAGTCTCCAGCACGGCATTGCCCATAAAGAAGCACACGCCCTGCCCCAGGAGCCCCTTGCTCTTCAACTCGTCCACCACAACATTGGGCAGCGGCACCTCGTTGGCGTCGATGCCGTCAATACCCAGCAGCCGGCAGATGGTGCGCTCGACCGCCACGGTAGTATAATTGCCCACAAAATCCTGCACTTGGTCGGCAATTTTTCGTGCCACACCCCTTGCATGCTCGACTTTTTCGAAATCAAGTCCTACTTTACTTTGCTGCATAATTGTCTATTTACTTTTACTAATATTTTATTTTTCAACCATTAACGCCCGCCATCACCCGTTGCAACACGCGGTGGCGGCACATTATTTCAGACTTGCAAAGTTAATGATTTTTTTGCAATCTGAGACTTTTTATAAATAAAAAAATAAAAAAAAGGTCGCCGAAGTCCCTTCGCGCCCTCTCTCCCACCCCTCGGAACCAGCGCCTTTCTATGCCTCAGGGCTTGCTGCACAACGGGCACCCGGCGGCACACCATTGGGGCGCATGCCACACCTTTCCCGGCGGCGGGCCGCTGCTCCGCAGCAGCTGCAACCCTTCATCCCGCCACCATCACCGCTCCTTCCCGTTCAATCCGCTGTTGCCCGCCCCTGCTATTGCCCAACGGAATTGGGAAAAATGATGGAGAAGTGTTGAAGAAATAAGCCTGAAGGAGCGAAGCATCAACGAGGGTGGATTTCCTTTCCAAAGCAGGGAGAAACAGGGGGCGGCGAGCCGCCAACGGGAGTGCGGAGAGGGGAGCGCGGACTACTGCCCGGCGCTGTCGGTCTCGACGGCGGCGGTGAGGGAGGCCGCGGCTTGGGCTGCGGCTTTCTTTTTGCGGGGGCGCGGCATGCGGATGTCGTTCAGGCTGTGCTTGGAGTGGAACTTGTCGAGGTCCACGTCGCCCGCGATGCCACGGACGCGGCCTGTGCGGCTGTGCTGCCAGAGGGTGAAACGGACTTCGGGGTAGCCTTCGTACTTGGCCACAAAAATGTGGTATTTGGCATACTTGCGTGTGGCAAAATGCTCGCGATACACTTTCTCGCTCGTATAAATCATGGGCTTGACGCCGTATTCCTTCTCCATCAGTTCCAGCAACTTGTCCACCCGCCCCATGTAAAGACGGCCACTGTGGTGGCCCTCGATGTCGAGAACGGGGATGAGGTCTTGGTTCTTCTTCGACACCATCGATTTGAAATTGGCAAACTGCTGATAGGCCGTGGTCTTACTGCTGTAGACATGGTAGCTGCCCACCAACAGGCCGGCCTTGCGGGCCGCCGTGACGTTGGTTTTATAGTAGCCGTCACGGATGGTTGCGCCTTCGGTGGCGCGGATATAGACGAATTTGACCTTCTTGGTCTTGGCCACTTTCGTCCAATTGATTTTACCTTGGTATTTGGAGACGTCGATACCTTGCGCCCGTACTGCTGGGAATGACAGCAGCAGGAGCGCAAGGACGACGACAAGAATCTTGTGCCAGCGGTTATCAGAGTTCGATTTCATCGCCAGCGGCATTGAAGAACTTGTAGCTCAAAAGCCCGTAGGTCTCGGAGGATTTGATCTTGAGCCTGATCTTGTATTTCATCATCCACTGCACGCGGATGCTGCGCAGGCCGCGGGTGAGGTAGGCATAGACGTAGGGGTGGACGATGATGGTGAGCTGTTTCTCGTTTTGCGAGGAGGCGAGGTAGCGGAGGTTGGATTCTATTTCGTCGACCACAACCAGGCTCGACTTGATGGTGCCGGTGCCTTCGCAGAAGGGACACTTCTCCTGCACGTCAACCTCGATGGCGGGACGCACTCGTTGGCGGGTGATTTGCATGAGCCCGAACTTGCTGAGGGGCAAGATGGTGTGGCGGGCCTTGTCGCGTGACATTTCAGCACACATCACCTCATAGAGTTTCTTGCGGTTGTCGGCTTTCTGCATATCGATGAAGTCGACGATGACGATGCCGCCCATGTCGCGCAGACGGAGCTGACGGGCAATCTCCTTGGCCGATTCGATGTTGACTTGGAGGGCGGTGTCCTCCTGTCCTGCACCGGCCTTGATGTGGTTGCCACTGTTCACGTCGATGACGTGCATGGCCTCGGTATGCTCAATATAAAGGTAAACGCCCGAGCGGATGGTGACGATGCGGCCAAAAGCACGCCGAATGTCACGCATGACACCGAATTGTTCGAAAATCGGGGTTTCGAGTTTATAGTGCTTGACGATGTCTTCCTTGTCGGGAGCCACGGAGGCGATGTATTTGCGCACCTCATGGTAAACGGACTCGTTGTCGACGTAGATGGTGTTGAAGTCGTCGGTGAGGACGTCGCGCAGCAGTGCCGAGGCGGCGCTGAGCTCGGAGAGCACCTTTTGAGGTCCGGTGATGTGCTTGAGTCTCTCGGTGAGGGTGTTCCACTGATCCATCAGATGGCGCAGGTCGGCGTCGAGTTCGGCCACATCCTTGCCCTCGGCAATGGTGCGGACAATGACGCCGAAGTTGGCGGGTTTGATGCTCTGCATCAGGCGGCGCAGACGGCCACGCTCTTCGGCGCCCTTGATTTTCTGCGAGATGGAGATGCGGTTGATGAAGGGGTTGAGCACCAGATAACGGCCGGCAAAAGAGAGGTCGCCCGAAAGTTTGGGGCCTTTGGTGGAGATGGGTTCCTTGGCCACTTGGCCTACAACGAGTTGGCCGACTTTGAGGACGTTGGACAGGTTGCCCACCTTTTCAAGGGGCGGTTCGATTTTGAAGTTGTTGAGGGTACGGACAGAGGGGTCGCCGTTCATGGCCAGCTTCATGTACTTGGCCAACGAGTTGTAGTTGACCCCCAGGTCGAGGTAGTGGACAAAGCCGTCTTTGTCCTCGCCCACATCGACGAAGGCGGCATTGAGGCCCGGCATGATTTTGCGCACCTTGCCGACGTAAATGTCGCCGACGTGGATTTTGTTGCCGGCTTTGTCCTTGTGCAGTTCGACCAACTGCTTGTCTTCGAGGAGTGCAAGTTGGATTTCGCTGTCGGTAGCGGATACGATAAGTTCTTTGTTCATTACATTTAAAACAAAAACAAATTACACAACTCGATGGGAAGCCATCGGTGTGTAATTTGTTTTAGATGTTAGATTGTTTGTTTTAAGACAGGAAGAGTAGCTTACTTCTTCTTATGTCTATTCTTGCGCAGACGTTTTTTACGCTTGTGCGTAGACATCTTGTGTCTTTTGTGTTTTTTTCCGTTAGGCATCTTACAAGAAATTAATAAGTTATTTTACACTCTTTTTAACGTCGTTGACGAAAGTCTTGGCGGGCTTGAACGAAGGAATGTTGTGAGCGGGGATGATGATGGTGGTGTTCTTGGAGATATTACGACCAGTCTTCTCGGCGCGCTTTTTGATGATGAAGCTGCCGAATCCGCGGAGATAAACATTCTCACCTTCGGCGAGAGACTCCTTGACGACATTCATAAACTCTTCAACAGTAGCCTGGATGGCGACTTTTTCGATACCAGTTTTCTGTGCAATCTGTGCAACAATTTCTGCCTTTGTCATATTGTATTGTACTTTGTTATTAATTGTTCATTTACGTTCGCACCCTGAGGGCGAAACAGGCTGCAAAATTACCAAAAAAAATTGGATTACAAAAGTTTTTTTCATCCCTTTTGGACTAAATTTCAACTTTTTATGCGGATAGTTTTGATTTACAGCGATTTAAAAAACGGATTTTTTCAGACATAATCAAATAAGAAACTGACTAATAAAGGGTCATATTTGGTCTTATCGGATGCGTTTTGCGTCATTTTTGATGAAATATACGAGGAAGAGGAGCAGGGCTGCAAGGAGGCAGGGAAGAGTCACATACCAAGGCATGCCGAGGGGGTCGGTGGGCGAGAAAGAGAGGACACCGCGGTGGTTGAGGAAACAGAGCAGAACTACCATGGCGTTGTTGAGGAAATGGGCGCAGACGTTGACAAGCATGGACCCAGAATAGAAAAAGAGATAGCCCAGCACAAGGCCCAAGAAGAAACGGGGGATGAGGCCGTAGAGGTCGCCATGGGCAAGGGAGAAGATGAGGGAGGCAACAATGATGGCCGCATGGGGGCTGCCGAACCAGCGGTGGAGGATCTGCTGCACACCGCCACGGAAGAAGAGTTCCTCGCAGACGGCGGGGAGCAACGCCACAACGAACAGCTGGAGCAGGAGGTCGGGGATGGAGGAGAGGGAGAGCATCTGTTCGATCTGGGTCTTGGCGAGGTCGGAGAGCCGGCGCATCGAAGACTCAAGCGGTCCCAGGTTCCAGCCATCGTTCCAGGCGGTGATATAATCATTGGCGGGAGCGACGAGCAGCATGATGACCATGCCCACCGCAGCCAAACCCCAGTGGCGTCCCTGCCAATGGAACTGGAAATAGTTACTGCCCTGCGGCTGGAAAAGGAGTGCGAACAGGCACGCGGGCAGCAGGAAATTGAGCAACTGGGAGAGGGCCTGTTGCACAAGCTGGAAGCGGATGGCGGCATCGCCACTGCCGACCTCGGGGATGAGGAGCATGAGGCCACTGGAAATAATAAACGAGAAGAGGAAGAGAAAAAAAAGCCCTACCAGCTGGCTGAAGGGCTTCTTGTCAATGAAAAAAATATTCAAATCTTTCACAATTGGATTCTTTTGTGACCCCGGCGGGATTCAAACCCACGACTTTCGGAACCGGAATCCGACGTTCTATTCAGCTGAACTACGGGGCCATGTTGTTATAAAATCACTCGCAATAACTCGTAATTATTTTTTTTATTGTTCAAGGATCGAAAAAAAATATCAATTTTATGCACATTCCAACAGCGGGCAGAGGTTAAGCACTCTGCGACAGACGTCTGCATTGTGTCATGCATCGGCAAAAATCTTTCCGTCGGGCAGAGAGACTTTCAATTGGGTGTACTCGCAGCGGAAATCGTTGCGCAAGCGGTCGAGGTAGCGTCTGCTCTCCCAGTGGCACATGGGGAGGTCGTGCAGCAGACAGTTGCCGCAGGTCTGGGGGGTGGTGGCGGGGACCTCGGTCTGGGTCAGGATCCACTCCAAGCAGGCCATGGTGAGGGCACGCATGTCCTCCACCGTGTATTGCCCCGTCATGATGACGTACATTCCCGTCATGCAGCCCATCGGGCCCACGTATACAACATCGTCCTTGGCCGAGGAATTACGGAACCAGGTGGCCATCAGGTGCTCAAGACTGTGCATGGCAGCAGGAGCCACGGCGGGTTCGCGGTTGGGCTCGGTGATGCGGAGGTCGAAGGTGGTGAAGCCTTTGTCGATACGGGAGACATAGATGCCCGGCTTCAAACAGGTATGGTCGATGGTGAAACTTTGTATAACTTCCATGCTGTAATAATGGGATTATAATTGTTCAAGGAAATTTCTCACAAAATGGAAAGAGCGGTCGGTCATAGAATCCAAAAAGTCATCCCACTGTTGCTGGTGGTTGTCGGTATTGCCCGGGGTGTCGCTGACGACTCGGATGCTCAAGAATGGGACATGGCTGAGGTGACAGGTGTGGGCGATGGCCGCGGACTCCATTTCGCATGCCAGCCCTTCCGGGAAGCGGGACTTGATTTGCTGTAGCGCAGCCTTGTCGGTGATGAACTGGTCGCCGGTGCAGATGAGCCCTTCTTTGACCCCTTGGGCCTGCCTTTCGGCGATGGAAGAGGCGCAACGGAGCATCAAGGGGTCGGCGTCGAAGCGGGCCGGCAAGCCCTGCACCTGTCCGTAGCTGTTGCCCATGCCGCACCACACATCATGGTAGACCGTCTGGCTTCCCACCACAACATCCATGACGTCAAGGCAGGGGTCTATGCCACCTGCAAGGCCGGTGCTGAGGATGCAGTCGGGCCGATGCTCCTGAATCAGGCGCATGGTGCCCACCGCAGCATTCACCTTGCCAATGCCACATTGCCACAGCACCACGTCGTTGCCGGCCACGGTGCCCTGCGGCTGGCCGCCCAATACGTCGAGCATCTTCCGATACTCAATGTCCATGGCAATAATAATTCCTATTTTCATGTTTGCTTTATTACTTTATTGCGCTGAGGATGTGGCCACATAAAGGCAAGCCGACATCCCGATAGCGGTTGCAAAGATAATATTTTTTTCGGAATTATTGAGCCACGACAAAATTTTTCTCCTCCCGTTGCGTTATAAAGAGGTCATATATATAAAAAAATGAAACGCCACTTTCTGATATTGCTCTCCACCCTCTTCGCCTTGGCGGCAATCAGCTTGGTTCTCATCCAGATTTCGCAGACCAAGCGGTCGGCCAAGATGAGCGACAACCTATTTAATATTAGTGTGAACAACGCCATCGACGAGGTGTTCAACCAACTGGACCAGATGAAAGTGGAGGACTACGTGTCGGAGCAGGAGCGCTACAAGCTGGTGAAGTACCGCCGCATAGACGACATGAATGAAAAGATGCAGGACATCATCCGAAACAACAGCGATTTGTTCTACGATGAGCGTAAGGTGATTTTCGGCGTGTCGTCACAGGACAGCGCCTTCCCCCAGCCCAAGGCAAATCTCAACCCCGAGGAGGAGCACATACTGACGCAATACAACACTATGCTGAATGCCCGCAACAGGATGCTCGCCACAATCGGAACCGATATGCCCGGCAAGGCAAACCCATTGGACATAAACAATGTTATTGACGCTTCCAAATTCAACTACCCACTGCTGGACTCGCTGATACGCGAGGAGCTTATCATTAACGGTGTGGACATCAACCCTTACATTGGGGTGCTTTTGGCGGATGCCGATTCTTTGATTTATCTCAGTCAGGACGCCAACCCTGACGACCTGCGCAACACGGCTTTCAAATACACCTTCCATCCCCACGGAATCATACCCAACGAGAGCCTCTACGTCGTCCTCTCTTTCCCCTCCTCCCCCATCATCCTCAGCAGCGACACAAACATCTACACCATCCTCAGCATCTGCATGATACTGTTGATTTCAGCCCTCTTCTTCTTTTCGGTGCGCACCATCCTCTCGCAGCGGAAGCTTGACGAGATGAAGACGGACTTCATCAACAATATGACCCACGAAATCAAGACACCCATTGCCACCATCAGCCTGGCCTGCGAGATGCTGGAGGACGAGTCCGTCAACAGCGACATGGCAACAAGGCGCAACTTCATCAATATCATCAGCAATGAGAACCGCCGCATGCGTATACTTATAGAAACATTGTTGCAGAGTGCCAAGATGTCGCGCAAAAAGTTCTCGCTCAACCTGAAGGAGATTGATTTAAACAGCATCACTGAGACCTGTGTACACAATTTCCAACTCACCGTTGAGACTCGCCACGGCGTGATTGAGACCCACCTCGGAACAATAGAGGGACCACTCTTTGCCGACGAGCTGCATATCACCAATATGATTCACAACCTCATAGACAATGCCATCAAGTATTCCGAACAGGAGCCCCACATCACCATCTCCACACGCAGCGAAGCGGGACACGCTATCTTTGAAATAGCCGACAACGGGATAGGCATTGCCAAGGAGGACCAGAAACATATCTTTGAGAAATTCTACCGGGTGTCCACTGGCGATGTCCACAATGTGAAGGGGTTTGGCATTGGGCTCAACTATGTCTCGCAAGTGGTGGCCCTACACAAAGGCACCATCTCCCTCGCCAGCGACTTGGGTCAGGGCTCAACATTCACTATCTCCCTGCCCTTGGCTTAATCTCTTTACATAGAAATCACGGAACGACACTCTCTATCCGCTCCATAACATCCGTTGGGCTAATGGATGTGAGACAGGGATAGTCACCCATTTTGCAGGGTTTGTTGCCATATTTTGAACAGGGACGGCAGTCCATCTCTCTCTGCACCGCCCAATCGGGATGCTGCCTCCAGCCATAGAATCCGCGGCAGGGATGGGTCGCCCCCCAAATGCTCACCACCGGGATGCCTAAGCACGATGCAAAGTGCATATTGGCAGAATCCATGCTGACCATCAAGTCAAGAGCTGCTATGCGCTGCAATTCCTCTTCAAAAGTGAACTTCCCAGCCAGAGACTCCACATCTTTGTATTTCTCGGCCCACTTTTCCATAACCGCAGCCTCGGCACCACTGCCGAACAGCCACACTTTGTATCCTTTCCTTGAAAGCAGTTCTACCAGATGTTCCATCCGCTCCACTGGCCATATCTTGCCTTGGTGTTGCGCAAAGGGCGCCACGCCTATCACACGTTGCCTCCCCTCGGCTGACTTCACCTGCCAATAGCCGCCATTGGTGACTTTACCTTTCAGCCCGCAACGGTCAAACACAAGGTCATATCGCTGCCATGAAGGCACATCCTGCCGCGTGTGCTTGCGGATGCCCTTCACCTTCACCCCATGCAGCCGGAACAGCCAGTCCACACCTATCACCCGCAGCACATGGTGCATGTCGGCCACCATGTCAGGCTTCAATTCTCGCAGCCGATGGTACAAATCAATAATCTTCTGCTTCCGCTCCGTAGGGACATATTGCACGTTCTCCATCCCACGGAACAGGGGCTCCAACCGCGGCGGCCCTGCCACCATGAACAGCACATCGGGGTTGGCGGCAGCCCGCTGCCTCAGCACCGGCTCCAGTATGGCCACATCGCCCAAAGCCGACAGCCTTACCACCAGCAGCCGCATCCTATAGCTCGGCTTGCTCACTTCTTGTTGTAAAGCATGGGATTCAACGAGGGGTCGTTATACATCTTCATTTGGCGGTACAGCTTCATCCGCTTCTGCCCCGTTGCCAACTCCTCAAGCAGGTCACTGATGGCTTCGGTCAGGTCCCTCTTCTGCTCTAACAGGGTATTGTACTTGTTCACACAACGCTCATGCTGTTCGGGGCTCACATCCTTGCGACCCACTTCGATACCAAAGTGGTAAATCTTCAGCGCCAGTATCGACAGCCGGTCTATAGCCCACGCCGGGGTCTCTGTGTTGATTTTGGCATCGGGACGCACTGCCACCTTTGCAAACTCCTGCATGTAGTGGTCGTCTATTCTCTCCACGGTGTCTGTGCGTTGCTGGTTCGAGCGGTCTATCCAGCGTTTCAGCCGCAGGGCTTCCACGGGGTCCACGTCGTCGGGCCGAATCAGATCCTCTAAATGCCACTGCACAGTGTCTATATAGCTCTTCTCCCACAGCAGGTGCTCAAATGTCCCTGGCTCGTAGGGGTTTCGTGTCGGCGTATCCACCGAGTCTCTTGTATGGTAGTCTTCAATCTGCCTTTCAAACAAGGCAAACATTTCCTTTATATCCATAATTATTGCTTAGTATACCGTCAGCGGCAGCCCCCGGGGGAGCCGTCGCCTACAAGATTATTTCCCAAACACCTTGGCGGCCTCGTCCATCTTCTGCGGCACATCCACGCCGAAGGGGCAGCGCGTCATGCAGCTCCCGCAATGCGTGCATTCCGAGGCGTGGTGCGGCAGGGCATCATACTGGGCTTGCAATTCGGGAGTCAAACCCTCGTTCTGCGCCTTGTCCAACATCTCGTTCACCTTGGCAATGGGTATTCCCTGCGGGCAGGGCGAGCAGTGGTTGCAATAGGTGCACTGGCCTCCCTTGTCGGCCTTGGCGGGCTGCATCACCGCCGTGTAGTCCTTCTCGGCCTCCGTAGCGTGCAGGTAGTGCAAATCCGCCAATAGCTCTTCCGTGTTGTCCACACCCAGTATGCAGGTTGCTATGCAGGGCTTGGCCAAGCAGTAGGCAATGCACTGCTCCGGTGTGAAGGCCACGCCAAGGGGCGAAGTCTTCTCGTCCAACAGTCGGCCACCGCCGCCAAAGGTTTTCATCACCGTGATGCCGATATGGTGTGTGGCGCAGTAGTCATACAGCTCCACGCGCACCGGGTCAATGCCTCCTTGCAGGTTGTCCATCGCGCCCTCGTCCCAGGGGATGGCACCACCCCGCAGCCGGTCGAAGGCGGGGTTCAGCGAGAACATGATTACCTCTATCCAACCGCTCTTGGCGGCCATCAGCGCCACCTCGGCATTGTGGCTGCTCACGCCGATATGCTGTATCTTGCCCTCTTTCTTCAGCTGGAATACATACTCCAAGAAAGGGCTACTCTCCAGCTCGTTCCACTCGTCGGGGCTGTCGGTGATATGGATCATGCCCACCTCAATGTGGTCAGTGCCCAACCGTTGCAGCAGGTCTTCGAAACCCTGCTTGGTCTCCTCCACGTCGCGCGTGCGGGTATGCTGGCCGTCCTTAAAGATTGTGCCTATGTGGCCCTGTATAATCATTTTGTCGCGACGGCCTTTCAGGGCCGCGCCGATGTTCGAGCGTGTCTTGGGGTTGGCGTCATAAATATCTATGTAATTCATGCCGCTGTCCAACGCCATGTCCATCAACGCTATCGAGCCGGCCGAATCCAACTTCTCAAATCCGCCGCAGCCTATACTGATTTCGCTCACCTCCAAGCCCGTGTTTCCCAACGGACGATAAGTCATAGAGTTCTTCGGGGCCTGTTTGCAGCCCACCGTCAGCACCAATGCCGACAACAGAATCATAAAGATTTTTTTCATATCAGTGCAAAATATTAGTCAATAACGCTACCCATAACGGCACCCGCCGCCTTTTATTGTACAACCAACAAAAAACTCCCAGCCGCGAGGCTGGGAGCTCCTTTGTTTCACTGACAGCAATAGCAAGCTAAATCAGTAATTGAACAACCCACTTTTCTATTCATTATCAAGAATCAAGCGCACCGACCGCCCATTATAAAGGCTAAGAGCGGAATACCCAATAGGTATTTCTCCTTCGATGTATATACAACAAGAGTTTATTGCATCGTAAGGTGTGGATGTCCAATAGTAACCGATTTCCCCTACATAGGCGACACTCGTCGTCCATCTGCGGCCCGCTTCTGGCAGGAAGACTGCCCCTGCACTCTCCATCGCGGCCCATTCTGACAAAGAGTAACTATTATTAATCAAGCCATTTCGGCCAGCAATAAAATTAACGCCTTCAGGAGCAGTCCAAGTGTCGGGCAGGAGAATCAATCCTGGTATACCGTCAACCCTGCCAACAGCCTTCTTGGCGGAGGCATTGTCTCGGGAGTTAAGGAGATATAGCCATTCTGCACTATTCAGCGTTCGCCATGTGTTTGGTTCGCCACCTCCATTACTTATGGCATTTATTCCCCAATCCACAAAAATACTATAATCAGGATAATAGGTACTGGTATTCGTGGGGTTGTTGCCTGTACCCCAGCCGAAGAGATCTATCCATCCATTATACATGGGACCGATATTTGCGTTGTCATTGCCCACATAATCATACTGGTGCTCTGCAAAACGCCAAGTATCAGTACTGGCTTGGTATTGCAGATTGCCCTGAGAGAAACGCACCAACTGTGTAGCACTCACCGAGAATAGCCCTGGCAATGCACCTTCCGGCAGTGGCACAACAAAATTCAGGTCATTCTCACCCAATGCGATTTCGGTTACAGTGTTGCGTTCCACGTTGATGCAGATGGTGCTTTTAACAGTCTTGATGCAATATCTGCCGTCGTCAGTAGTGAGGGTGATGCTCTTCAGTGAGTCAAAGGTGGCGGGTAGAGTAATGTAGAAATCCTTGCCGTCTGCGATGGTCTGAGGGGTAGCACAGCTGAGCACAACCGTGTTAGTGCCGCCGGCGGCATGGTTCAGGACGGGCTCGCCATTCATGTTGGAGATGGTGAAATTGCCGTGAAGCGCGGCATTGGCCGTGACGCTGATGCTCGTGATGCTGGTGTTCGCCTTGGTGAGGTGAAGCTTCAGCACACCGCAGAGGTTGCGGAATGCCAGTTGGTTGGTAGCACTCTCTGCGTACATGGGGAAACCGTTAATGGAGCCCTCGACATACGTCTGCGTGGCGGGCAAGTTGATAGTTGCGCCGTCGGTAGTCAGCAAAGTGGGGTAGAAGGCACGGAATGGACCATCACCTGGCTCACTGCCAGTATTTTCGAGAATAGCCACGGTTGCAGGGTCTTGTGGTATGGCCGTGTAAATGCCACAACCTGTAGTGCCGTAGATTGCAACTTCGTCGCCTCTCACCCAGTTGAGGGCTGTGCCGTTGAGGACGGTCTTGCCATCGCGGCTCTCCATCTCGGCGCGGAACTGCGTGCCGTTGCCAGTGGTCTCCTTCTGGCAGGAGGTCAGGGAGAATAGACTTGATAGAGCCAACAGACTCAATAGACTTACTAACGTTTTTTTCATTTTTTTAATTGTTTGTGTTTTGTTTAGTTTGTTTGTTTTACTTGGTTCCTTGAGGAGTTTTCATACCCCGGAGAATGTTCATACCCCGGCGCTTCGCGCCACCCCTTTCAAAAGGGGAGGGCTGCCGCACCACATGTCGCCACCATGCTGCGAACCTTGCTGCAACCGATGCAGACAAAGACCCGCAACTAATGCAAACAAAGACCCGCAGCCGCGACCTCCCCTTTTCAAAGGGGCCGGGGGTATGCAGAAGTCATGTCCACCATGCTGCAAACCATGCCGCAACCGATGCAGACAAAGACCCGCAGCCGCGACCTCCCCTTTTCAAAGGGGCCGGGGGTATGTAAAAGCCTTGCCCACCATGCTGCCAGCCATGCCACAACCAATGCAGGCAAAGACCCGCAACCGCGACCTCCCCTTTTCAAAGGGGCCGGGGGTATGTAAAAGCCTTACCCACCATGCTGCAAGCCATGCCGCAACCGATGCAGACAAAAGCCCGCAGCCGCGACCTCCCCTATTCTTATGATTCAGCCAAATTATTTTTGAAGTTTTTGTCGTAAGGGGTATTGTTTCGGACAACGGCGAAGGCCGTAAGCATGAGTTTTGCCCGGACG
>JAFVCA010000022.1 GCA_017479705.1 Bacteroidales bacterium
ATTACAAAGATACGAAGATTCCTCCAGTTATTCTATATTTAAAACGTTAATAATCAATAAAATGTATTAATATTTCTGGCGTTTTTTCCCCCCGTCAAAATAACCACATCGTTACAACTTATTTTTTAATCATCACTAAAATCAACAAAACAGTACTGAGTATCGGATATTTTTCGTGCTTTTGCAAAAAGTTCTGAAGGTATTGCCGTTAAAAATATGGGATAAAAAACTGATTTTGTTCCACAATTGTACCAAAAAATGGAAAATTCTGATAACCAGTACTGATTATATAAGAGGAGGTCAAGTAAACACTTCACAAAATAATAAGGAAAGAGGTGTAACCCATCTGATTGCACCTCTTTTTGCTTTATTATACAATAAAACCGTTTTGCTTACGTTACATCAACATAAATCGATACATAAAGACATGGCGACAATTACATTAGAATACGACGGACGCAACATTGCAATCAAGCAGCTGATTCAGGTGCTGTTTACTTTGGGCGCGAAAGAGGCCTCCCCCGACACCAAGGCAGAGCAGACTAAGATGGTGAAGGAAAGCCTTTCTACTGCGTTCGATGAGTTGCATGCTGGCAAAGCCCGTAAAAACGCAAGAAACCTCTTCTCATAATGGTCACGTTTGAATACTTGCCCGAATTCGAGCGGCGTGCCAAGGCATTGGCCAAGAAGTACCGCTCGTTTGTTGACGACTATAACACCTTCCTCGACGAATTGGAGCGTAACCCGTTCGGTGGTACACTGCTTGGCAACAACACCTACAAGCACCGCATGGCCATCGCCTCAAAAGGCAAAGGCAAAAGCGGTGGTGCGAGGGTAATAACCTACAATGTCCAGCAGTCCGAGAACGATGTCACCATCACGCTAATGTCCATTTATGACAAGACCGAAATCAGCAATGTGTCCGACTCCTATCTCCGTCAGTTAGTAAAAGAGATTGAAAACAAAAATCTACCAGCGTTTTCGCCGCAGGGAAAGGGCAATGATTCAAAACGATAGGTATGACAACATGTCTCTTTTACAGCGGAATTAACAGACCAGCATGAGCTTGGTAGCGAGGACAAAGCCTGCTGGCACGTCGATAGCGAATGGAGTATCCTATTGACACGCAAATGAAATCATCCACAGAAGTGCATCCTGATACAGGTTGCGCTTCTGCTTTTTAGCTATTAGCGATTTGGATTGAAAAAGAGGTACAATCATGAAATGTGTACTGAGGAAACGACATTATGGCCAACTGACATAAGGTGGGTCCTATAAATTCTGCCTATATGTCGCGTCCTTTCGGGACGCAGTCCCCTGATATATGATTGTCACGGCACTGCGCCTTCGGTTTGTACCGTGTTATTAATCTCACCCCTTTGGGGTGATTTATAGAATTCCCCTTCGGCGTTTTTTGGCATTGCTATTTGGCGAAAGTGCCTCCGATGTGCTACGGGCGGATATGGTGGGTTTGATTGTTGGGGCGGTCATGATGTTGTGTGCCGATATGGGTATATTTGCGCATTGTCGCGTTTCGAATGATTATGTGGAGCCGCGACGTAGAAATATGGTAGTATCTTTGCAACCGAGAAATTTGGGTTGGAGGAAGGGTGAGGTCTTTGACATATTGATATTAAGGAAAATGTGAGTACTTCGAATCCCTTAAATCCCAAGTGTTGCGCTGAGCAGAAAAACGTCTATAAGTTATGCTCTTTAGCCAAGAGGTTGCTTTTTTGTTATGGTGGGTAATAATTGCGGGCAATCTGCGTTCTTGCTACCGCTGTGAGGGGAATTTGAAGTTGTGACGAGAACTATATGGTAAACAAAAATAATGAAATATGGAATTGATGATTAATGCGATTGATGTAAATCATTTGAAGGAATATGGAAGGATTTATGCTGCGGCTTTCTCTGGGGAGCCGTGGCATGACGTTTGGAAAGAAGAGGATGCTGTTATCCACGTCGGGGAGCTGATGGAGTGCCCCCAGTCATACGGCTTGGAGTGTGTGGTGAACGGTGAAGTGGCGGGCTTTTTGTTGGGGACCTCGATGCTTTTCCACTATGGCAGGACATTTGAGATTAACGACTTGGCTGTTGAGCCTAAGTTTCAAGGGCAGGGCATAGCCTCCCGCTTGATGGATAGGGCAATGGCAGACCTGAAGCAGATGGGGATAGTGGGTGTGCATCTGATAACGGCAGCGGACGGGTGGTTGAAAGAGTTTTACAAGAGGTATGGTTTCGAAAGAGAGGAGCGGGTGGTGTTGATGGGGATGGAGATGGGTGAAAATTGAAAAGTGAAAATTGAAATTAGAGCGTGAGCCGTGTTTCAATTTTCACTTTTCAATTTGGTTATATTCTGATAGCTTGCTTAGCAATCAAAAAAAGGAACCGCAGAGCCCTCCCCTATGGAAGGGGGCAGGGGTTAAAAGACCGTTTTCAGGCTGCAGAAATTGTCGCGGCCTGTGAATGTGGCTACGTAGACACCGTGGGGCAGTGAACCCATGGTGAAGTTGATGGGAGTGTTGCCTGAGATGGATTGGGAGCTGATGAGGCGGCCGTCGACGGCATAGAGGTTAAGAATGCCGCTGATGGGTTGCGATCCGTTGCCAGTGTTCGTGGTGAGCGTGATGTTGTTGCCGTCCCTGCGGAGGGTGATGTTGTCACTGTCATTGGCAGGGGCAATGCTGGTGTAGCCACGCAGGGTGGCATATTCAGCCCGTGCGCTGTCGAGGAGCGTCTGGAATCGGGGTTCGCGTTGCAGCCGGATGAGGGTGTATGTGGCTACGAGGCGTGCAGCCTGCACGTCGGAAGCCCAATGGTAGCCCGCAATCACGCGGCTGCGGCCATACTCAAAACCGCGACGTAGCACGGAGTTCATGCTGTCCGGGGTTAGTTCGACCATGGCCATGGCCAGTCCCCATCCGAAGGTGGAGTGGGAAGAAGGATAGGAAGTGGTGAGGACGTGGGATTCCTCTTCCTCTGGAATCAGAGTGGGCTCATCCAACTGCACGTAGGGGCGGCGGCGGAAAGCCGTATTTTTGAGGTTGGAAGCCTCGTTTTTGAGAGCCGTTCTGACATATTTGAGATAGGCGGTGATGTGAGGGGCATTGGTAGTGTCCAGTTGCATGTTCAGGCAGCTGGAGAACTGGGTGAGGAAATGATGCACTTTGCTGCCCGCATCGGTTTTGGCCTGCTCGCCACGGGGCGTGTTGCGTTCGCCTTTGGCAAGCCAGTGGGCTGCCACATCGCCCTGGAAGCGGAAGCAAGCCGTGTCGACAGGGGCAGGCAGAATGCGGCGGCCGTTGGGGAAGCCGACGTTCTGGGGTGTGGAACCGTGCCAAAGCAGGAATTCGGCGCGTGCGGCAGCAAGGTCGGCACGGTATTCGGGAATCGTCTGTACACGTGCCACACAAGCCGAGGCGGCCAGACGGGCAGCGTCCACGTCGCTCTGCCAGTGGGCACCCACAATCACGCGGCTTTCGCCATACTCCCATCCGCGGCGCAGAATAGTGTCCTGCAGTTCAGGAGCCATCTGGGCCAACATAAGGGCCGTAGTCCAACCCAACGAAGTGTGACCAGAAGGGTAGGAGCCATTGCCGCGCAAGTTCTCCTCATTGTCAAAAGCGCCCGCCACATGTTCGTTCATCCGGGCGAAGGGGCGACGGCGCATATACTTGCGTTTCGCCTTGCGGACGGCCTGGGCGGCGGCTCTTTCTCCGCGCACAATAAGGCGATAGATGGCTGGAGTGGTCTCCTTGCTCACCAGGAAGCCCAAAGCCTCGCTGTAGATGCCGCACATGCGGTCGACGCTGTACATGGACTCCCAGCTGGCTTGCTGTCCGCGCGGGGTGTGGCGCACGGATTTGCCCCAAAGCCACTGCTGGAAATCGTCGATAAATAGCTGGTTGTTGGTGTCAGGCGGAGCGGGCAGATAGATGCCGGCATCCGGCAGGTCCTCAATGTTGCAATAAGCGTTCGAGTCAACATCCTGCCCTTTAGCCATAACGGCAAACAGGCAGACGGTAAGAATCAATAAATGTTTTTTCATGTTTATAGTATTAATTGATGAATGAGTAAATGTGTTTCTGAAAGTGTAATACACCAATTGATTGGCAGATTAATGTATTTGTACGTTGTGGCTAACGCTCCATTACGGCATTTATTGCATAGGGATGAAAACAAATTGCTGTTATCTTCAGTAATTACCCGTGTCCAGAATGCTTTACGACAATGGCAAAAAGCGTTATTCCAAGGTGGAATGGAGATGGTGCTTGCCGCTCCCGAGAGTCTGCTTTTGATATCCTTTTGCTGTGGGTAGCCAGACTTCGGCAGTGGTGTTGGCGGGGATTAATATATCCCATTCAAAACGGTCTCCGTTCCGTCTCCAGTTGCTTTTTATAAGTCCAGATACCGATTGGTAGGAGCATTCCACATGGTTCAGGCCGTCGATAGGGTGGGGCTTTAGAAGCGTCATGCTATAGCCGGGTTCCAAAGGCCTGATGCCTCCAAGGTATTCGTAGTACCAGATGATGAGGTCGCCGAGGAGCATGACATGGTTTCCTGAGTTCATGGCGGGGTCGGCCGTGTTGCCGTTCCAGAGTTCCCAGATGGTTGTGGCTCCGTGTTTCACCATGTAGCCCCAGCTGGGATAAGTGGTGTCTGTGGCTATCCGCAAGGCGAGGTCTCCGCGCCCCTGTTCAGTGAGGGTGCGCAGGAGTTGCTGAATGCCTACCACGCCGGTGGAGACATGGCCGCCAAAGTCGTTCACGGTCTTGTCGACGATGTTGTCGAGAACCCTCTCTTCAAGACGGTTGGGCACCATGCCGAAAGCCAGCGGCAGGATGTTGGCGGTGACGGTGTTGTTGCCATAGCACCCAGTGAGGGTGTCGAGGTGGCGGCGGTTGTAGGCTTCGGTCACACAATCGAACTCGTTTTGGAAGAAAAGTGCGTCGTCATCTTTGTTGAGCCAGATGGCGAATCCCTGCATTATTTGGCAAAGATGGCAATAGAACGGTGTAGAGATGTTGGCTGGCCCTGTCATGCGGTTGGTGTCGCGGGTGTGTATAAGATCAAGTCTTTCGGGTGGCACGCACCAGTCGCCATAGGTGTCACGGATAAGTATGCCCTCCTTGAGGTAGTACTTTTTCATGTGGAGCATCCAGCGCTTCATGGCTTCATAGTGTTTCTTTATGGGTTCGATGTCGCCGAAACGGGAATAGAGCATGTCGGTCACGGTGATGAACGCTCCCGGCCAGGTCATGTTGTCGGTATAGTTGCGCCAATAGGCAGGGGCTACATCGGACAGGGCACCATTCTCGAACTGACCGTCCTCCATGTCTTGCAGCCATTTGGTGTAAAGGTGATGGTTGTCGAAAATGTAGCTTTCGCCATAGCAGCCTGTGGTGCGGTCGCCGGTCCACCCCATGCGCTCGTCACGCTGGGGACAGTCGGTAGGCATGTTGCGGTAATTGCTGCGGATGCCCCAGTAGGCGTTACGGTATACGGCATTGATTATTTCGCTTGAGGTCTTGAATGAGCCTGTTGTATGCATGGCATCGTAGAGGACGAGGCCAGTAAAGTCCTGCACAGTAGGGCGACACCCTTTGGGAAGGCCAGAGATTTCGACATAACGGAAACCATGGTAGACGAATGAGGGATGCCATGGGAGTTCTCTTGCTGCCACGGCAATATAACGGTCAGTACATTCGGCACTGCGGAGATTGGCGGTGTAGAGGGTGCTATCGGGATTGAGTGTTTCGGCGTAGCGGAGTGTAATGGTGTCACGGCCTTCTTTTTTGCGGGATAGGAGGGATGAGAGGTTTGCGATTTCGACAACACCAACCATATTTTGCCCCATATCGATAATCCATTTGTCGCCTTTAGGAAAGATGGCAACGGGCTTCAGTCTTTCCTGCACCTTGATGTTTGGGTTGGGTTGGGGACTGAGGAGCTGCATGGGGTTCGGCTGTTGGTAGTCGGCGGGCAGTGGGCTGCCAGTGATGACGGGATATTCTCGGGAGACCCGATGGCGGGGGTTGTAAATGTCTTCGTGATACATGTTTTGACGGTCGTAGTTGTCGACCGCTGGGAGCCAGAGGCTGTCGTTGTAGTTTGCATGGAGCCACGGACCCAGGGAGAGGTCATGATGCTCGTCGAAGGTCTCGCCGTCGAATTCGTTACTCTTGCGAATGGGGCCAAGGTTGGTAATCTTCCAACTGCCATCGCTAATAATGGTGTCTGTGGTACCGTTAAGGTACGTCACTTCCAGTTGCATCAGCAGTTGAGGCATGCCGTAATGCACGGAGTGGTTGATGCCACACCATTCCAAGTAGTCAGTGTCATGACGCACGGCAGTGAAGCGACCAGGAGCGAGAATCACTCCTATTGCATTCCTCACAGAATCGCCGGAGGATTCTCCTGTGGGGCTGCCACTAACGTACAACAAATCGGTAACGTCGTAGGCGTTGAAGTAGATGCGGCGAGTATAGTCGCTGAGTGCGGGTTTGAGCAATTCGTCCGGAGCCACTTCCAGACCATTGATATAGGCAGAGTATACACCCAACCCGCTGATATAAAGTCTTGCTTTGGCTATATCCTTCCGCAGGGAAAACTCCTTGCGTAGGTAGCGTGCGGCAACAACGGTGTGGCCGTTGAGGTTGTCATCCTCAAAGTCTCGCCCAATCCAATGCGCGTGCCAGTCGTCAGGTGACAGCAAATTGATTTCGAACCGTTGCACCTTGCTCTCAATGGTTCTCTTTTTGTTGTGGATACCATAAGTGACGGTGGTGTATACTTTCCACCAGCAGCAGTCACGGCTCTTCAAGGGCTTGCCATTGTATGGGATATAGAGCATCCTGTTGGAGGCGACAGTCCTTGTGTCCCACAGGTCGCCAATGCCTTTGGTGGCGTTCTCTTTTGTGGAGGCCACAATGATGCGGTAGTCGGTCTGGACCACGTTGTTCTCTTCAGACTCATAGCACCAGCTGAACCTCGGTTCGCTTGTGGCCAAAGGGATTGAACCGTCTTGCATTTCGACAGTTGGGTTGGCCAGTTGTATCTTGCATCCGCAGGATGCCAACAATAGGGTAAGAATGGGGATAAGGTATTTCATAACTCAATAACATGTTTTCCACTCGTTAGGTGCAATTCCTTTTGTGTGCCGGGAAACACTGTGGCGGTGGAGCCTTGTGGGATTTGGACTTTCAGATTCCCATTGTTTATTTCCACGTAGATGGTGCCGTATGGGGTGGGTTTAGAAGCTTTGACCCACGAGATGCCTTCTATGGGCTGAGGGTCGATGAAGAAATGCTTGAACCCTGGAGCCTCTGGGTCGGGACGGATGCCAGCAACGGCTTGGTAGAACCAGATGCCGATGCCGTTGTAGCAGTTGTGGACGCGGCTGCGGTCCTCCTTGCCATCGCGGCCACAGTCCCACGACTCCCAGGAGGTTGTGGCTCCTTGGTTAATCATGTTGAGATAGCCGGGGTAGTTCGGTTGGCGCAATATGGTGGCCATCAGGTTGGATTGCCTTTCGCGGATGCACCATTCGGTGAAAAGGGGTACGCCCATTAGCCCGACAGCGATATGGTCGTTGTATTTGCTGTGGATGTCCGTTAGTAGATGCTCTTTGACGGAATGCGCGGTGGTGCTGTCGGGTGGGATTCCTTGAAGCAGGGCGTAGCATTGGTCAAGAGGTGTACCGTTGGCATAGCTGCTGGTAGAGGGATGGTAATAAGTACGGTGGATGTCGGCAACCAGCCGTTTGCGCCAGTCGGCATACATGCGGACGTCGTCCGTGTGGCCTTCCAGTGTGGCCATGCATACCATGTCGGCAAGACATTCGGCAATAAAACAATTGCTCACAAACAGGGCTGATTCGCCCGTGACGTCCACCCCGTCGGGTGCTACCCAGTCGCCGAGAAACCACATGCGACCATCGTCTGGCCAGGGTTGCAACAGGCCGTCGGGGCTGTATCGACGCACGTATTCGAGCCATCGTTTCATTTCATCATAGTGGCGGTCCACCAATGTTCTGTCGCCGTAGTTGAGGTATGTGCGCCAGGGCGCCTTGACGATGAATCCGCTCCAGTATGGGCCTCCGCCTGTGGGGAATGCGGGTGCTACGTAGGGCAGTGAGCCGACACTGTCCATTGCGTCGCTCCACGCTGTGAGCCAGTTGCGGTAGGTGTCACGCACATCCCATAGTGTTTGCAGCGTCATGGTGGATGAGTTCCCGTCGCCCCCGTAGCCCATCCGTTCCAGATGTGGGCAATCCACCATGTAGCCATTGAGGGTGAGGCAGCAGAGGGTGTATTTCACCATGTCGTGTATCGCATTGAACCGGGGGTCAGAACATTCAAAGGTGGCGCCACCATTCGGGTCGACGGCGCTGATTTGCAGGGCACGGATCCGATGGGTGTCAACGGCCGTCCCTTTGATGTGTACATAACGGAATGAGTGGGTGTGGAATCGATTGGTGAAAAACTCGTCACCACAGCCAAGGGCTATGTAGGTGTCGGTCTCGGTGTGGGGTGGCTTGGCATCGGCATGATCTAAATATTCCATGCTTATTTCCGTCCCCCATTTGGGCGAGGGGAACGCGGCCTGGAACCATCCCGTCAATACGCGGCCAAAGTCAATACAGGTGGTTCCGTCAGATAATACATGTATGGATGCGGGTTTTAGTGTGTCGATGATGCGATTGCCTTCGAACGCTTGGGGCGTAGCGGTCATGCCCGCAATGGGGATAGCTGAGGCTCGTTGCCAGTCGGGGAGTTGGCGGAAGTCACAGCGTTCGCCGCCGAAGTGCAGGGGCTGCCAGGTGCCGGTATAGCTGAAACCGTTAGGAGTGGCTGTCCAACTGGTGTCTGTTTGGGCAAGCGTGTGCCAATTGCCGTTGGTCAGTTGCACTATCTCGGCCTTGACTGCTGCCGGTTGGTGATATACACGGCCCCATCCTTGGCCAAGCGAAATCGTCATTTCGTTATTGCCGGGGTGGATGTAGGGCGTGATGTCGTAGGTGACAATGAGTGACCGTCGGTCCAACTGCGACACGGCTGGCTGCATCACACGGTTGCCCACCTGCATTCCGTTTACAAAGAGCTGGTGGTAGCCCACGGAGTTGATGTAGGCAAATGTTGTCCCGGGGGTATCGGTGGTGAATGTAGTGTTGAGTAGTGCTGTCTGCACGGGCAGACCGTCGCGGACACAACCGATGTATTCGCCGCGGATGCCGTCCAACGGCCCCACGGCAAAACGGGCTGAGGGGCTCCAGGCCGAGGGAGTGCCCGTCTCGTCCCATGTGCGCACCCGCCAATAGCATAGCTGTCTTGGCTCCAAGGGCATACCTTGGTAAGGGACGCCGACTTGTTGCGACGATGGCACCTTGCTGCTGTGCCACAGGTCGGCATGGCTAAGGGTCGGAGAACCTCCGCTGGTGATAAAAAGGGTACTGTCCGTAGCCACCTCTATTTCGTAGGCCGTTTGGGTTTGGCCATTGTGCTGAAGGGAGTTTTTCCAGTCAAAGGTGGGACAGGGCGAGTCGACGCCTAAGGGTGAGGGCAGCCCGCAGCAACGCAGGTCGTACACCTGCGCGGTGCAGGTGGCGGTGGGGGCTGCCACGTATGCCGCAAGGGCAAGGAGGACCCTTAGCAGCAGCCCTCGGCGGGACGGGGTGCGAGATTCGGATTCCATCGTCATGCGGACAGGGAGGAGGAGTGTCACAGCGCGAAGTGATAGACCGTGTCGTATTGGTTCCAGGGGCGAAGGGCGAGGGTAAGGGCTTTTTGGTCGTAGACGTTGGAGTATTGGGTTACCTCCACTTTGCCGTTGGGGAGTACCAGATGTTCCCAGTGCACGAGGCCTAAGCACTCGAACATCTCGGCGGTGCTCAGCACCCCGTCACGCCCGTTTAAGTACTCGTCCGCCACGGCATACCGCCACCAGCTGCGGCTGCCGGGGTTGCCTACGGTTGAGTCGGGCTCGGCGGTGCGGAATTTGGGTGACAGCAGGTGGTTGGTCACCAAATGGTAATTCATCGAGTCGGGCTTGTGTAGCACCATGGTCTTCCAGCCGTCTTCTTTGTCGAATTCAATAATTGCGCAGTGCCCCTGCGCGTCGGCCACCATGTAGTGGTATCCCGAACCCACGATGGAGTCGTGTCTGAGGTCGACGGTGGCAAGGAGATTCAATGCCTCCTCAACGGTGGAGCAGCGGTCTAACCACAGCCGCATGATGACGCTGGTACCCACGCTGTGTTTGCCCGTCTGTTGGTTGGCGGGCTGGTGGTGCAAGGCCATGATGGAGGTGCAGAGGCCTTTCTCATTGATGCCGTCGACGGGGGCATATATGGAGGCTAAGCACATCACTTTTTTGAAGAATTTGGTTGGCAGTTCATCTAAGCTGAAGCCGAAGTGCGACATGTCGCTTACCGCCAAGGAGGCATAACCGTTGGCGGGGTGTGAGAGGGTCACGAGGGTGGGATTGGCGAAATAGTCATAGTTGCGGCCGTAGAGATAGCCGTCGGCTGTGGCGTTCTTGGCCTGTAGACTGGTGCAGTTGAAGGTGCGCAGTTTCCCGTTCTCGTCGGCCACCTGGGCACTCTTCACCTTGATGGGGAGCCCCTTGCCGATTTTGCGGATGACGTATTGCAGTATTTCGGGGTTTTGGTCGACGTCCTTGGCTATTACGTCGTCAAGGTCATAGTCTGCCTTGTACTCCATAACATAGAGATAAGGGTTGTCGCCCACTTGGTGCAGGGTCGCCACGGTGCGGATTTCGCGTCCCCACAGGCACCAAACAGCAATGGCCAAAATTGCGATGACTCCTGCAATAATCAGGATGATTTTTCTTGCGGTTGAATGTTTTTCCATGATAGAAAATGTTTTGTGATTAATAATGGATTATTTATTCCTAACTTTTTATTTACCTGAGATAATCTTGGTTACCCAACATTCTTTTCAGTAAGTTGATAAAATCGTTCCTGAAACCATCGTTCTGATGGTATTCCTTGTATAGCGACATATCGCCCCGGCGTGCTTGTCGCACTTTGCGGTCAACGATTCTGTTGAAGATGAAGTCGGCTGATTGTTGGTCTGAATTGCCCACCACAAGGTTTTTATACTCATCGTCTTCTACGATAGCCTTGGTGATGCTGATGAGTTTTGACTTCTGGTCGTCAGGTGTGGCATTCCACCCTTTAAACCATCTCTCGTTGAAGTCGCGTAATATGGCATCTAATGTTTCTTTTCCCTCTTCTTCCATGATCCCGGCATTAACCATCACTGCCTTGTTAGGGTCTACTATGCTTTCGCCAGCATCCAGTTGGATGGTCTCGTTGAGCGAGGTACGCCGCAATCCGTAGGTGTTGAGGTCAACCGAGTCAAGCAAGTCTTTCAATTCGTCGTTGGCGGCATTCGGCACTACCAACTGAGGAATCAGAAAACGCAAAAACCAGAAGAGTTTCTCCCAGTCCTTCACCTCATAGCTCATAATGGCGGCGGCGCGTGAATAGACTTTGACAAACTGCTTGCATTTCATCTTGAAATCGGCCTTGCCGTTCTCGCCCCATTCTATTTCATGGTTGAATCGTTCGGCTGCCGAGTCGATAATAGGTGCCCACTTGTCGGCTTCTGCACCATGGATGTATAGGTTGATGAAGGTATCCACATCCTCCATCTCGAACACATCAAAACCGAGCAATGTAGTCTTCAACTCATGCAGTATATTGACATCAGTAGCTTCCGACAAGGTGGTCGAAGTATAGAACGGGTCAAAGGCATTCTTAATGTCGTCGGTAGTGTTGTAGAAGTCGAGCACAAACAGGTCTTCGCTCAATTTGCCCAGTTCTGGAGCCGCACGATTGAGTCTTGACAATGCCTGAACCGCCAGCACCCCGTCCAGCGGTTTGTCGATATACATCGCACACAGCTTGGGCTGGTCAAACCCCGTCAGGTATTTGTTGGCAACCACAAGTATGCGGTATTCGTCTGTGTCAAACATCTCGGCTGTCTTCGATTCGGGAAATCCGTTCAACCCTGCCTCGGTATAAATATTATTATTGAAGGAAAAACCTTCGGCAGCCTTTGGAATATCATTCTCCTCGTATTCCTCATTGGTTGAGAGTCGTTTCTCCCCCGAAAAAGCTATCAAGACCTTGAATGGCATCCGTTTTCCCTCTATCAATCTGCGCAACACTAAATAATAACGTATGGCGCATTCGATGTCCTTAGTCACCACCATGGCTTTCGCCTTGCCTTTCAGCTTGTGGTTGCGGAATATCTTGGCATCGAAATGGTCAAGCATCACCTCAGCCTTGGCTTCGATGGTTCTTGGGTTTCGTTCCACGGTGCGGCGTAGCAGCTTTTGCGCTTTCTCGTTGTTGTATTCAGGATTATCTTCTATGCTCTTGGTCAGTTCGTAGTAGCTGCGATAGGTGGTATAGTTGGTCAGCACGTCAAGGATAAAACCCTCCTCTATGGCCTGTTTCATGCTGTAAAGATGAAAGGGATGATACTGTCCATCGGCATCCTTGCTGCCGAAGCGTTCCAGCGTCTCTTTCTTCGGTGTGGCGGTGAAGGCGAAGTACGAGCAGTTGCTGCTCATCTTTCGGTCACGCATCAGCTTTTCCAACAGGGCATCGGTGTCGCTGCCGTCGGCATCCGGGTCTTTCTGCACGGTGGCGTTGAGCTTGTTAGCGGCAATGCCCGACTGCGAGCTGTGTGCCTCGTCTATTACGATGGCGAAGTTGTGACTGCTCACGTCGTTGATGCTGTCGCAGATGTAGGGGAACTTCTGTATGGTGGTGATGATGATCCGTTTTCCCTGTTCTATGGCAGTCTTCAGTCCCTTTGAACTGTCGGCATGTGCCACCGTCTTTTGGCTTTGACCGAAGGCTTTGATGTTGTCTGTGATTTGCTTGTCGAGCAGACGGCGGTCAGTTACTACGATTACCGAGTCGAAGATCACCTTGTCCAATGCTCTGGCGCGCACGGCATCCATCGTCGCTGGACAGGTCTTGAGCAGTTTGTAAGCCAGCCAAGTCAGCGAGTTCGACTTACCCGAGCCCGCCGAGTGTTGTATTAGATAGGTCTTCCCAATGCCCGCACAGGCTACGTCCTTTTCCAATTGTGTCACCACATCCAGCTGGTGGTAGCGGGGGAAAATCAATTTCTTGGCATTCTTCATCACATGTGCCACCTTATTCTGCGTTTTGGCCTCGCCATAGTCAAACAGCACATAGTTCATGATGATGTCGGCCACCGTGTCCCGCTGTAGAATCTGTTCCCACATGTAGGCAGTCTTGTAACCCCCGTTCTCGTTCACAGGGTTACCTGCTCCCTGTCCGTTGGCTAATCCCTTGTTGAAGGGCATAAAGTAAGTTTTTTCAAGGTTAAGGCGGGTGGTGAAATACACCTCGTCCTTGTCCATTGTGAAGTGCGCCAAACAGCGGCCGAAGTTCAGCAAGGTTTCTTTAGGGTTGCGTTCCATGGATTTATATTGTTTCTGTCCGTCGTAGCGGGCGGTCTGGTGCGTCCATGGGCTCTTCAGTTCAAAGGTGAACAGAGGCAGCCCGTTCACATATAACACTATGTCTATCTCCAATCCTGGGTTGGCAACCGAGAAGGTCTGCTGTCGAGTAATCGAGAACTGGTTCTGTGCATATTTGGCTTTCGACAGGTCGCTGTCGGCAGCAGAGGGCTTGGGATAGAACAACGACAACTTCATCGCTTGCAACTCCACGGGATGCCGCAACACATGTATCACACCAAAAGTAGTGATGTCCTTTGAAATCTGTCTCGATACATCACCCATTAAATCCGGCCCCACATATTTGTTCAGCTCTTCTTGTTGTGTCGTTTTCAGAAACGACCACAGCCGCCGCAGGTCTAATGCCAGCCGCTTGTCGAAGTCCTTCGGCTGTCCCCAATAGTATTGTCCCTCGCTAGGCACTTGCGCATCAATATCGGTTAAGCCCAAATCCTGACGCTCCTCAATGGTACTGCCCACCAGTGCCCGCTCTATCAAGGCCTCAAAAGCCTGCTCGTTGGTCTTGCTTGTGTTCATATCTCTTTGTTTTGACTTACAGCCACATATTTCTGGTTGCGGTTTTTTGGTTGATCGGGAATAGTCATCTGTAGTCTTCCTGATCTTATTAAGGGCACAATGTATAGACGCCAAAAGGTATTTTTACTCTTCAATCCCACATGATTCATTATCTCTGTTTTGGAGCGAGGCATCTTGCAATATTCAATTATAGATTCTTCTCTCCGTTTTCTTATTTCGTTTCTTTCACCCTTTTTGCCGTTTCTTTCACCCTTTTTGTTTTTTCTTTCACCCTGCTTGTCGTTATTTCTTTCACTCTTTTTGCCGTTTCTTTCACCCTGTTCAACGTCGTTTCTTTCACCCTTTTTGTCGTTTCTTTCACCCTGTTCAACGTCGTTTCTTTCACCAGTTTCATTTTCGGATACTTCATCTGGATACCACAGCGACACATCTCCGGAGATGGGTGTCACTACCTCGAAGACGGTAATCAGATTCACATTAAACAGCGTTCCCACATTTCCATTCTCTTCAAGCAGTGCCGAAACACGGCTGATGCCTCGGTTGAACATATTGACATACCCTAAGTTTCTCAACGCTTCAGCAATAACGGGGTTGCGGTAGTCGTTCACATGTGGAAAGTTTTCTGGTCGGGCTTTCCCATACAAGCCGCCGGCATTCATAATTTCCACTCGGCCACGGTACTCATAATATCTAATAGGTGTATTGGCTTGGTAGTCGCGGTGCATTACGGCATTGAGCAGCAGTTCTCGTAGCGCATCTTTCGGATAGCTTATTGTCTGTTTCTCACGGAAGGCGGTAATGGGTACAGGTCGTGTTGTCACTACGGAGTTCTCCGTAAATACATCCAACTTAGGAAGCATCTCTACCAGACCACCAGAAAAGACCCGCTCGTTGATAATCGTGGCGGCACGGTCTCTTCCGTCGAACTTCACGTATTGAACGTATGCCCCCGGGAGGAAATGTCGTGGATTTTTACCAAAGAGTATCACGGCGGCATTGGTGGGGCGGTCATTCTCCAAGTCATACAAACTGAGAGAGGCCAGTTGCTCCTTAATGTCTCGACGGTCTTCCGCCAAAGCCGCTGCATCCACGGCATGAGGCAGATAGTCTTTGCGGATGATGTCGACATCAATGTCCTCTAATCTTGCCCGCCAGCAGGGTAGCACATCAAAGGTGGCCATATTGGCTGTGCGGCGTTCCGTCAGGATGCGTTCCTCGTCTTCAGACGCAATGTCTCGGCGTGGCCCAATGCGTACAAACACGCGCCCTTTGTATCGTACTGGCGGGTGCAGAGACGGCTGTACTTCAACCACAAGCAAGTCGCCTTCAGGAAAGGTCAGTTTGTCAACCGACATGGTGGGGATAGGCAGGATATTGCCGTCGGAACGGATGGCAGATATTTTTTTTAACAAGTTGTCGCCCACAGCCAAGCCTGACAGCTGGCCGTCGTCGGTGGCCCCTATCAGAAGATATCCATTCTGTCTGCTGTTTGGCAAGTCGTTACTAAAAGCACAAATAGCTTCGCAAAACTTGTCCATATTGGTGGTCGAGATTGTCCTCTCTACTCGGAAACTCTCTGTGCTATGCAGCAATGCTAATGCTTCTTCTTTGTCTATCATATTCTACGCTGTTATTTACCCATGAAACAAGGGCTAACGTTGGTCTTGCTTGTGTTCATTTCTGTTGGTTTGTCGTCTTTGATGACTCGGTAATCCTTCGGCGATGGTTTGGATTATCTCACTTTTACTTTGCCAGTTACTACTTCGTTTATTATTATCTGTTTGCGTTCTTGGAGGAGGACAATCTTTTGCTCAATTACACTTATTTCATGATTGATGCTTGACATTTGTCTGTTTAGATATTCCACAATTCTATGTTGTTCTGTTAATGTGGGCAATGCAATATACAATCGTTTAAGTGAACTTGGATATATATGAACAATTATTTCTCCTTTTGACTCTTTATATCGATAGTCTTTTGCATCTTGGCTATTTAATGCGTATGAAATAAAGGTATTATTGCAATTATTCGTTCTCAGCAAAATGACATCACCACCTATATAGGCTTCATCGCCTTTATATACGACAGTTTTTCCAATATCTTCTTTTGTTTCCCCAGACCCTGTCATAATGATGTCATCATTGTAAATCCGGACAGATTCTTTGGCTGTTTTCTTGGACACAAAATGTTGGATGTTTTTAGCAATGATATTGTATTTTGTGTATATATCACCATATAGAATAGCCTCCTTCCCATATTCAGTTAAACTATCTCGAGAGATATTGCCACCTTTGGAAAAAGACCCGAGAGATCCCAATCTACGTACTTCCCAGTGGGTGGGGATGTTGCCGAGCCAGTCGATGCCGGAGGGTTTCATTTTGGCGGTGGGGTCGAGGCCTTTGGTGACGGCGTTGTTGATGATGATTTGCTTGCGTTCGTTTAATAATTCTATCATCTTTTGCTGCTGCGCAATCGCCGCATCTATCTTTGACGTGACTTTATCAAGATAGGCGACAATGGCATTTTGCTCTCTTCTAGATGGTAGTGGCAAGTATAATTCTTTAAAGTCATTAAAACGGAAGTCTGTAGACCTTTCTCGTATCCCTTTCGCTAACGATAGGATAAAACCATTGCGTGCTAAACATCGTAATAATAGGCAATAGTAGTATTGGTTGACTTCATCACTTTTAGGAGTACAACAAGAGTATACAGGAGTGGCTTTCCCATCGGAATCTGACACTCCAATAGAACCAGCAAAAGCATCCATATTGTGAATCACCAAATCCCCTTTCCGTACTCCTTGATAACCTATTTCTTTCAGCGAATTTGTAAATCCCTCTATTCGTCTATTTTTTCTAAGTGTTACTTGTCCATCACGAAAGCAGGTAACAATCTCATCATCTGGCCTTGTTGGTCTGTACTCTTCATTAAATAGATACTTTGCTTTCCGAATCTTCCATTCTTTTGGTAGTCTCGGAAGAAAATATACGCTGCTGTCTTTATATTCGCTGTACCGTTCCATAAACTATTCCTTATTAATGACCCATAGACCGCTTTTGCGACTTCCTTGACGGCTAATAACTCCTAAATCCCGAAGGCGTTTTATTTGCTTTTCAACTCCACGAAGACTTATACCTATCTGTTCGGCAATATCTTGTGCGGTGACTGAAGGATCGGCATGGAGCAACAACAGGATTCTCTTTTCATTTATACCGAACTTTATACCGAACTTTATACCGAACTTATCACCGAATCTTATACCGAACTCTTCGTCGATAGTTGATATTGTCTCTTGATTTGTATTAGAAATAGGTTCGCCCTGATGGTCTTTTAGCGTCTTATGTATTTCATTCAACATGAAATCTATAAAAGGTCCGGACTGCCCCATGTTGGAACTGGCGGCGATGGCATCGTAATAGGCTTGCTGATTGGCATATATCATGTTTTCTACTGGAAGATGCTCGAAGAGGGGATGAAGTTTGCCAAGTATCAGCGACTGCCACAGACGGCCCATGCGCCCATTGCCATCAATGAACGGATGGATAAATTCAAACTCGAAATGGAATACACATGAGCGGATAAGCAGATGGTCTTTGGAATATTTGAGCCAATGAAACAAATCACTCATCAGAAGTGGCACTCTGTCGGCTGGTGGTGCCAGATGTACCAGCCCCCTTTCGCCGAATACGCCCACACCACCGCGACGGTAACAGCCAGCATCGTCAACCAAAGCCTGCATCATCACTCCATGCGCTTTCAAGAGGTCTTTTTCGCTAAAAGCGTCGAGCGTAGAGTATAGTTCGTATGTCTTGATAGCATTCTTTACTTCCTGTATTTGTCGAAGCGGTGCCACGATGGTTTTTCCATTGATGATGTCTCCCACCTCGTCTTCGGAAAGGGTGTTGCCTTCGATTGCCAAAGAGGAGTGGATGGTCTTAATGCGGTTGGCTTTGCGCAGACGAAGGCCGTCTTCCTGTTCCAGACGAATAGCATAACGTTCAACCTGTCTAGAAATTTCAGCTATGAGATTGATGGCTTCGGCACTCACTGTGAACGGCGGGGTATATGTGGGTTCGGTTTTCTTTGCCATAATGCTATACGGTTTCAAACAATGACTGGATAAATCCTTGGCTTTGGCGGTCGAGTTCGAGGATGTCGCGCTCGTTTTCTTCGAGGGTGCGCAGGGGTGTCGGCTTGTAGAAGTATTTGTTGAATGAGATTTCGCAGCCAATCTTAGTAGGAGGCAGGTTGATCCACGCATCCGCCACGTAGGGGCGCACCTCGCGGAGGAAGTACTGGTAGATGTCCTCCTTGACGGGAATCTTCTCGGTGTCGCGCAGGTCGCTGTCGGTCTCGTACTCTACCCACACGCCTTTCTTCACAGGGTAGAAACCGTAGTCGCCCAGCCGTTCCCGTGCGATGCCATACACTTCGGTCAGCTCTTCAATCTCTTTGCTTGTGGCTTTGTGTTCTTTCTTCACCACCGGGGCGGCGTCGGGGTCGGGTTCCGACATGGCGCGGGCGATGGTCTTGAGGGTAGCTGCGTAGATGTCGAGTTTCTGCTGTTTGGCGGCGTCGGACAGTTGGTGGTAAAAGATGTTGTAGTCCATATAGACCTCTGTGCCGACAGTCCGCAACAGGCTTTGTGCTGCCTGTTTTAGTGCCTGCCGGGCGTTCCAGTCTTTGGTGGAGATGAGCTTTGCCAGCTTTTTGTCGGTCAGCTTGATGTCGTTGTCGTTCAGATACTCCTTGATGGCGGGCAGTTCGTTGTCCAAGCCTTTGAAGACCCGCTCTCCGTAGGTTTGGTAGAGCCATCGCGATAGCTCCGCCTCGCCTTTGTCAAACAGCAGTTCGTCGACTTTCAGTGCGTTCATCTGGCAGCGCAGCCGCAGGGGTCGCTCGATGGTGACATTGTAATAGCGGAAGTCGTCGCCGTCGAATATCTTGGAAGCTATCTTATCGTTCTCCACCTCAACGAAATCCATGTAGGTCTTCACAATGAGGTCACGGTATTCGGGGGTGATGGTGCAGTTGCGCGAACCTTGGTTCTTGCGCAGTTTCTCGAATGCCCGTGAGGCATCGATAAGCTGCACCTTGCCTTGGCGGGTAGCGGGCTTTTTGTTGGTGAGCAGCCACACGTAGGTGGTGATGCCAGTATTGTAGAAAATATTGTTGGGCAGCTGTACGATGGCGTCGATCAGGTCATTCTCAACCATATAGCGGCGGATATTGCTCTCGCCGCTGCCGGCATCGCCGGTGAAGAGCGACGAGCCGTTGTGGATGGAGGCAACACGGCTGCCCTGCGGCTGTTGGTCGAGGGGTTTCATCTTGTCAATCTCCTCAAGCATGAAGAGCAGTTGTCCGTCGGAGGTGCGGGGAGTGCAGTCGAGCACCTCCTCGTCACCCGCGTAGTTGGTCAGCGGCAGCTCAAAGCGCGAGTCGAGCAGGGTCTTCTCGTGATATATCTTCTCCTTGTCGGTCTTCCACGACTTACCGTAAGGCGGATTGGTGAGCTGGAATCCGAAAGACTGACCGCGGAAGTGGTCGTCGGTGATGGTGTTGCCGCGGTGCATGCCGTCGGGGTTGACACCCTTGATGATGAGGTCGGACTTGCAGATGGCGTAGGTCTCGGGGTTGATTTCCGTGCCGGATAGCAGGATAGCATTACTGCGCACCCCAAGGTCGAGTAGGTACTCGCGTCCTTCGGTGAGCATGCCACCGCTGCCTTCGGCAGGGTCGTGTAGGGTGATGACTTTGGGTAGATTGTCCTTGACAGGGTGGAAGACCAGATGTGCCAGCAACGAGATGGTATCGCGCGGGGTGAAGTGTTCGCCCGCCTCCTCGTTGTTTTCCTCGTTGAAGCGGCGCAACAATTCCTCAAATACTGTGCCCATGTCGATATTGGTTAGGGCGGGCAGCGGGAGACCGTCGGGGTCGCGCGCCTCCTTGTCGGTGAGGTTGATGTGCGGGTCGGTGATTTTCTCAATCATCGAGAGCAAGCGGTCGTTGTCGGCCAGCTTGCGGGCCTTGGTGTAATACTCGAAATTCCGTAACACGTCGCGCACATTCTCGCTGTAGCCGTTGAGGTATTCGACGAAGTTGTCGTAGAGTAGGTCGTTGTTGTCAGAGGCTTGCGACTTCAATCGATTGAGCGTCCACTTGCTGGTGTTGAAATAGCTGAGGCCAGTGATGTCCTTTAGCACGCCCTCGTCAATGTTATTGATTCCGGTCTCTTGTATCTCCTCCTCCACTTCCTGCTTAGTAGGTTCGAGCAACGCATCCAAACGACGCAACACCACCATGGGGAGGATAACATCGCGGTATTGTCCACGTAGGAATACATCGCGCAATACATCGTCGGCAATCGACCAAATAAAAGATATTATGTGAGAGTGGGCAGTGTCCATGAAACATTATTTAGTTGTAATATGGTAACGGATAAACGATTCAAATATTGTGTATTTGTACTTGTTTGGATGGGATTTGTATGCGAGTATACTGCGGGAGGATTATGCACAATAGCAGGTGTTGGTCTACCGGGCGCGGAGGCTGATGGCGAAGCCGCCGCAGGGGGCCATGCGGAGTTTCAGCTTGCTCCGGGCGGTCACTTTTTTGGTGGTGATGGTGTAGGACTTGGGGTTGTAGCCCTCGCCGGTCAGTCCGGTAGCATCTTTGCCGTCGGTGTAGATGATGGCATCGTAGGTCACTCCGGGTTTCAGGAAGTCTAACCGCACTGTCACCTCGCGGGCGTTCTCGTCGGTCACGCCTCCCACATACCACACGTCGCGTGCCGTGGCGTTCTTCATGTCGTCAGCGGTGGCCTCTTCGGGCAGTGCATAGACATATCTGGCCACGCTGGACAGCATGTCCTTCTTGCCGTCGGGCAGCGAAGCCATGCCCGCGGCAGCTTTGTTCAGGGTGGAGGTCTTCGGATGGCGTGCGGTGACGATGTAGGCTCCCGGCTCCGCCATCAGGTAGAGGCTGGTGTCCCAGTCCACGGCCACGTCTTTGATGAATTGGAAGGCGTCCATGTAGGGCTCGTAGTGCTCTGGGAAGTCGGCTGCCATCTGCAGGGGTGAGTAGAATGTCACATACAGGCCCAGCTGGTTGCAGATGGTGTGTTTCATCTGGTTGCCTTTGCCCCAGCTGATGATGTTGCCCATGTCGGTCTCAAAGATGCCGGGGGTGTAGTCCATGGGGCCTCCTTGCAGCCGGGTGAAGGGCAGGATGGTGGTGTGGCCGGGACGTATGCCGCCGCGGAACTCAGTGCCCATGGCGCTCTCGTTGCCTATCATGTTGGGCCATGTGCGGCACAGGCCGGTGGGGCGTACAGCCTCGTGGGCGTTGACCATGATGTGCCGTTTGGCCGCCTCCACCACTGCGCGGTGGTAGTGGTTGATGATGGGCTGGCTGTAGTGGTGTTCGCCGTGGGGCACAATCTTGCCCACGTAGCCACTCTTCACCGCATCGTACCCGTACTGGTTCATCATCCGGTAGGCGGTGTCCATCCACCGCTCATAGTTGCTCACGGATGACGAACTTTCGTGGTGCATGATTAGCCGGATGCCCTTCTCGTGGGCGTAGCGGTTCAGTGCGGGCAGGTCGAAGTCGGGGTAGGGGGTCACAAAGTCGAATACAAAGTCCTTTTCCTTGCCGTACCAGTCTTCCCAGCCGATGTTCCAGCCTTCAATGAGGAGGGCGTCAAAGCCGTGCTTGGCGGCAAAGTCTATATAGCGGCGCACGTTCTCGTTGTTGGCGGCATGGCGGCCGTGAGGCTTGGCCTTTGTCCAGTCCGTGGCGTAGCCTTGCAGCGAGGGCGGCACGCTGGGGTTGCCCGGCAGCCGCACCGATGAGAAATCGTTGGTGTAGCTCCAGCAGTTTTTGTCGCTAATCATCTCCCACCACACTCCCATATATTTCACCGGGTGAATCCAGCTTACATCTTTCAGTGCGCAGGGCTCGTTCAAGTTCAGTATCAAGCGCGAGCGCAGCACGTCCGTGGCCTTCTCGCACACCTGCACCGTGCGCCAGGGGGTGACGCAAGGGGTCTGCAAACGGGCACCGTATCCAGTCGCGTCGGGAGTCAGCCATATACTGAAGGTCATCGTCTTGTCTTCCAGGTCAAGATTGGCGGTAGGGTAGTCCAGCACTGCCGCCTCATGGATGTTGATGTACAGGCCGTCGTCCGTCTTCATCTGCAAGGCAGTCTGTACCCCCGTTTCCGAAAAGCTCTTCCACGGCCATCCTCCGCCCACCTGTGCTCCGGCGTGGAGGCTGCGAATCTCGCTCAGTCGTGATTCGGTGTAGTTGAACTCCTGCGTGTCGTAATCGCCCGGAATCCACCATGCCAGATGGTCTCCCGCCATGGCAAACTCCGTCAACTCCTCCTTCACCCAGAAATATACCAACGCATTGCTGACGGGCTCGCTGCCGTCAGTGGGTGTCGTGGCCAAGGGGAACTCATAGCGGAACCCCAACCCGTCGTCATACAGGCGGAACCGTATGGTCATCAGTGTGGGCCGACTCTTGGTGGAACCGTCCATGCTCTCCACTTTTCCGGCAGGTTGCTCTAATCGTACCACCAGTTCATTGTAATGATTGCGGATGTGGGCCTCCTCGCCCCACACAGGCTGCCACACCTCGTCGAAGGTGGTGCGTTCCGAATCGCGCAGCACAAAGGCATGGTCCAAGTCGTCCCGCCATTCCAGCGTAAAGCCCATGCGCGACTTCTCCACCACGGGCTTCCCGTCGCGGCTCAGCCAGTAGTAGGGCCTTCCGTCCTCAACGCAGAAGGTCAATTCCAGCATTCCGTTGGGGCTTTTCAGGGTCAATTTGTCAGCCCCGCGCACGGCGGACGCCACGCATACCATCAAGCACAAAAAGATAAAACAGCGTATTTTCATGATGTTATGTAATTTTAGTTATACTTGTTTGACGGTTGCAAATATACGATTTATTCTCCACACAGCCAATATTTTTTGAGTTAAAAATGTCTCTTGGGGATTATTTTTGCTGCTGATTGTTTTTTTATTCGTATCTTTGCACAATAATTACAACATCCATCACTATGAAGAAGATAGTCCTCTCAGTTGCCGTCGCTGTGTTGATGCTCACGCACTTGGCTTGTGCGCAGACTGAAACCTCTGTGTTGCGGCGGGCCGACCAAATGATAGAGCAGCGTCTCTACGCCTCGGCATACGACCTGCTCGAACAGTTCGATCCCACCAACGACCGTCCGGCGGTGTTGTTGAAAAAGGAACACGTTGTGCTCGACTATTTTGCTCAGAGCATGAACCATCAGGCCTTCTGTTTGCAGGACCTGAAACCTGGTGAAAATCTGGACAGCATCCGCGCTAATTTTGAGACGGGCAACATCTTCTTCTTCATGGCCGACAGTCTGCTGCAACGCCTCCTTGCCCGCACCCCTGCCGATTGCGCGCTCCTCTGTGGCTACACCCATTACTACCATGCCTTGCTCTACGACTATGGCACCGATTTCTGGATGGAGCATCTCGACTCCCTTCCGCTCACCCTGTTGCGCAGGGCCTCGGCGGTGGAATGCGGCTGCCCCGATGCGGCCTACCAAGTGGGTCTCTATTGCAACATGATGGTGGGGATGTACAATGTTGGGGAGGATGCTGACCTGATGGAGGACAGTGCCGCCTTCTACTATCGGCGGGCGCTGGCCATTGCCGACACCCATTGCCATGCCCACTTCAACCTCGGGGCAGTGCTGTTCAACAAGGGTGGCTATGCCGAGGCAGTGAACCATTTCCGTTCTGCCTATCGTGGCTACACCTCGCCCGTCATGCGTGCCGACGCCGCTCGCGCCTTGGGCATCATCTTCACCGACCATCTCAACCTGCCGGACAGTGCCCGCCGCTACCTCGATGCAGCCCATCACCTGCTCCCGGACGACTTCGAGAATGCCGTCAACCTCCTTTCGTTCCGTCTGCAGAATCATGAGAGCAACGTCGATGCTCTCCTCGGCGAATGCTGGACCAACGCTTTAGAAGGGGAACAGAGTTTCAACGACACCAAATTCTTGGTCAACCTCTTCCTCTCCAACAATGCGGCCGACCTCATCGAGTCCTTTTTGCAACGCAAGGCAGCCCAGTCCGCCTCGGCATACGAGCAGGGGCTCTGCCATTTTCTGCAAGGCATGTACCTCCACTCCGAACCCGCCCAAGCGGCAAGCGACTTTGAAACGGCATATCAACTTTTTGCCGACGACGGTGCTCCGGACGACTTCCTCGCCCAACTCCGCCAGATGATCGACGAACTCAAGAATCCAACCCAAGACAAATAGATAGTTACAACCGGCGGCCCGCCGCCCATTAAATCATTAATACATAATCACTATGAAAAAGTATACACACGCCTGGCTGGCCTTCATGGCCATCAAACGACTCCAGTATGCCGACATTCCCGAAGAGCTTCAGGAAGACGCCAAAAGCCTTGTCAAATGGTTTCATGACTACCGCGACTTCGTCATCGAAGGCTCCTGGTACCCCGATGAGGTCTTCAAGGACATGGCCACCAGCCACATCATCAAGTACCGTCCCGCCACCGGCGACACCGAGCAGAAGTTCAAGAAGCTGCCCAAGACCATGAAACTCTACACCCTGGGGCAGAAATCGCCGCTCTACAAGAAGCCCTTCGTCATCGAAAGCGGCAACTGCGCCGACCGTTGCGAGTCCATTGCCCACAGCATCATTGACAACTTCAAGATTCTCCGCATGGAGGACCGCGGCTGTCCCCTTGCCACCACCGGCAACCACATTGCCATGCGCTTCTTCATTCTCAGCCACTACATTGCCGACTGCCACATGCCGCTGCATTGCGACTGCCGCTCCTTCTCCTCCGGAGCCAACATACATGGTTTCATCGAGTCCGAGTGGGACAAGCAGGTGCGCAAGTCCTACGACATCGACATCCCCAACAATCGCTTTTTCTACGACCCCACGGGCTATCCGCTGCAAGCCAAACCCACCCCGCTCATACAGGCGGTGGAGGAGGACATCGTGGCTCGCGAATATCTCCACCCTTGGGGCACAGGCAACAACAACACGTGGGACTACATCAGCGCCATCTCCGAATACTCCTACCTCATGGCCTACAAACTCCTCCCTGCCGAACTGGACGAGAAGACCCTCACCAAGAACGACTATAAGGCCACCGAGGCATACGCCAAGCTCGAAGAGTACAGCCGCTACATCCTCTGCGACGCTGTCGACTCCATCGCCCGCGTGTGGCTCCATGTTTGGGCCCGCTATCGCAGCTGGGCAGCCGGCCGTTAATAGTTCGGCTCCCGTCTACCCGACGCGGCATCCTTCTCCAGGCTTCGCTCCATCAACGTGTCTACTACCCTCGTTCACTATTCGTTCAATATTGATTCAATATTGAACGATTATAGAACGAGCATTCAACGGACGTTTAAGGATTGGAGGAAGAGCCTGTTTGGCAATCACCGCTCGCGGCGGTGGATGATTTGGTAGAGGCGGTAGCGGCTGCCGGTGGCGGGGCCGATGGCGTCGATGAATTGTTGATTGTAGCCGGGGGTGTCGTAGCCCCAGCGTTGGAACTGGCCGTTCTCGTCCACCCGACGCACCACTTGGTCATTGTATTTGACGATGAGGTATTTGGCCAAGCGGTCCCAACGGCTCATCATGCGCTCGGTGTATGCTATGCTTTTGCGGTTGAGGAAGGCACTCCGGTCGTCCGGTGTCATGCCCTGCAGGGCGGCGAGGACGCTGTCTTGGTCGGCGTGGTAGTAGTCCTCCAATTCGCGCTGGGCTTGGCGCAGGTCGCCAATCATCATGCTGTAGCGCGGGTAGACCATGTTGGCCACCCAGTTGTTCATCCAGAAAGCGGACTGGAAGGAAAACTCGTTGCGGGGATTGTTCTCGGCACGGAACGGATCCGGCACCTGGGTGATGCAGCAGTAGAGGGGCACGTAGGCCACCATGTTGGCATCGTCGCAATTGAACCAGGTGACGCCGCCCACGTCGTCGGGCAGCCAGGAACGCATCTGGCAGGTCATGGTGAAACCGCTCTGTTGGGTGGCAATGGGGCGTTCGCGGAAGTAGGGGGTGCTGTCGGAGGCTTTGAACTGCATGGGCAGCGGGCGGATGGGCATGCCCCATGGGCCGGCGGTCATGTCGGCGGTCATGTCTAAGGGTGTGCCTTCAAAGTGGTCGCGCATGTCAGCCTGCAAGTCGCGGAGGGTGAGGGGACGGTCTGGCTTGATCCAGAGGGGCAGGTGGTCGCACTTGTCAAATTGGCCGTTGATGTAGGGCAGGTAGCGGTCCATAATGTTGGGGCTGCAGTGGTGGCGGAAGAAGCTCCACACGCGGGCATCGGCGTAGCGGACATTCTCGAAGTCGATGGGGCAGTAGGCGTCGCGGAAGGAGAAGGCTGTGTCCGGGCCTTGGAAATAGCCCTTCTCGCGGGCGAAGGCGATGACATCGGCGGAATAGACGCATTCCACTTCGGGACGGTTGATATGCTTAAGATTTTTGCTGCTGATGCTGCGGTAGGAGCGTTTCTGCTGGAGCGGGAACTGGCGGATGCGGCTGAGGTTGGCGTGGGCGCAGATGCAGTCGTCGGGGATGCGGAGGGCTACCCACACGGCCCCCTGGCGGTTGGGACCTTTGCCGATGATTTCCATAATCCAAGCCTCGTTGGGGTCGCAGATGGTGATGGTCTCGCCGCTGCTGTTGTAGCCGTATTGCTCAACAAGGGAGGCCATGCAGCTGATGGCCTGACGGGCGGTGGAGGAGCGCTGGAGGGCAAGGCGCATAAGGCTGAAATAGTCCAAAAGGCCGTCGGGATTGACCAGTTCCAAGCGTCCGTCGAAGGTGGTCTCGACAATGGTTACTTGGTTTTCGTTCATCAAGCCTACCACGTTGCGCGTGTAGTCCACTTGCGTTACAAAACGGTCGGGATGCTGGGGTCCCCAGCCGTGGATGGCAATCTGTTCGCCGGGGAGGTGGCGGCCGGCAGGGCTGTAGAACAGGGAGCCGGAAAAACCGAAACCGTCGCAGTTGTAGGTGCACATGACGCTGCCGTCGGCTGAAGCCCGTTTGCCTACAATGAGATTGGTGCAGGCAAATGACGGGAAGAGGAATGCGGCAAGGAGGACAAGGGTGATGGACGATTTTTTGTACATGGATGGTGCAGGGGGGTGGTTAATGGGTGTCTGTGGGACGTTGGCGGGGCTTTGGGGGGTCGATGGCGGCGTATTTGCGGGCATCGGAGATGGTGGTGACGATGTAGATAAGGGTCATGATGACGATGATGGCAACGGCAACGTAGTCAAGGATGCGCATGGTGACGGGGTGGCCAAGGAGGGTGTAGGTGTGACAAAGGGCTGTGAGGGCGGGGATGGCGATGAGGAGGGTGTTGGCGATGATGATGATGAGGCGGAACTCGGTGGGGCCAAGTTTGATATAGGTGAGGCGGAACTCGCCTTTGAGATGGGCGTTGATGCTTACGTTGATGGTGAGTACAAGGTAGATGGCGTAGGCTATGAGGGCAAATTCGAGATGGAGGAAAGGGGAGAGTCCGGCACCGATGAACATGAGCCCCTCATTGATGCAGTCGACGGTGTGGTCGACATAGTAGCCGTAGATGGGCCGCTGGCAGTTGTGGACGCGGGCCAAGGTGCCGTCGAGAGAGTCGCCATACCAGTTGATGACCATGCCGAGTGAGCTGAGCCAGAGCCACTGAATGCTGTAGTTGGAAAGGATGAAACCGATGGCAACAATGAGAGCGCCAAGGGTTCCCACGGCGGTGAGCATGTCCGACGTGACCCAGCTGGGTTGCCGTTTGGCGAGCCATACGAGGGCTTTCTTTTCAAGGGAGTTGATGATGGAGGTTTGGATGCGTTGTGCTTGATTCATGATGGGTTTATGGGGGATTATGAGGGGTGGTTATAACTGCGAGGAGATGAGGCGTGCGGTGCGTTCAAAGACTTTTTTGTGGAGGGGACGCCGCCGCCACTGGGTAAGGTTTATGTATTCGGAATCGGCCTCGTCGGCAAGGAATTGCTGCTTGATTTGGTAGGCGAAGTCGCGGTTGTAGACGTATGCTCCAATTTCGAGGTCGAGAATGTAGCTGCGTTTGTCGATGTTGGTGGAGCCCACGTGGGCAACCGTGTCGTCGGTGACGATGGTCTTGGAGTGCAGGTAGCCTTTGTTGAAAAGACCTATCCTGACACCCGCTTTGAGGGCTTCCGCCACGTAGGACAGGGAGGCAGGGAGGACAAACAGGCCGCGGTCGCTGCTGGCAGGGATGAGCAGGCGGACGTCGACACCCCGGCGGGCAGCAGCGCAGAGGGCATGCATCACCTCTGGGGTGGGGATGAAATAGGGCGACTCGAAATAGATGTAGTCCTTGCTCTGGTCAAGAAGCTGGACGGTGCGGTGCATAATGGTGGGACCGTCGCCAATGGGGCCGGAGGTGAGAATATCGATGTGTCGGTCGCCAATGGGGCTGACGACGGGGAAATACTGCTGATGGGCGAGCAATTGCGACGAGGCGTGGCACCAGTCGGCAAGGAACGCCTGTTGCAGCTGGGCTGTGGCAGGGCCGTCGATGCGCAGTTGGGTGTCGCACCACGGACCCCAGTCAAGGCCCTCCAAATAACGCTGGGCAATGTTCATGCCGCCAATATAGCCCACGCGACCGTCGATTACCACCACTTTGCGGTGGTTGCGGTAATTGTCCTTTTTGCGGAGGAAAGGGAGGTGGGTGCGGCCAAAGCCGAGGGTCTGCACCCCGTGTTGAGACAGGATGTCATAGTACCACTGATTTCTCAGGTTGATGATGTGGTCGTACATGAGGCGTACCTCCACGCCTTGGGATGCTTTCTGCATCAGGGCGTTGCCGATGCGCTGGCAGACATAGTCCGTCTCGTATTTGAAGAATTGCAGGTGTATGTGGTTCTGGGCGCCGGCTATGTCGCGCAGCATATCGTCCAGCATGGGGTTGAAGTCGGTGTAGAGGACGGTGGCATTGCCGTCGGAAGAGTTTTCTGGCATCTTGTCACAAAGAGCCTTCTTCTGCTTGGAATCAAGCAGGGGCTTGACGGAAGGACGGCTGATCAGCCATGCCAGCCACAAAGCCACAGCGAGCATGGTAGATGTGACGGTGATACCAATAGGGTTCATTGAAGTTGTTTTTTTCTGAAAAAAGGGGGCTGTAAGCAATCAGCCCCCACCGTATTAAAAACCAAAAAAATGTATAAACGGTCTTACTTGATGCCAAGTTTCTTCTTGATGTCCTTGGGGAGGGCGTCCTTGTGGACAATGATGTTCATGGTCTTGTAGCGTACAAAAGCCTTGGAAGCGTAGAACATGCCGTGGTAGTCGCCATAGTCGCCCCAGCTGTTCTTGACCATGTAGTACTCGTTGCCCATCTGGTCCTTGGCGGTGCCGTAGATCAGCATGCCGTGGTCGTCAGTGGTTTCGCGGTTGTCGTAGGCTATCTGGCGTTCCTCCTGGCTTACCCAGCGCTGGGGAGTGGGGTGCTTGGCGGCTTCGTCCTGCATCTGCTTGGCGCTCATGCCGGTCCAGTGGGCCATATCGCTGCCCATGATGCTCTTGGTCTCCGTGGCGGGAAGCACACAGAACCCCTTGCGGGTGCCCATGCGGAAACCCTGTTCGCTCACGTCGCTGCCCCAGGCAACGGGATAGCCGTTGGCGATGGCGTTGTCGAAAATCTGCATCATCTCATCTATGGGCACGTTGTAGCACTGGGCGTGACGCCAGTTGTCCTGGATTTCGAGGGGGAACTGCTCGTAGAAAGGATGGTGTGTGTAAGAAGTGATGCTCACGTAGTCGCTGGGGTTCAGCCCTAAGCTCTCGTAGAAACTTTTGGGAGTGTACTGCTTGCCGTTGTAGGTGAATTTCTCAGGCAGCTGGCCCAGATAGACGGCGTGGGCGGCGCGGATGGCCTTCATGCAGAGCAGCTGGCCGTCCTTGTCGTGCTGGAGTTTCTTCAGTTTGTCGCTCTTGGCAATGGCGGCAACCATGGCGTCGGTCACGGCGCTGAGCTCAGTGTGGTCGGAGAGGGTGTCACCGTATTCAACACCGGGGCGCATCACCTCTTCGGGGACAAGACCGAAAGTCTTCATGCCATAAATGACATCGTAGAAGGAGCCACCCTGGCTGAAACTGACGTCGCCGCTGGTGCGGATGGCGGCCATGGCGCGGTCGTTGTAGGTGTTCTCAACGATGTACATCTCACTGAAGTCGTAGGTACCTTTGTTCATGCGGAGCAGTTCGGCCTCGATGAAAGCCAGGCCGCTGTAGCACCAGCAAGTACCTGCGCGGTGCTGATTTTTGACTGATGTGACGGGGAGCTCTTTGACGACTGTGAACTTGTAGCCTTCGTCATCCTTTTGTTCTGTCTGGGCGAAAGCTGTGGCGCACAATGCAATAGCGCCGATAACTAACAATGCTTTTTTCATCTTTTGATAATGTTGTATTGAATTTATTGTATTTTTTTCACGCTGCAAAGATACGAATTTTTTTTCAAATAGTAGAAGTGCGTGCTTTTTTTGCCGCTCCCAATACTAAAAAAAACGTTGGGTCGTTATCATTGCATGAGCAAAAAACACGACAAAAAGCCGGAAGAAATACCCTGTCTTGAGGGCTATCAGGCAGAAAAAAGAACCATCAGCATAGTGGCTGCCAACCTCTGGGCAATAGGGGTGGCATTGGCGTTAGTGATGATTGGAATGCTTCTCCTGCTTTTGTGCTATCCTGTCGGAGATGGGACAATGTGGCTGTTCGGCTCCAGCATGCTCCTGTTGGCCTGTCTGATTGCCATTGTTGTTCACGAGTTGATTCACGGCCTCACGTGGATGGCGGTCACGCACAGCAGCTTCAAGCACCTAACCTTCGGTCTTATGTCTGGCGCTGTATATTGTCACATTGATGTCCCGATGACCAAGCGTGCATACTGTTGTGGAGCCTTGATGCCACTGCTTTTGCTGGGTGTGGTGCCATATATTGTTTCCTTGATTGTTGGCAACCTATGGGTTATGCTCTTTGGGGCCACGATGATTGGTGCGGCTATGGGCGATGTGTTGATTGTGTGGGCTATCCGCAAAGAAAGTCCCGACACCATGGTCTACGACCACCCCTCCGAGCCGGGATGCTTGCTCTACCATCTTCAAGCAGAGTGATGGCCGAAGTGCCTGTGCAGTCCCCTTTCCAAACATTATATTTCGTTTTTTTACCTGTGGAGATGTTATGTTTTGCTTTCACGCCACGTCTAATGGGGGGTAGAAAGTAACACAAAGGACCCTCATGGAATCGACCGAACGGCAGTTCATGGATCTCATCCACCGCAACCGCGACATGATTTGGCGGGTGTGCAGCGGTTTCCGCCTGAGCGAGGCTTGGACCACAGAGGATGCCTTCCACGAAGTACTCTGTGCCTTGTGGATAGGTTTTCAGAGTTTCGATGGCCGCAGCTCAGAGCGTACATGGATCTACAGGGTGGCTGTGAACACCATGATTTCCATCTACAGAAAGATGGGCAACCAGCCCACCTGTAGAGCGGAACCTGACGACAAATCCGTCTCCCCCTATGAGTCTATCGACCTCAACGATTTGATAGCATTGTTGGATTCGCTCCCCGAACCCGACCGCACCATTGTCAATGCCCATGCACAAGGCTATTCGCATGCCGAGATAGCACAGATTACGGGCCTTTCCGTAGCCGCTGTGGGCATGAGGCTCTCGCGTGCGTTGCGTAAACTAAGAAAACAATACAACCAATAATTATGCGCGATTTTGACCAACAATTAAAAGAGTACGGGTGTCGGATGAACAATATTCGTTACCCCCATAGCGATGCCGAGCTGGACTGGGAACTGCACAAAGTAATCTGGCACACTCCCCTCAGCAAGCAACCGCCGATTGTCCAACCATCGCGGCTGGGGAAATGGGTTGCCATTGCCGCTGCCATACTGCCGTTCGCAATCCTTCTCCCGCTGATTGTGCTGCGCAACAGCCCGTCAAACGCATCAGTTACCGAGCTGGTAGAAGTGGATGGAATCCATTTCAAATATGCTTGCAACAACGGCTGCTCGCCTGAGATGACTACCGCCATGTTGAACCACATAATAGCAAATACCCATGAGACAATTAGTGATAATTTCCATGCTGCTGCTTGCGGTGGCAGCGTCCTGTCAGCGCGATAACACAGACTCCGTGGCATTAAGTGCCGCCGAAACGGTCTACCGCCAATATGCCAACCGCACCAATTTGACGGTGTCCATAGTGGGAGAATACCCATCACGGGGGGACACCATCAATGCCGTCATGCTTCAAGCCAGCGACCCCGATGTGTGGGATGCCCTGTTGTGCGAATTCCACCTGCCCACCTCTCCCGATGGGCAGAGCAGGGTCACATCCGCAGTGGCGACCCGTTTTACCCTTGACACCGCTGTCTGCCCCTTTCCGCCCGGCCTTGCCCGCAGTCTGCCGTCCCTCCCGCCGGACTCGTTCCGCTGCACATGCAGCCAAACCGTGGTCAACAGCCAGCGTTGGGAGAATGGAGTCAAGGTGTTCGACTCCACATCCGTCACCACTGAGCTGCCTTCAGCCCTCGACATGCGGCTGACGAGCGTGACTCTCGCTGACGGAAAGTCGGGCTATGTCATCTTCACCGACAGCGACGAAATGGCTCTTTGGCTCTTCTTCTATGGTGGTGACAATCAGTATCGTGTAATTATGAACCGCCTTGATAAATAGCATAGTTATGAAAATAGTCCCTGTACACAGCAGCGTGTTCCTGTCAACGGTAAAGCCCGTTCAGAAAGCCATCGGCCTTCATTTGACCCTCTTGTTCTTCCTTCTTGCCCCGCTTACGGAAGCCCGTGCCCAGAACGCGGCCCAGCGCTTCTACAAGGACACCCTCCTGCCCGCTCTGAGGGTTCAGCGCAACCGCAATTTCACCGTCAAGGTCTATGACCGGTTTGTCGGCGACAGCCTTCTGCCGCCGTCGGAACCCCGGCTCAGCTGTTTCCGACACTATTACGTCAGTGACAAGAGCATGGCTTTTGAAACCGACTCCGCCATGATTGGCTTCAACCGCAACCTCTACTACGACAAGAAACGGCTGAGACTCACGGATTCCTTCGAGGGCTATGTGGTGGATGGCGTAGAGGTGCCGGACAGCAACCGTCTGCCTTTTGACGGGTTCCAATTCTGTTTCTACCAGATGGTCAACCACCACGAAACATACTACTCCATGCTTCTGCGCTCGTTCATGCCACAACCTTACCTGTGGGGATTCAGGCAAAAGAGCGACACCGTGGTTGATGGACGCAAATGTTATATTCTGCGTGGGACAAAGGCGGACCGCTTCACGGTCGACACCGTCACCGGGGAACGCACGCCCGTAGTGACCAAGTATGTATGGTTCTGCGATGCTCACAATGCCGAAATTTTCCGCATAGACGTGGCTGTCAGCAACCCCGGCCTTCACAAGACCATCCTCATCTCCGACTATTCTTACGACAACCGTGACGCATACGTCGACAGCCTCTTTTTCGCCAACCCGGACATCGGTAGCATGAAACATTTTGATTGTAGCCAGTCGCTCCCGCCCAGCCTGATAGACATGAATGAGGGCACTCTGGCCATGGGCGATAGCCTGTTTGACCATCCCATCGTCTCGCTCGACGGTGACACCACCACCCTCAACCAACAGCAGGGATGGGTGCTGCTGGACCTCTGGACCATCCGCTGCAAACCCTGCATGGAGCTGCCCCGTGCCCTTGCGCGGGAGCAGGAAGAATCGGGACGCCGCCTCATGGAACAGGCGGGCATCAAGATTATGTACGTCAATGCAACGGCGCGCCCCACTGGCAAGATGCGCCAGCATGTGGCGCAGTGGGGCTGTGAAGACATCACCTACGCCTGTGAAGGCCTCCTGTCTTTGATGAAGGAAAGCTCGGTGCCGCAACTCTACCTCATCTCGCCGGACAAGCAGATTGTTTGGCATTCCGACTCATTCCCCTCAAGCCAGCAGATAGTGGACATCCTGCGCCGGTCGCAGCCGTAACGCTGCGTGGCAATCGCTCCCCCTATGGCATCCGGCCTTTCGTGCCGTGTTTCCCCGGCTCATACGGGTTGCCGCCTGTTGGGCGGCTGTAGCGGCAGCCAAGCATGCCGCCTTGACGCGACATTACATCCACTTGATATATTTCCTGCTTTATTTCCATGATTATTCTGTTTTCTTTCTGACCGGGAAACAAAGCAGGGGTGAAATAGAAACTGTGGGCCGTCAAAAGGGCGGGGGCAGGGGCGAACACCCTCCTTCTGCATTTTGACTCGTTGTGACAGGAGGCGGTATCTCGGATGTGTGAATGCTAAGGGCAGGTTCTTTCTGTGTGGCATTTATAGTCTCGTCCCTTTGGGGTCGCACTTGTTTTTTTCTTATTAGTTCAAAAAAAAGTTGTATTTTTGCAGTTGCAAAAGATGAAAAGAATTATGTACAAAGAATGTGCGTCCAACCCAGTCTGGACCAGTGAATGAGTTGCGCATACAGCATCATTGCAAGGGCATGCCGGGGAGGAAGAGTGGCTCCGCATTCAGTGCCAATCGTTCCATGCAGCCAGCGAGCCAATGGCTGCTCAACAGTTGCTCCCGACACGAAGCAGGGATAGGTAAACAATGAAAAAAGGATTAGCAATTGCCACGGTCTTGTTGGCTGCTATGCTCCCGGCGTTGGCTCAGAATCAGCCGAACGATGTCAGAACGTTCACCGTGAAAGGCGTTTCATTCAAAATGGTGTACGTCAATGGCGGCACATTCTCGATGGGTGCCACCAAAGAGCAGGGCATAGACTCTTGGGATGACGAGAAACCAGCACACAAGGTGACGGTGGACGGTTTCTACATGGCTGAAACCGAGGTGACCCAGGGCTTGTGGAAAGCTGTGATGGGTGCTGAACCCGTCCGCTACGGCGGGTGGACCGAAAATTATGGAGCGGGCAACGACTACCCGGCGTACCGCGTCAGCTACAACGATGTGATGATTTTCATCGAGAAACTAAACAGCATGTCGAAAAATAAGTTCCGACTGCCCACCGAGGCAGAATGGGAGTATGCGGCGCGGGGAGGCGACAGGAGCAAAGGCTACCGCTACAGCGGCAGCAACAACCTGGACGACGTGGCATGGTACTCTGTCAACAGCGACGACAAAACCCACCCCGTAAAAGGGAAGAAGCCAAACGAGCTGGGTCTGTACGACATGAGCGGCAATGTGTGGGAGTGGTGCAGCGATTTTTACGGCCCCTATAGTGACTATGACCAGACCAACCCCAAAGGCCCCGATGTGGGGACCGACCATGTGGGGCGCGGCGGCAGCTGGTACAACAACAGAAGGGACTGCCGTGTGACGTATCGACATTACGGCACACCCAAGGACTGGGCCAATATTCTCGGCTTCCGGCTGGTGCTTTGTCCATAAGGTTCAAAGACCGTGATAAATGTATGCAGGATCGTCCACAGCGGGAGATCCTGCATTTCTCTTGTTGTGTAAACTGCTGCAAGGGGAAGGCTGTAAGTCGACAATTGAAAGGCAGTGCCCATGCCCACTTCACTTTTCACCTTTCAATTCAAAAAAAAGTTGTATTTTTGCAATCTGGATTGAAGAATTGATGTCTGCAATGAACACTATGTTAGAATATTTCCAGAACAGGCAGTTGAAAAACGGCAAGCCACGGCATGAGATTCATTCGTGTCCGGAGCTGACGGAGTGTATCGGGGCGGTGGGTTTCCTGCCGCTATTGGAGAGCGGTATTCCTGGCTTCAGCGCGGATGCGTTGATGGCCGAGGAGTGCCGCTACAGGGTGCTGCCGGATGGCAGTTGGGAATGGCCGCTGTGGAAATGGAAAGGCCCCGTCATCAGCGAGGGAAACTGCGTGTACGGCAAGTTTTTTGCAGGCAAAGCGGGTTTTGTGAGCCTTGACTGGTGGCCGGACTTGTGTAACTGGCGCCGCAGTGTCTACCCCTTAGATGCCGAGAAGGACGATGCCGGTGCAGTGGCAGAGATTATCCTCGACACGCTGCGGGAGCATGGCAGCATGGTGAGCCGCGACTTGCGGGCGGCCTGTGGCCTGGTAGGGCCGAAGATGCGCAGCCTGTTCGATGGGTATGTGACACGTTTGCAGATGGCGTGCCGTATTGTGACGGAGGATTTTGTCTATCCCCGCGACAAGCATGGGCGCGAGTACGGCTGGGGTCTCTCATTGCTCACCACGCCTGAACGGTTGCTCGGAGGGGAATCCCTGTCGGTGCTAAAGGGGCGCACACCTGAGGAGTCGCACCGCCGGATGAAAGAGCATCTGCAACGACTGCTGCCAGATGCGACGGAGAAACAAATTCTTAAGATATTGAAGTAATGGGAGTGGGTGAAAGAAAAAAAACTGGACAGTGTAAGATTTGGACTGTGTGTGCGACTACAGGTAAAAAACTTGTGATTTTATGTACGGAAAAAGATTCATGAAAAGATTTGCTGTTGCTGCCGTCGCTTTGTTGTGCTTGTCGGCAGTGGGTTGTTTCCAAAGCCGGCATTCGATTGTCCGTGTCTGTTACCCCTCTGAGAAACTGCTGCGTGAGGCTCCGACCAAGTATGCCGACCATACGCCCGTGACAGCGGCGGAGTTGCGCCATGCCTTGTTGGACGACACAACGCATTACAAGATTCTTGTGGTGTACAGCTATTGCTGTTCGGGATGTGGCGAGGCTATGCGGGATACATACATGCCATTGATGAACAGCCTTGACACCTCGCGTTGCCGCATGCTGTTTGTCCTTGACGATTGCGGCTCTCTGCCGTGGAATGCCGACTACCTGAACCGCTACGGCATTACGACACGCTATTATATGCGCGATACTGACAGCCTTTTCTTGGACTACAGGGACGGCAAGGCCACTAACTATCAGAACTGGACCAATATAGCCAACTATATCACCCAGCCTCGACGTGCCTTCGAATACTGCCAGTATGCGCCGCTCACCCTCATTGTCAGTCCCGACGGGCGTGTGAAGCAAGAGTATTGGCAGTTTGACGACCTCGGTTTCCTCACTGCCTACGACGTGCAGGATATGGTGCACCGTGACTCCCTCAGCGTATACGACATCAATTTCGACCGCATCGATACTGTGCGCCGTAATTATGTATTGGGTGTAGACGACATGCCTGTGGCGGACACAATGTCGTTTCGCAGTTATAGTCTGCGTCACAAATACTGTACACCCGACGGACGCTGTTTTTAAGTAATGATTAAAAAATAACATGATACGATACAGAAGGAGATATGAGGTAGTTCCAATTGTGGAGAGAAGTGTCGAAGACGGCCTGTCTCTCGAGTCTGTCGAGGAAAGACCCATGCACCTTCCTTTTTGTTTCATA
>JAFVCA010000004.1 GCA_017479705.1 Bacteroidales bacterium
CAACGGCAAACTCGAAGGCATCAACAACAAAATCAAGACTATGAAACGTCAAGCCTATGGATACCGAGATATGCCTTTCTTCAAACTCAAACTCCTATCCCTGCACGACTCTACCTATCCATTTAGCGGATGAACCATAAATATTTTCTTCATGATTTCAAAGGCTATTATTGTTTGACAATGCATTTGACAATTCGGTTGCCATTAGCTGTCGCTATTCCTTAATTTTATATTTTTGTCGGTTCGGTATTAGATGGTTTGGACGCTGTCAATGTCAACAAGGTGTAGGCTAAACCCATAACTTAGGCATGGGCTATCGATTATGTTCTGTTCAGCATGTAATCTGACTTTAATGAACCATTTCTTTTGCAGATAGTCATCGAAGTTTTCGCGGAAATCGGGGTGGCTCTGTATGAAAGGTCTATCCCAATCTATTCTGACTGATTGTGTATATCCGTGATGATCCTCGTTGGGAACCATTTGAATAAACAATGCTTCAGGAGACCAAGCTTCTTGTAATCCTTCGATGGAATCATAAACAAAGGGGTCGAGAATAGGCTCTCCCGGACCATGGAAATATATCCAGCCCCAAAGCATCAAAGTGTCGCCATTGTGGCTTAGAATGGTGTAATCGTGTCTTCTGAAATAATTGAGTACTTGCATGGTTGAATTGTAACCTGTCCAGGAGAAGGAGCACGAGTCAGGAGCCCAGGGCTGAACATCAACTTCCTCATAGCAGTCATACGGGCCACGTTTTGTCTTCTCGCATCCTGCGAGTGCCATTGCCACCACTGCGGTGGCTATAAAAAGGTAGAATACATTACGTGTTTTCATTGCATGGTGTTTTTATGTTCGTTTATTTGTTTTTGCAGCTCAATTGTTGGCTGCGCCAATTCCGAGTGTGTTAAAGGTCTGTGCAAAGGCCGGGACAGAGAGAAATGTCCAGGCAAACATTGCCACGAATGCGTTTTTTTTAGTTTTTAAATACATGGTTTTTGATGTTAAATGATTGATGATTAATTCGATAAATAATGCCCTAAGAGACGTTTCTTACCAACAAATATAGGGATAATATTTCAATCATGCAAGTGCTTGATAATTCTTATTACATTTTAATATTTTTTTTATTCTCGCTAAAAGCAACAATGGTACGGGAATCCGTAGCCAATGGTTGTCGCTCCAGTATGCAATAGGACTGACTGGTTGCAGTGTTGCCTTTCATTATGCGAATGGATTGTGTGATGGCTGTTCGGAGCTCATTTCCTTTAAGGCGATTTGTGGCGCACCGCCAGTAGCGATAATCGGGCACAGCGGGCAGTGTTGGTATTTTGTGTTGTTATGTCGCGTTTTTTTTGTATTTTTGCAACTTGGAACTGATGGATGTCTGCATACACGCAGTTCCTTTAACGTATGATGTACTAATGAGTAACGATGGCGGAACGCTTCCGCCGGCTGTGATTTGTGAATGTGTTAATTCGTTAATGTGTGAGCCGTTTAATTTTTGCTCTAATGTAAAGTATGACTGATTTTTTGCAGATGGGCTCAATGTTGCGTGTCTTCGACACGCTGAGATGTGGGGACATTTCTGACCCCACACTGCGGGATAGAGAGTTGCTCCCTTTCGGTCGCGACCCCTATCCCTTGTGTGGGGTTAATAGGATTCAACCTCTTCGAGGTTGTCAAAAATTAGTCATATACGAAAATAGAGCCTTAATTTTTAATTATTAATTTTTAATTTCAACCATGAATATCTATCTGATAGCTATTGCTGTGCTGCCGGTGATTGTGCTGGCGTATGTGGTTTATCGGGGCGACAAGTACGAGAAGGAGCCCTTCGGGATGTTGTTGAAGGCTTTTATCTTCGGGGCTCTGTCTATCCCGGCAGCGGCCTTGATGGAGAGTTGGCTGACGCTGTTCACTCCCCCTGTGCCGGTGTTCAGCGGAGTGTATACGGGCTTTGTGGTGGCGGGATGCAGCGAGGAGCTGTGGAAGTTGCTGTTCCTGCTGTTGGCCATCTGGAAGAGCCGCGAGTTTGACGAGTACTACGACGGCATTGTGTACGCCTGTTTCGTGTCGTTGGGGTTTGCCTGTTTCGAGAACATTACCTACGTCTTCGGGCAGGGCACGTTTGCCGGTGCGTTGGTGACGGGGTCGGTGAGGGCAGTGCTTTCGGTGCCGGGCCATTTCCTGTTCGGGGTGATGATGGGCTACTATGTGGCGTTGGCCAAGTTCGCTGACAGCCGCCGCAGCGGGTATCTCCTAATGGCTTTTGTGGTGCCGATGCTGATGTACGGCACGTTCGACTCGCTGCTGATGATTCCCGAAAGCATGGGGGAGGGAGCCGAGTTGGTCTCCGGGGGGCTGTTTCTTGTGCTGCTGTGGTTCGACGTGAAGATGTGGAAGTGGGGAGTGCGGCGCATCCAGCATTTGCAGGATCTGTCCAAGCAGCAGAATGCCGACCGCAACCACCCGTTCCGCGGGTTTACCTGGGACTTTTGAGGCTGCTACCAGTCCTGCACGGTGCGGGCACCGCTGAAGACCTTGAGCCGGAGGCCTAAGGAGACGGTCACCATTGCGGGTTGGATGTTGTAGTAGTCGAAGTGGTTGGTGGTGTTGATTTCCTTGACATTGCCGTAGACATCGTAGCGCACGGTCTCCTCTTCATCCCACGACAAAGGGGCAGCCCCAAGCAGGTTGAAGTCGAAGCCGATGGTGACGAGGTTCCCCACAATGAAACCGCCGCCGAGGCGCAGCGCCGGTGTGTAGGCTGGGGCGTAGGTGGAGAGTTTCATGTTGTTGTATTGCATGTCGTCCTCGCGGTAGGCGTAGGGCCATGAGGCGTCGGCATAGTAGAGGGACCAGGGGGTGATGAACCGCATGTTGAGCCCGCCAAGGGCTTGGGCGTAGAGGTGGATGGTCTTGGTGAGGGGATATTTGTAGCGGACGCCGAGCAGGAGGGGGATGTGGCGGAAACGGGGCAGCTGCATGTGGTAGCGGCTGCACTGGCTGAAGCGGTGGGCGTAGCTGACGGCATAGTAGGACTTCACGTCGTCGCTCGGATTGCTCTGCATGAACTCGCCCACAAAGAGTGCCTCCAGATTGGTGTGGAAGGGCATGGCATAGCTGACTTCCACTCCGGCGGTCCAGCCTACCCCGGCCCCGGCCTTGTGCTGGTGGCCTTGGGTGAACATCCATTCGTTGTCGCTCATGCGCGAGTCGGCATAGTCGCCGTAAGGCAGGGAGATGCCGCCATGCAGACCGATAAAAATCTGGGCAGAGACCCTCGCGGGTGCTATTCCAGCAAGCAGCAGGAGGGGAAAGAGGAGAAGTTTGGTTCTGTTCATAAGTGGCTGTTATTTTTCAGTGATAATGATTTGCATAAGTTGCTTGACATCGATGAGGCGCAGGGGCAGTGCCACAACTACGGCAGCGACACCTGTGGCCAAAAGGGAGGCCCACCAGGGCCATGGAGGGAGGAGCGCCGCCACGGCGACAACAGCAAGGCTGAAGAGGAGCAGGCGCAGCAGGAAGCCGACCGTGGGCCGGAGCCTTTGTGAGCGCACGGCCACCACAATCTGCGTCGCGGCCATGAAGGTCTGGGCTGCTACTGCTGCCCATGCCGAACCCACAGCACCGTAGCGGGGTATGGCAATAAGATTGACCACGATATTGATGGCAAGCGAGAGGGCGGCGAGGATGTTGAGTTGGCGCAGCCGTCCCGCAGCCGTGAGGAGGGTGCCGAAAACGTATGTCATGGAGATGGGCACGATGCCCCACACAAGGATGCTGAACACACTGGCATATTCCGCCACATGGTCACGGTAGAGCAGCTGCATGAAGAGATGGCTGTGGAGGGAGAAGAGGGCGGCAGCCGTCATTGAGAAAACCACCATGAGATTGGTCACCAAGCGGGTTGTGGAACCCAGCAGGGCATCACCTCCCTTATCATCCGCGGCGGTTCGCTGCCCACAGGCCGTCATGCGGGAGAAGACGGGCAGCAGCGGGACGGAGACTAAGTAGGCCACCATGGTCAGTGCATCCAACAGCCGGAAGGCCCCGGCATAGATGCCCGAATAGTAGGTGCCGTGGGGGTGGAGCCAGCTGAGCAGGAGGGGGTCGATGCGGTTGTAGGAAGCCATGAGCAGCACCAGCAAGGCGAAGGGAAGGCTTTTGCGCAGCATGACAATGGCAAAGGGGCGCGACAGGCGCACGGCCTTGAGGCTGAAACGGGGGTTGTGCTCACGCTTGATGCGGACGGTGAGGACGGCCAGAGCCGTGAGGGCTGTGAGCAGGTAGGCGGCAGTCTGGGCATAGGCAAACCGCTCCACGGTGACATTCGGACCCGGTCCCCAGAGCATCAGCGAGCATATAGCAATCATCACCACGCGGTCCAGGATGCTGAGTACACTGTCCCACTTGAAGAGCATCAATCCCTCGAAGTTGCTCCGCAGATAGAGGACCATCGAGTTCAGGAACTGATTGAATGAAAGCACGGCCAGCAGGTGGAACTGGCGGGAGCCGTAGCCGGAGAGGAGCCCCACCGTGAAAGTGACAAGAACATACAGCAGCAGCAGAGCCAGCTTGATGCCCAGCACGTCGGGCAGGTGCTTGTCAATCAGCTTGGGGTGGCGCGCTATGTTGCGGGTGTTGAAATTGGTGACACCCAGGTCCAACAATATGTTGAAGATGTAGGCGAGGTTGAAGATGGTGAAATAGAAACCATACTCATTCGGACCTACTGCATTCTGCACGCCCGTCTCAATGCCCAGAATCCAGAAAGGCTTGATGAGCAGGTTGAGCAGCAGAATCCAGAAGAGGCCGGAGAGGAGTTTCTTTTGCATGGCAGAGGTGATGGAAGTTTCTTTTAGTTCCCCGGCTTTATTGTCCACTTTTCCTCCATGTCCCAGTTTTCGCGCAGTTCGAGGGTCTTGGGGAAGAGCAGCACCTGTTCGGGCTGGCGGTGGTGCCACCAGTCGCCAGGGGTCCAGACGCCGTTGCCGTCGCTGTCCACAATGGCGCGGACGCCGTACTTGCCCCCTTTCAGGTGCAGGAAGGAGTATTTGCCGGCCTTGTCCACCACCTGTTGCTGCACCATGTCGCCTTTCTCATTGGTGATTTGCACAATGAGGCGGGGGAAGGCCTTGGTGCTTGTGCTGTCGGGCAGCAGTGTCAGTGCAATGTTGCCATAGCTTTCGGTTTTGGTGTACTCGGTCTTGATGGTGATGGAGTCGCTCGTGTTCTGCCAAATGTCGTAGAACAGACCCGCGGGCACTGTGAACTCGTATTTCTCGCCCGCCTTGCCGTCAAACAGCAGATAGGCCCTCATGCCCACAGCCGAAGCCATCGAGCTGTCCGGCATGAGCCGGATGCCGCAGTGCGTGGTGGTGCTGTCCTTCAGTGCAAGCACCGTCACGGCACTGTCCAAGGGGTTGCCCGCAGAGTCCGTCATCTGCCATTCGGGGCTAATCCCTGCAATGGGGTTGAGAAAGGCCAGCCATAGGGTGTCGAAGTAGGGATGCTGTGCTGCCACACGGCTTTTCATGATGGAGGGTTTGCTGGTCATGCCCCGCGGCAAAGAGGATTTGCCGACTTTGGGAGCTTTTTTTGTTGCACTGGCGGTGCGCTTCAGCAGCAGTGTGTCGTGCAGGCCCGTGGTGTCGTGCAGCAGCAGCCTCAACGAGTCGCACTCCCTGTTGGCTAACCATACGCGCAGGGTGTCGCCCTTGTCAGCCGTGCGGTGCCACAACAGCTCGGCGGGCGATGCCGTGTCAGCGGGAAGATGGCGCAGCGTGTAGTGTTTCGAGAGGGGTACAGCAGTGATAATCTCAATCTTTCCGGCTTCGGAAAAGGTGCTCTTTGTGATGCGCTGTGGCTCCTTTTTGTTCTGCGACAGGTGGAGCTTCAGCGAAGGTGTCAGGGTGTCGACGGCAGCCGTGCTATCGCTTGCACTTTTGCCTTGGGCTACAGATTCTGGTCTGTGGGCTGTGCTGTCCCCCGTCGTGCCCGCTGAGGGTACCTGCTTGGGCAGGACATTCTGGGTCGAATCGGTTGCGGTGGTGTCCGCCTTGGTGGTGTCCGGAGGTGGCGGCATCTTCACAGCGGTCACCAGTGAGTCTAAGAAGGCCACGGCCTCATCTTTTCCTAAGCGCATGTTCTTGTCGCCATCCTCAATGGCAAATAGCAGGTAACGCCCTTCGCGCAAGTGGTTCAGCTCAAAACGGCCCTCCTTGTCGGGGCGGGTCATATACATGGGCTGCACCTTTGCCACTATGCTGTCGCCGATGGAGTCGGACATCTGGCTCTCGGCAAAGGCCACGACCGACACATTCTCGCTGCAAGGTTTCTGGCTGAAGGCATCCACCACCTGTCCGCGCAGGGTCATGCTGTCGATGCTGCTGCCTGTGGAAAAGACATACTCAAAGCTGGGCAGCAGATTGCCCTCGTTGAAGTCGGCAATGGCATTCTTGAATTGGAACAGGTAGGTGGTGGCGGGCTGGAGGGTGTCCTTAATCTTCACCACCAAGCCATGGCCGCGGGTGCCGAATTCGGCCTTTTTGTTCATGGTCGGCGACACCAGCACGCCCGACATATCCTTCATGGTCACATACTCGTCAAAAAGTATTACAAACTCTTTGGCATCAAAGTGGAGTGTGCCGTTTGGGGGAGTGGTGCCCAACACCACGGGAGGGGTCTCGTCCTTGGGTCCGCCCGACGGAAAGCCCTGCTTGGCGCACGACAGGAGCATTGTCGTGACGGCAAACAACGTGAGAGCAATATATAGTTTCTTCATTATCAATCTATTTTTTTGTACTGAACAGTGGAAACCAAAATACAAAAATACAAAAAAAAACCGATTTAGCATGTTGAATGTCTTAATGTGCCATAGTGCCATGGGATAGGTGCAGATGTTCCAGCCAATGACTCAATCGAATTGGCCACTGCCCTATAATGCTTGCAAGCACTTGATTCTTTGTGACGAACACCGAATGACAAAATGCCGTTCCACGCTCCTTCAATATTGACTCAATATTGAAGGAGCGTGGAACGGGGATTGAACAATCTTTTCACGAGAGGGTCTCCCATTCCAGACGAAGGGTTTAATGCTGATTGGAGAAGGTATTTTTGTAAAAAAAGTCACTATGTCGGATATATTTCTTATATTTGTAGATTAATTTGACCGTACTATGCAGTTTAAAGATATTGAGGGTCAGCATCTTTTGGCAAACAGGCTGACTGAAATAATTGATTCTGGACGCATCAGCCACGCCCAAATGTTCCTTGGTCCAACGGCCAGTGGCAGTTTGGCGTTGGCGATAGCATACGCCCAGTATCTTGGCTGCGAGAATCGGCAGCACTACCCCGATGGGTCAGCCCTGCGGGCCGACAGTTGCGGGGTTTGCCCCCATTGCCGCAAGTATGCCGAACTGGTACATCCCGACCTCCATCTGGTATTCCCCACCACGACCACGGCCACGGTGACCAGCAAGCCTTGTGCAGAGGATTTCCAAGAGGAGTTCCGCGCCTTTATGCAGGAGTTCCGGCAGGTGGGCACGGAGGACGACTGGTACGAGCGGCTGGGCGTGGAGAACAAGCAGGGCATGATACGCGAGAAGGATGCCGACAACATTATCCGCGCGCTGGGGCTGAAATCGTATGAGGGAGGCTACAAGGTGCTGGTGGTGTGGATGGCGGAGCGCATGAACCTGGCAGCAGCCAACACGCTGCTGAAAACCCTTGAGGAGCCAGAAGGGAAGACCCTGCTGATGCTGGTGGCAGAGAGTCGGGACAGGCTGCTGTCCACCATAGTGTCGCGTGTGCAGCAGGTGGTGGTGCCGGATCTTGGGGGCGGCATGTCGGCAGAACGGCGCTCGGAGTTTGCCAAGATGTTTGTGTCGTGGATGCGGCTGCTGTTCAAGTTGAACATGCAGCCGTTGTCGGACTGGGTGGACAAGACCGCCGGCATGGGCCGCGAGATGCAGAAGCTCTTCCTGCAATATGCCCAGGAGGCACTGCGGGCCTGCTTCCTGAAGACCGCGGCGGGCATCACTCTGCAAGGTGAGCTGGAGTTTGGCGACCCGAAGTTCGACCAGGCTTTTCCCGCCCGGATCGAGCCCCGCAATATTGAACAAATGAATGAAGCACTGAATGAGACGCTGTATGCCATTGAGCGCAATGCCAATGCAAAGATTGCTTTCATGCAGCTGTCGTTCAAGATGAGCCGATACTTGAGAATTAAAAAATAAGGATTTGAAAGTGTGATTAGCTGGTTCCAAAGCCGCTATCGCAACGAATGAATTAGCGCAATCGAAAACATATCAACAACAATATCTTATGGAAGAGAAGAAACAGGAGAAAAAATATAGTGAAAAGTCGTTAGAGAAAGAGGAACCCCGTGCGGCACAGCCAGCACCCGTTGTCGAGGATGATGATGACAATGTGGCTACCGCCGAGGATGTAGAGGCGTTTATCCGCGACCGCCGCGAGCGGGAGAAGAAAGAGAAAAAGGAGCGCAAGGATGAAGAGGATGTGGACATCTTCGGTGAGCACATGGCTCCCGAAAACTCGATAGACCCTTATCTTGAGCCAGACCCCACGCTGCCTTGGGTGAAGTATGAGGAGAATGTGTTCCTGTCCCGCGGATGCAAGCGTTGCCCGGAATCCTACGTGCCTGTCAGCGAGACGGAGACCCGCAGTTGCAGCAAGGTGACCTCATGCAACTGGATGCGCGGCATCCGCCAGCCGGGCAACAAGCCTTTCGACTGTGTCGAGGTGCGTTTCAAGAATAACCGCAAGGAGTTTTTCCGTCTGCCTGACGGCCTGGAAGTGACCGAGGGCGACGTGGTGGCCGTGGAGGGCACTCCGGGCCACGACATAGGTATTGTGAGCCTGACGGGCGAGGTGTGCCGCATCCAGATGAAGAAACGGCATGTCGACCCTGCCGACGAAGCTATCCGCAAGTTGTTCCGCCGTGCCAAGAGCTCCGACCTGGAGCGCTGGGTCTCCAGCTTGAACAACGAGCATGCCGCCCTGCTCAAAACACGCCGCATAGCCCAGGAGTTGAACTTGGAGATGAAAGTGAACGACGTGGAGTATCAGGGCGACAATGCCAAGGCGATATTCTACTACACCGCCGACGACCGCGTCGACTTCCGCACACTCATCAAAGTGCTTGCCGAGGAGTTCCACGTGCGCATCGAAATGAAACAAATCGGTGTCCGCCAGGAGGCCGGCAAAGTGGGTGGATTGGGCACCTGCGGGCGCGAGTTGTGCTGCAGTACATGGCTGACCAACTTCAAGTCCGTCACCACCAGTGCCGCCAAGACCCAACAGATTTTGCCCAACCCGCAGAAGTTGGCCGGGCAGTGCGGCAAGCTGAAATGCTGCCTCAACTTCGAGTGCGACGTCTATGCCGACGCGCTGAAGAAGTTCCCGCCCGCCAATATTGCCATCCGTTTCAAGAAAGGCTTGGCGCAGTACAAGAAGACGGATGTCTTCCGCGGCATCATGTGGTATGCCTACGAGGGCGAGAACGACCTCTACGCCATCCCCGCCGAGAGCGTGAAGAAACTGATTGAGATGAACCACAACCAGGAGTACGCCGAGAAATTGGAGGACTACCAGGTTGAGCTCATGTCGACAGCTGCCCTGGCCCAGGAGACCGACAACGCCGAGTTTGAGCGCGAGCTGAGACGCATGGCCGACGACATGGGCGAGTCCGACAACCAGGCTCTCGCCAAGGAGCAGACCGGCGACCGTCGCGGACGCAGCGACAGACAGAACGGGCGCCAACGTCCCGCGGGTCGTGGTGACCGCTCAGAGCGCAACGACCGCCCAGACCGTCCGGACCGCATGGAACGGCAGGAGCGTCGCCCCAATCCCAACCGCGGTGGACAGGAACAGGGCGAACGGCGCTACAACCCCAACACCGGTGCGGGCCGTAGGGACGAGTACCAGCGTCCGCGCAACAATCCCAACGCGGGCCGTCATGTCGGCCGCCGCGGCACAGGCAGGGACCGCCACGAAGGTAAAGAATAGCCATGCGGGCGGTGGGACCACTCCGTCACCGCTGTGCCACGCTAATTAATAAGATTGAAAAATAAGCAAACATTGTCGATATGAGAAAGTTGATGCGTGTTACCATACTCGCCTTGATCCTTGGGGCTGCGGTGTTGACCACTGCTTGCAACAAGAATGTATATTATACCGCCCAGCACGACGTGGACGAAACGGGCTGGAATATGAACGACAAGCTGGACTTCGATGTGGATGTGCAGGACACGTTGCAGGTGTTCGACTTCTTTATCGATGTGCGCAACAGCGTCCATTACCCCAAGGCCAATGTCTTTTTCTTCATCAATACCACCTTCCCCGACGGCAGCATGGCCTACGACACCCTTGAGTGCCCCTTGGCCGACGTCGAAGGCCATTGGTATGGGCGCCGCACAGGGCGCTATGTGGACAGCCGCTATGTGTTTCGTCGCCACGTAATCTTTCCCCGCACGGGCAACTACCATTTCGAAGTCTACCATGGTATGCGCGACACCAACGTCGTGGGACTCAAGAGCGTGGGACTGCACATCGAAAAGCTATTATTGAATAATTAATTGATTCACGAATTCACGCATTCAAAATTGATTCGCACATTAATGCATACACACATTTATTATGGCAAAGAAAGGTAGCAAGAACAATCCTAAGACCATCCGCACTGCATGGAAGATATTTGCCGGAGTGTGGATAGCTATATTCCTGTTTTTCATCCTGCTGTCATTGGGATGGCTGGGCTTCATGCCCTCCTTCGAGGAGTTGGAGAACCCCCAAAGCAACCAGGCCACCGAGGTAATCTCCGCCGACGGAGAGATACTGGGCTTCATCGGTATCGAGAACCGCTCCAACGTGACCTACGACGAGCTCTCGCCCAATCTGGTCAACGCGCTCATAGCCACAGAGGATGTCCGTTTCTACAAGCATTCCGGCATCGACCCGCGCAGCCTGTTCCGTGTGTTTTTCAAAACCCTCATTGGGCGCCACCGCAGCAGCGGCGGCGGCAGCACCATCACCCAGCAGCTGGCCAAGAACCTCTTCCCCCGCGAGCACAAGAGCAAACTGGGCACCGTCTTCTCCAAGTTCAAGGAGTGGGTCGTGGCCGTCAAGCTGGAGCACAATTATTCCAAGCAGGAAATCATAGCGATGTATTTCAACACGGTCGACTTTGGCAGCAATTCCTTCGGCATCAAAACCGCCTCCAAGACCTTCTTCGACAAAACCCCTGCCGACCTTTCGGTCACCGAGGCCGCCATGCTTGTGGGCTTGCTGAAAGCCCCCACGGCCTACAGCCCCGTCCTCCATCCTGAGGCCGCCTTGGGCAGAAGGAACACCGTCCTCTCGCAGATGCTCCACTACGACTACCTTACTCAGGAGGAGTTTGACAAGTACAAAGAGGAGAAAATCGACGTCTCGCACTATTCTCCGCAGAGCCACAATGATGGTTTGGCCACCTATCTGCGCGAATACATCCGCAACTACATGAAAGACTGGTGCAAACACCACCGCAACAGCGAGGGCGAACACTACGACGTCCACAAAGACGGCCTCCGCATCTACACCACCATCGACTCGCGCATGCAACGCTATGCCGAGGCCGCGGTCCGCGAGCACATGAGCAAGGAGGTGCAGCCGCAGTTCAACCGCGAGCTCCGCAACCGTGGCGGAAACCCCTTCTGCGACATCTCGCCGGAACAGCAGGAAAAGATACTCGTGCAGGCCATGAAGGGTTCGGACCGCTACTACCAGCTCCACACGGTGCAGGGCAAGAGCGAGAAGGAGTGCCGCAAGATTTTCAAGGAGAAGGTCAACATGCGCGTCTTCTCATGGAAAGGCAACATCGACACCCTCATGTCCCCCTGGGACTCCCTGCTCTACTACAAGAAATTCCTCAACGTGGGCCTCATGTCCGTCGAACCTGGCACCGGCTACGTCAAGGCTTACGTGGGCGGCATCAACTACCGCTACTTCAAATACGACAACGTCATGAGCCACCGCCAGGTGGGTTCCACCTTCAAACCCTTTGTCTACACCATGGCCCTCCAGGATCTCGGCATGTACCCCTGCACCCAGGTGCCCAACTCCGAAGTCTGCTTCGAGGTCTGGGGCCAGCCGGACTGGTGCCCCAAAAACTCTTCGCACGAGCGCGAAAACCAAATGGTAACCCTCAAATGGGCGTTGGCGCACTCCATCAACTGGGTCTCCGCCTACCTGATGAAACAGGGCTCGCCGGAGCAGGTTATTGCCATAGCCCGCAAAATGGGCATCGCCAGTGACATCGACGCCGTGCCCGCCATCTGCGTGGGCACCCCCGAAATCACCGTCTACGAAATGGCCGGCGCCATGGCAACCTTTGCCAACAAAGGCGAATATGTCGAGCCCATCTTCATCACCCGCATCGAGGACAAGAAGGGCTCCGTGCTCGACCGCTTCACCCCGGAGCGGCACGAGGCCATCAGCGAGCGCACGGCCTATATGATGATTGAACTCATGAAGGGCGTAGTGCAGAGCGGCACAGGCGTGCGCCTCAACTACAAGTACCACCTCAACGACTACAGCAACTTCATTGCCGGCAAGACGGGCACCACCCAGAACAACTCCGACTGCTGGTTTGTGGGTATCACCCCCAAGCTGGCCACAGCCATCTGGACCGGCGGCGAGGTGCGCAGCATCCACTTCCGCAATATGACCTACGGCCAGGGTGCCGCCCAGGCCCTGCCCATCTTCGGCTACTACATGCGCAGCATCTACACCGACCAAACACTCAAGTTCCCCCGTGGCGACTTCGAACGCCCCAATGTCCCGCTCGATGTGGAGATGGACTGCTCCGTATTCCAGCAGGAAATCATGGACGAGACCCCCGAATACGACTTCTGACCGCACTATGGACAACCACACAACCCTTAATCACGCGCAGCCGCCCACCCTCCAACCTCTGTTGGGCATGAGCTTAGACCAGCTGCAACTGCTCTGCGCCGCCGAGGGTTTGCCGCGCTTTGCCGCCAAGCAGTTGTGCGACTGGCTGTACAACAAACACGTCGACTCCATCGGCGCCATGACCAACCTCTCCCTCAAAGCCCGTGCGCGGTTGTCCGAAATCTGCTGCATCGGGCGGAGTGCGCCGGTGGACTGCCAAGTGTCGCGCGACGGCACCAAGAAATACCTCTTCCAAAAATCCGACGACCCGCAGCAGTACATCGAAGCCGTCTTCATCCCCGAGTCCGACCGCGGCACCCTCTGCGTCTCCTGCCAGGCGGGCTGCCGCATGGGCTGCCGCTTCTGCGTCACGGGTCAGCAGGGGTTCCACGGCAGCCTCTCCGCCGCCGACATCCTCAACCAGATATTCTCCATCCCCGAATTCGACCGCCTCACCAACGTCGTCTTCATGGGCATGGGCGAGCCGATGGACAACTTAGACAATGTCCTGCGCAGCACCGAGGTCCTCACAGCCCCCTACGGCCTTGGCTGGAGCCCCAAGCGCATCACCGTCTCCACCGTCGGCATCATCCCCGGTCTGCAACGTTTTCTTGACAGCAGTCAGTGCCATGTGGCCGTGAGCCTCCACAACCCCTTCGCTGCCGAGCGGGAGGAAATCATGCCCATGCAACGCCCCTATCCCATTGCCGACGTGGTGGCCCTGCTGCGCCAATACGACTGGAGCGGGCAGCGGCGCATCTCTTTCGAGTACACCATGTTCCGCGGCCTCAACGACGACACCCGCCATGCCGCCGAGCTGGTGCGGCTCCTCAAGGGACTCTACTGCCGCGTCAACCTCATCCGCTTCCATTCCTCGCCGGACACTCCTTTCAAGACATCCACCCCCCAGGCCATGGAACGCTTCCGCGACTACCTGGGCGCCCACGGCATCACCTGTACCATCCGCGCCTCGCGTGGCGAGGACATCATGGCCGCCTGCGGCCTCTTAGCCGGGCAGAGCAGAGGCGAACTTGAAAATTGAAAAATGAAAATTGAAAATTGAAATGCGGTGACCACGCCAGCATCCCGTTTCAATTTTCAATTTTCACCGTTCAATTGGATTAATACCGCCGGAGGTTCTCCGCCCAGCGGGGGAGGTATCGTCGCTCCTTCTACCAAACTCCTTTTCTACTTCTCCAATCCTTCTCCTTTCTCGAATGGGGAAATGCTACAGCATGTAGCCCGCACAGAAACGCCAACGAGCGGAGGGAGAGTAAAGATAAGCCGAGACACAGAGGTTCGCGGAGGGGTCTTCTTCACTTTTTCCGATGCCTGGAGACGGATTATTGTTTGTCGATGGCCTCGCGGATGTTGGTACGGATGTTGCCGACCGCCTTCTCCAAGCGCTTGATGCCTGAAAGGGCAAGGAGGTAGGCAATGCCCAGCATGATGATTCCACAACCAATCATCCACGACAGCGTGGCACCGGCAGCGACGGGGTAACACATGCCGAGAAGGCCCACGGCGGCGCCGACAATGCCCAGAATGAGGATGCCCCACCATCGCGGGTAGTCGGCCTTTTTGTAGTCGAAACTCTGCACGGCGATGAGGATGCCCTCCATCATCACCCATACCGAGAACAACAGGGGCAGCGAGACAGCCACGAAAAGGTTGTGTCCGAGGAAGATGATACCCAGAATAATCTGTAGGATGGACGACAGCATGCGGGTGCCGCTGTTGGGCAGGAATGACTGCGTCCGGCAGGTGAAGACCAGGCGCGAGATGCCCGAAAAGAGCGTGAGGCAGCCGATGAGCCATGCGGTGGAGAAGAGAGTAGCAGCAGGGTTGGCTGTAATACTCCCCAAAATTTAGACCACTGATATGCGGAAAAAAATCTTAATTTTGCAATCAGAAAATGGCTAAAAAAATGCAAGGAAAATTCGGTCTATAGGTCAAATTGCAGGATAAAATCCTTCGAAACGCCAGTGTTTATTGGCGTTTTCGAGAATCAAGGTGCTTGAGACAAATTTTAACAAATAAAAATCGGCAATAGGTCAAATTGCAGGATAAAATCTTCCGA
>JAFVCA010000023.1 GCA_017479705.1 Bacteroidales bacterium
ATCAGAACATGAAAACGGGTGACACCCGGAAGGGAATGCTTTCTTATGATATGAGCTAAATAATGCCTATAGGCTGCAAAATCTGCGCACCCCAAAGGCAGAGACACCGAAAGGCACCCCCTGCAGACAATCGGCCGAATGACGGATGCCTGTTGACGGCGGGGCTGCACCGGGGCGGGAACCGCCCTCCTGTGCAGCCCCGCCGTTTCTGTTGGCTGGCGCGGCCTCCGCTGCTCCCTCGGTCGGTGGGGGATCGGTGCGGGACGTATGTCCTACACTTGTCCTTTCTCCGTTGGGGAAATGGTCAGCAATATGAGGGACACATAACAGGGAAGGAGCGAAGGGGGAGCGAAGGCTGGAGCATCAGGGTGGAATGATGTTGGCGTGTTGCCCCGGCGCGGCGGCGGGAGGCACGCGGCAATGGGGAGGCTGGGGCTTTTTAGGGGTTGGCAGCCTGATTGCGGGATGCGGGGCGGCGGCGCGCGGCGCGGTCCTTGATGCGGAGCCAGCGTTTCCAGGTGGCGAGGTCGAAGAGGCTGGAGTCGGTGGTGGCTTGCCAGGTGAGGAGGGCTCCGATGGGGATGAAGACGAAGGTGGAGATCCACATGCCGATGGGTTCGACGGCGCTTTCGCGGACGGATTTCTCGCTGATCATGCCGATGACGTAGTAGAGGACGAAGAAGACGACGGAGGCGACGAGGGGCATGCCGAGGCCGCCTTTGCGGACGATGGAGCCGAAGGGGGCGCCGATGAGGAAGAGGAGAAGGCATGCGACGGAGAGGGTGAATTTGCGCATGAGCTCGATGTAGTGGCGGTTGATGTATTCGCGGTCGGAGTTGATGTAGGAGGCGTACATCTGGATGTCGTTCTGGGCGTTGAAGGCTTGGGCGCGGGCTTGGGTGAGGAGCTTGTGGCGGATGATTTGGGTGGTGTCGGCAATGATTTGTGGCACGTTGATGTAGGCGGAGCTGTCGGCGGTGTGGCGGGAGAAGTATTCGTAGACGCGCATTTTGTGGAGGAGGACGTCGTTGAATTCGTGGTAACGCTCGTCAAGGCCGCGGTTGAGGCCGCCGATGGTGGAGTCGAGCTGTGCGACGTTGAGCATTTGGTAGTGGCCGCTGAAGAAGTCCTCGGTGGATTTTTTGAAGGCGAAGGCGGAGATGTCGAAGGTGAGTATCTGTTTGTCGAAGCCGATGCTGGTGAGGGGGCGCGAGTCGGCGTGTTCGCCTTCGGTGGCTTCGTTGTATGTGTAGCCGTCGAAGAGTGTGAAGAGGAGGTAGTTGTCGTCCGGTGTGGTTTGCATGTAGCCGCGGTCGGCGACGATGATGTTGGTGTTGCCGATGCCTTGTGTGTGGTCGTAGATGATGATGTCGCGCATGGTGCGGCCGTCGGGGTCTTTGTGGTTGACGCGGATGACGTAGCCGTCGATTTCGTCGTAGTACTCGCTGGGGCGGATGCTGACGGCGGGTTTTTTGCGCTGGATGTCGTAGAGGGTGACGCGGTATTTGTACATGGCCACGGGGAGGACGTTGTTGGCGAAGTAGAAGGCTACGCCGGTCATGAGGAGGGCGACGAGGGCCATGGGGAGCATGATGCGGCGGACGGAGATGCCGCCGGCTTTCATGGCGACGAGTTCGTATTTCTCGCCGAAGTTGCCCATGGTCATGATGGAGGCGAAGAGGACGGAGATGGGGAGGGCCATGGGGACGAAGGTGGCGGAGGCGTAGAGGAGGAGTTCGGCAATGACGCCGACGTCGAGGCCTTTGCCCACAAGGTCGTCGATGTATTTCCAGACGAACTGCATGAGGAGCACGAAGACGGCGATGGCGAAGGTGAGCAGCAGCGGTCCGAGGAAGGATTTGAGGATGAGCTTATCAATCTTTTTCATGGTGGGGTTGGCCGTGAGGGTGGGGGGTTAGCGCATCAGTCCTTGGAATACTTTGATGAGGTCGTTGCCGTTGGCCACGACCATGAGGGCTATGAGGAGGATGAGGCCGATGTTTTGCAGCACGTCGAGGGCTTTGGGGTTGACGGGGCGGCGGGTGATCATCTCCCAGATGGTGATGACGATGTGGCCGCCGTCAAGGCCCGGGATGGGGATGACGTTCATGAAGGCGAGGACGATGGCCAGGAGGGCCGTGAGGTTCCAGAAGGCTTGCCAGTCCCAGTGGTCGGGGAAGATGGAGGCCATGCTGATGAAGCCGCCGAGGCTCTTGGTGCCGTCGCGGGTGAAGAGGATTTTGAGTGAGGAGGCGTAGGTGACGAGGGTTTCCCAGCCGTAGCTGATGCCGGCGGGGATGGCCTGGAGGAGGGTGTAGTCGATGTGGTTGACGTCGAAGAGCTGGCTGATGTCGTTGACGGCATAGATGCCCAGTTTGCCGTCGCTGCCGAGGAGGAGGCGGAGCTGGCAGGGTTTGCCGTCGCGGTAGAAGTGGAGGGTGATGCTGTCGCCGGCACAGGCGGTGAGGGCTTCGGTGAGTTGTGTGGCAGAGGGGGTGGGGGTGTTGTTGACGGCCACGAGGCTGTCGCCGACGAGCATGCCGCAGCTTTTGCCAAGGGAGCCGGGCGAGAAGTCTTTGACGACGAAGGGCAGCCGTGGGGTCATGAGGTGTTTGGGGTTTTCGGAGGCTATGCGGGAGAGGAGGTCGGGGCTGAAGTGGATGGTGACTAAGCTGTCGCCGCGGAGGAGGGTGGCGGTTTTGGGGTTGCTGAGGACGAGTTTCTTGGTGGTGGTGGTGAAGTCGTCCATTTCCTGGCCGTCGATGGCGTAGATGATGTCGCCGTTTTGGAAGCCTTGGTCGAGGAGCACTTGGTGGTAATCGTAGCCGAGACGGGCGTTGCGCAGGGGGAGTTCGTCTTTGCCCCAGTGGGAGAAGATGGCAGCATAGATGATGAGGGCAGAGATGAAGTTGACAAGGACGCCGCCGGAGATGATGAAGAGGCGCTGCCAGCGGGGTTTGGAGCGGTATTCCCAGGACTGGGGTGTGCTTTGAAGGTCGGAGGAGGACTTGGTTTCGTCCACCATGCCGGCAATGTCGCAGTAGCCGCCGAGGGGGACCCAGCCAAGCCCCCACAGGGTGTTGTTCCGGTCCTCGGGGCGGAGGTTTTCCTCGTTCCAGGATTCGGGAGTTTCGGCGTTGAAGAAGAGGAAGTGCCACTTGCCATCGAATTTCTTGGCTTTAAAGATGGAGAACTTCCAGTTGAAGAAGACGTAGAAACGCCGTACGCGGGTGTGGAATAGTTTGGCAAAACAAAGGTGACCGAGCTCGTGGGTGACGACGAGGAGGGTCATGGAGAGTATGAATATTAAGGCTTTCATGCAATTATGTTTCGTTTGTCGTGGGACAATGGACGTGCAAAGATACAAAATATTGTGCAATCAACAGGAGTTTAAGTCTAAAAAACAATTAAAAACTTTCGCACAGGCGGCTCGCAGCAGGGCAACGGGAGGAGGGGCAGGCGGGCAGGGAGGGAGAGGCGTGGAGGTGTGGGAATGGTTTATGCAGTGGCATTTGGGGAGGTGCGGAGGGGAGGGGATAAAAAATATTTTGAGGTTTTAACATTTGGTACGTTTTTTTTGCGTATCTTTGCAACCGTGAAAGTATCGGAAGCCATAGAACATTTTGCCGACTACGTGACGGCCGAGCGCAGACTGGCGGCAGGCACCATAAAGTATTATGTTGGTGTGGCCGAAGGGTTTGCCCAATACCTCGACGGGGAAGGAATAGAGGAGATGGAGGAGGTGACGGCACGCGAGGTGCGGGAATGGCAGATGAAGCGCAGCCGCGAGGGCAAGAGTCCCGGCACCATGGTGAAGGAGATGGCCGCGCTGAGGGCATGGTTCAAGTACTTGAGGATGCACCAGGGGCTGCAGCGCGACGTGATGGCCAAGGTCAACCCGCCGAAACGGCCACGGCGGCTGCCGGTGTTCTTCCGCGAGAAAGAGGCCGAGCGCATCTACAGTGCCGAGTTTCCAGACACTTTTGACGGGCAGACGGAGCGGCTGGTGCTGCGGATGCTGTATGAGACGGGGATGAGGAGGTCGGAGCTGGCCATGCTGACCGTGGGCAGCGTAGACCTGCATGCTTTGAACATAAAAGTGAGGGGCAAACGCAACAAGGAGCGCATCATTCCCATCGAAAACGAGTTGGCAAACAATATTTCGCGCTACCTCGCGTTAAGGGAGGAGACGTTGGAAGAACAGAAGGCTCTGCGTCCCGACATGGAAATGACGGAAAGACTGCTCATAAACAGCAAAGGGAGACCCATCAGCGACAACGCGGTGTACCAGATTGTGGAGCGCTACATGCGACCCATCTCCACCGCCGACAGGACGAGCCCGCATGTGTTCCGCCACACGTTTGCCACCCACATGCTGAGCGAGGGTGCCAACATAGATGCCATCAAGGAGCTGCTGGGACACAGCTCGCTGTCGTCGACGGAGATATACACCCATGTGTCCCGCGAATATTTGAAAGAAACATATAAACACGCCCATCCAAGGGCCAATAAAAAGTAAGGAGATCACTATGAACACAACAATCAATGCCGTAAAATTCAAGGCAGACCCCAAACTGGAAAAATTCATTAACGACAAAGTGGCCAAACTGGACCGCCTGATCGACAATGCAGTAAAATGTGAGGTCATCCTTAAAGTTGACAAACCCGAAAGCGACAACAACAAGATTGCCGAGCTGTCACTCAATCTCCCCGGCCAGACCCTGTTCAACAGCAAACAGGCTAACACATTCGAGGAGGCCGTGTCGGACTGCGTAGACTCGATGAAGGGTCAGATAGACAAATACAAAGAACGTTACAAGTAAGCCTTTTGTGCTTGCTGAACAGAACGAGGGTGCCCACGGCAGTTGTGGGCACCCTCGTTCTGTCTTCTGCCGGGAGGCAGGTGCCACGCAATAGTGCGCAGAGGAGTTCCGAGAGGCTGCGCTGACAAAGAATTGGCATAAGGTGGATTGGCTCGATTTGACTTGTTGAGATTTTTTTTCTGCCAAGTCAATATTTTTTCCGATATTTGCAACTTCAAATCAATACATCCAACATATAAAAATATAATCTTTATTATCATGAAAACAATGTCTTTCCGCCCCTTGACCAGTTTGGAGACCGAGCAGTTGCAACAGTTAGGCAACCGCGCTGAAGACTGGTCGCTGGTGCAGGTGTCCAGTGCCTGTGACCTTTCCCTTGTCCGTAACAATGTGTTCCTTGGCCGAGTGCAACTCGGAGCCATGGAGCAGGGATTTGTGACCCACGGGGATTTGCGTCTGCCGGAAGGATTGTACAACAGCATGCTGTCCGATGCCACGGTGGGTGACCACTGCGCGGTGCACAATGTGCACATGCTCAGCGGTTACACGGTGGGCGACCGCTGCTTGCTTTTCAATATCGACGAGATGACCGCAACGGCTCCCAATGTGAAGAACGATTACCCCTGGATTGAGCCCATGAACGAGAATGGCGGCCGCCGCATTCTGCCTTTCAGCGGCATGACCATTGGCGACGCCTACCTGTGGGCCAAGTATCGCGACCACGACAAACTGGTGCAGATGCTGGAAGAGATGACGCGCCGCCAGCTGGCCACGCCCGCAGGCTGCTATGGCCATGTGGGAAGCCATTGCATCATCAAGAACACCCGCACGCTGCACAATGTGGCAGTGCTTTCCGACGAGGAGACTCCTACCCGCATCGAGGACTGCATAGTGCTGGCCGACGGCGTGGTGGGATATGGCTGCACGTGTGAGTATGGCTGCATTGCCATGCGTTTTGTCCTTGGCGAACATGTGCATCTGGAATTCGGTGTCAGGCTCAACGACACGGTGGTGGGCGACAACTCGACCATAGCGCGCTGCGAGGTGGGCAACAACATCATTTTCCCAGCCCACGAGCAGCACCACAACAACTCGTTCCTGATAGCCTCGTTAGTGATGGGGCAGAGCAATCTTGCAGCAGGATGCACCGTGGGCTCCAACCACAATGGGCGCACTGCCGACAACGAGATTGTGGCCGGACGCGGATTCTGGCCGGGTCTCTGCACCAGTCTGAAGCACTCGTCGAGCTTTGCCTCCTATTGCTTGCTGGCCAAAGGGGCCTACCCTGCCGAGCTGAGCATCACGCTGCCGTTCGCACTGGTCAACAACAACGCCTCCAAGCATTGCCTTGAGGTGATGCCCGCCTACTGGTGGATGTACAACATGTATGCACTGAACCGCAATATCACCAAGTTTGCCAAGCGCGACAAGCGCAAGAAGAAAGCCCAACACATAGTCTTCACCCCCTTTGCCCCCGACACCGCCGAGGAGATTATCAACGGGCGCATGCTGCTCAAATACTGGACGGAACAGGCTTATCTGAAATTCGGGCAGGACAAGGAGCACGTCGAGGTGCTGGCCTACGGCATGGAGAAAGGCAAACGCCCCGTCCGTGTGCTGAAGGCCGCCCAAGGCTATCAGGCCTACGAAGATATGCTCATCTACTACGCCATGAACACCCTCACCAGCGAGGGAGCACAGACTGCACTGCCGGAGGCATCGCTGGCCGAAGGCGAACGCGAGCGCGAATGGGTAAACCTGGGCGGACAACTGGTGCCGCAGCAGGAGCTGGACAAGCTCATTAATCAGATTGAGAATGGCGAGGTTGACAGTTGGCAGCAGGTGCATGCCCGCTACGACCAATGGTGGGAGGAGTACCCAGCCCTGTGCCGTCGCCATGCCTACCAGGTGCTCTGCCACCTCAGCCAGTGCCGCACCCTTGGCGAGCCACAGTGGCAGCAGTATCTGCAACGCTACAGCAATATCCAGCACTTTGTGGCGGAGCAGGTGAAAGTGACGCGCCAGAAGGACAACGAGAACCTCTTCCGCCGCATGACCTATCGCAACGAGGCCGAGATGCAAGCCGTATTAGGATAGGGTCTTTTGCAGGTTATTCCCATAGGGAATCGGTGAAGTAACCGTTAAGTGCCGATTCAAGGCAACAGGCACACGGGAGCACAACAGGGCGGCCCGGATACATGTTGCGGTACATCTCCACGCGGTCTTTCAACTGCATGCCTTGCAGAGGGTCGCGACTGCCGTTGAGGCGCATCCCCAACACCATGGCGGGGTCGTGCAGCGGTGGCCGCCAGCCGTCGTAGATGCAGATGCGCGTGTGGTATAGGAAGTGCATGCCCGCAATGCGTTCTGTCATGGGGTTGCCGTTCGGCACACGGCCCTCGTCCCATGCCTTGCAGGCCGACTGGTATTCTATCTTGCAGCCTACAGCAAACAACAAGCAAAGCAACATCCCGGCCAGATACCATATTCGCAACCACCTTGACACAGGGTGGACAAGGTTGCGCCACACCAACAAGACGAGGAACCACAAGGGGGCTGGCATCAACAATAGCCAACCTTCAAGAAACAGGCACCAATAAGCATAGACGCCCGTGCTGATGCCGCACAGCAGTGCATTCACCCCTCTCAACCGGGTGCGCTCCACCCACGTAAAGCTTATAATATTCAGGAAACATACTCCCTGCAATACGGCTGCCCAGGCAACCGGTCGGCAAAAGCCGACGTTGGAGACGCTGTTGCCCAAAAGGCAGAGCACAACCAGCAGCAGATTAATAACGGGTATCTTTTTGTGCCAAAAGGTGTCGTTGTTTCGTCTAACGTATGCCAAAATACTGCCCATTGCAAATCGTTCTTTTCACTATAACGCATTGTCTCCAAAATTATTGCCAAACCGGCCATTGGAGAGGCTCCTTTTATTACAATTTAACCGTTTGCCCACTAACCACGGCTCCGCGCTCCTCAAAAAATTGCACGACAGCCGAATCTATAAATGGATTTTATTCCCGCGTCGGGCAATAAATCCCGCACTACGACGTTACAAAAAGACTGGACACTCGCGCACAACCCCACGCAGTGGTTTTTGTCTTGATTGTTCATGCCAAATGCTGACGGAACATGGTTCCATCCAGATAGAGCAAATCAACAACTTGATACAGAGTATAGACAATAAAAAATAACAGACTTATGACAAACCTTCTTATCCTCTTTGCCGTCTCGCTCGCGGCGTCCGCCGTGGGCTGGAAGTATTTCATTTATTTCTTCAGTTTAGGCTATGGCTACGGTATCGTAGCCCTGGCTGCAACCATGCTGATAATGTTCGGCGGTGTGCTGACGGTGCCAACGGCAGTGCTGTGTGGGCTGCTCATCGTCTTTGGTTTTCGGTTGGGGACCTACCTGCTGCTCCGCGCGCGCAAGGCTGCCGCCTATCGCAAGATTCTCTACGACCCCTTGCTCCAGCAGAAAAAGCCTGTCAGCGTAATCATCACCGTGTGGGTCTTTTGTGCCATTCTTTATGTGTTGCAGGTGAGCCCCGTTGCCTTCCGCCTTATGAACACCGAATCCGGGGCCGAAGTGGGCGACACCTGGGCATGGATAGGTGCTGCGATAGTGCTTTGCGGCATACTGCTCGAAGCCCTCGGCGATGCACAGAAAAGTGCAGCCAAAAAGCGTAACCCAAAACGTTTTGTCGACACAGGTCTCTACCGCATAGTCCGCTGCCCGAACTATTTGGGCGAAGTGGTCATCTGGACCGGCGTACTGCTTAGCGGCATTGGTGCCTCCCTCAGCTGGTGGCAGTGGCTCATTGCCGCCATAGGCTATATTGGCATCGTGTACGTCATGTTCAGTGGTGCCCGCCGCTTGGAGCTGCGCCAGAATGAAGTTTACGGGGCCGACCCCGAATACCAAGCCTACGTCCGCCGCACGCCCATACTCATACCCTTGCTGCCCCTCTACAGCGTGGAGAAATACAAGTGGCTGCAAGCATAGCTCCCGCCGCCCGGTCGGGCCTCCTTTCGTCTGCCGACGTCACCCGGCATAGGATGTGTTTTCTTGATGTGCCAGGGTGGTGACTATCCCCGAATCACCGTCACGGCTCCGTCGGCCTCCACCTTCAGTATGCGGCTGGAGCCCGTGGCGGGATGGCGAAACTCGGGCAGGTCGGGCAGACAGCAGTCTACCCGCTGTTTCAGCTCCTCGGCGATGTCGTCATAGCACTGCGGCGAAGGATGGCCGGAGAGGTTGGCCGACGTGCTGACAATGGGGCGCCCAAACGCACGCAGCAATTCCTGGCAGAAATCCATCTTCGGCACCCGTACACCCACCGTCCCGTCCGCGGCCAGCAGGTTCTCCGGCAAGGCACAGGCCACATAGCGGGCCGGCACCACCACCGTTGTGGGCCGCTCGCTCGCCAGCAGCAGCTCCTGCACCCCCTGCGGCAGTTTCTTATCCAGCATCCCCTCCGCCGCCAGCACAAGCATCGACTTGCTGTGGTCGCGCTCCTTGATGGCATAAATCCGTTCCACGGCATCGGCGTTCGTCGCATCGCACCCTATGCCCCATATCGTGTCCGTGGGATAGAGCAGGGTGCGCCCGCCGCGCAAGGCCTCCAAAGCCCGTTCAAGCATCACGTTTTCCATAAGCCTTATTCGTTAAAAAACTTTGCAAAGATACGATTTATTGAGATTTTTTCGTATCTTTGCAGAATAAAATATTTGCACAAAGAACAATTGTTCATTATTAAAATATTAATCATTAAAACGTTACACTTATGAAAGGACATCCAAAAGGTCTAATCGCAGCAGCGTTGAGTAATATGGGCGAACGCTTCGGCTACTATATTATGAACGCTGTGCTCGTGCTGTTCCTTTGCTCCAAATTCGGCCTGGCCGAGGAGAAGGCAACATTAATCTATTCCATATTCTATATGGGCATCTACATCCTCAGTCTGGTGGGCGGCATCATCGCTGACCGCACCCAGAACTACAAGGGCACCATCCAAACCGGTCTGCTCATCATGGCCTCCGGCTATGTCATTTTGGCCATCCCCATCCTGGCCACTGCCGGCAACATCGGCTGGCTCCTGCCCCTCACCTGTGTGGCCTTGTTCCTCATTGCCTTCGGCAACGGCCTTTTCAAGGGCAACCTGCAAGCCATCGTAGGCCAGATGTATGACGACTATGAGGTCGAAGCCGCCAAGCAGGGCGAGGAAGCCCTCCGCATTGCCAAGAACAAGCGCGACAGCGGTTTCCAAATCTTCTACATGTTCATCAACGTGGGCGGCCTCATCGCCCCCTTCGTGGCCCCGTTGCTCCGCAGCTGGTGGTTGGGACAGAACGGCTTTGAGTACAACGCCGACCTGCCCGCCCTCTGCCATCAGTTCATCGCCACCGGCAGTGCCATGGGTACCGAAGCCCTCACCAAGATGACCGAACTCTTTGCCGCCATGCACGTCAGCCTGCCCGCCGACACCGTGGCCGCCCAGGAACTCTGCCAGAACTACCTCAACGTCTTCAACACCGGTGTCCACTACAGCTTCATCGCCTCCGTGGCCGCCATGCTCATCTCCCTCACCATCTTCCTCTGCACCAAGAAGAAATTCCCCACTCCTGCCAAGAAAGCCGCTCAGGAGAGCGTCCAGTATACTACCGAGGAGAAGCTCGCCATGGCAAAAGAGCTCATACAGCGTCTCTATGCCATGTTTGCCGTGCTGATCATAGCCGTCTTCTTCTGGTGGTCGTTCCACCAGAACGGCACCTCCATGTCCCTCTTCGCCCGCGACTTCGTCATCACCTCCGCCATCCCGCCCGAGGTTTGGCAAGCCGTCAACCCCTTCTTCGTCATCCTGCTCACCTTCCCCATCATGTGGCTCTTTGAAGGTCTCACCCGTCGCGGCAAGGGCATCTCCACACCCCGCAAAATTGCCATCGGCATGGGTATAGCGGGCTGCGCCTACCTCTTCCTCTCCATCTTCTGCAACATCCAGGGCTACCCCTCGGGCACCGAGTTCCGCGCCCTCGACGCCACCACCGCCGCCGCACAGAAGGCTGCCCCCTGGGTGCTCATCGTCTACTACTTCGGCATGACCGTTGCCGAGCTCTTCATCAGCCCGCTGGGTCTGAGCTTCATCTCCAAGGTTGCCCCCAAGAACCTCCTCGGCCTCTGCCAGGGTCTCTGGCTCGGCGCCACCGCCGTGGGCAATGGCTTCCTCTGGATCGGCCCTGCCCTCTACAACAAGATCCCCATCTGGAAGTGCTGGCTCGTCTTCATGGCCGTCTGCTTCCTCTCGATGATTGTCATGCTCTGCATGGTCAAGTGGCTTGAAAAGGTCACCGGCGAGCGCGCCGCCCTCGATGCCGCCAAGAACAACGCTTAATACCAACCCTTTCGGGTTTCACCAAAAGCCGGCCTCGCCCCGAGGCCGGCTTTTTTGCCACTTCCCCAACGTTGCAAAAATGGCCGTTCAATATTCGTTCATCATTGGTTCAACCCAAATCGGTCATTCGGTGATGGACATCTCCAACTTGTTGCATCACGGCTATTTATTTTGTATTTATTTTATATTTATTTTCTCTATTATTTCTCCAACCCAAATAAAATGCAAAGTAAAGATTGCAGAATGGGAAAAGTAAATCAGTTAAAGTAATGCGTGTATGCAGAATGCAGGAGCCGGATTCCCGTGCTGTCTGCAGCAGAACGTCTAACGGAAGAATCCAGCCGCGCCAGCTCTCCCTTTTTGAAAGGGACTGGGGAAAAGAAGCAAACACGCCGCCACCCGCATTGCCGTTACGGGAAACAAAGATGGGAGCCCCCGCGTAGCGGGGACTCCCATTAAAAGCCTGGAAAACAGCCTATTTGTTGTAGCGCTGGCACTCCTTGGGAGTGACGCAGGTGCCAGTGGCGCGGGCCACGAGGATGCGCTCCTCAAGCACCTCGGCGGCGCTGGCGCTGATCTCGGGCAGGGTGCGGATAACCTTGTAGGCCTCGAACTTCATCTTGCGCGAAGTGTTGCCCACATGGGTAATCTCGCCGTAGGCCTCGATGTAGTCGCCGGCATAGACGGGGGCTTTGAATTCGACCATGTCGTAGGCGCAGAAGAGGCCTTCGTCGCCGTCCTGTTTGATGAGAAGTTCAGTGGCCACGTCGCCAAAGAGGTGGACCATGTGTGCGCCGTCGACGAGATTGCCGCCGTAGTGGGCGTCTTTTGCGCTCATGCGAACGCGGAGCATAGAAGTTACTGCCATTGTGTGGATGTTTAAATTGTTTGTAATTCTTTTGTTATTGCATTGTGCGATTGGATATTGCGGCACGTAAGCCGCCGCGGCCAACCGCTGTTCAGTGTTTGCAAAGATACGCAATTTCAGCCGAATGGCAAAATATTTTTTCGCTATGTGGGAATTTCTTTGTACTTTTGCAATTTGAAAAGCCCCAAGAGTGACGAGGCTTTAAAAAGGAATTATTAACAGCATTACTATTATTCACATTCGAATCAAAAGCGTCGGAAACTGGAGATTTCTAATTGGATAGTAGTTCACGAAGGGTGAACAAACGGATGTTGCACAATATGAATGTATGCTACACCATAGGTGTAGGCGTCTAATTGTGCAACGGGGTTCATCCGACGCTCCTCGTGAATGTGATAGAAAGGTCTACACCTTTCTTGTATCCAATAGTGATTGATGGCAATGCACAAAGCTGTCAATCAAATGGCAAACACCATTCTAACTAATGCCCGCGAGGCAAAACAAGATGAGTTTTATACTCAGTATTATGACATAGAGCGCGAGGTGGAGGCTTACCTTGACTACAACCCCGATGTATTTCGGGGCAAGACGGTGCTGCTGCCTTGCGACGACCCCGAATGGAGCAACTTCACCAGGTATTTTGCTCAGAATTTCGAACGGTTGGGCTTAAAGAAGCTTATCAGCACCAGCTATGCCATCGAGCGCAAGCAAGAACGCTATGGTGTACAGCTTTCACTGTTTGAGACAGAGTTTGAGACCAAGTCGCCCAAATACGACAAGAGGAAGTCACGATTCCACGGCAAAATATTTGTTCTTGACCGCGACGAGAATAGCGACCGCCGTATTGACATCGACGACCTCAAATGGGATTACCTGAAAGGCGATGGAGACTTCCGCAGCAAAGAGGTTACCCGCCTTCGCGATGAGGCTGACATTATTGTTACCAATCCCCCATTCTCTCTGTTTCGCGAGTTTTTCGCTTGGGTGGTTGACACGGGGAAGAGGTTTGTAATGATTGCAAACAAGAATTGCGTAACGTACAAAGAAATATTCCCTTATATACGAAAAAACGTTATCTGGTCTGGTCGTAGAGAATGGGCAGGAGGGATGTGGTTTGAGACCAAATACAGCGGAAATGTCGATAAAGTCGTTAATGGTGTCGATATGAAAAACGTTCCAGCGATATGGATCTCCAATATAGACCATGGCCGCCGTCACCAACCGCTCGAATTAATGACCATGGCTGATAACCTTAAATACAGCAAACACAAAGACCTTAGGGAAAAACGAGCTTATGTACGATACGACAATTATAGGGCAATAGAGATCCCGTTCACGGATGCTATACCATCCGACTATAATGGCGTTATGGGAGTGCCCATAACTTTCCTTGACAAGCATTGCCTTGAACAGTTTGAAATTGTCGGGGCCACCGAGAGTGAAGGTAAAGGGTTTTCTGCGGGATTATGGTATGAGGAGAGTGGAGTCTCTCAGCCTCTAATCAATGGGAACAGAGTATATAAACGAATATTCATCCGCAAAAAGCAATAAGTAGATGATGGGCAACGGCAACATAGTCATAGCCTCGGAGAGGCTACACCGCGCCACAGGCGCGCATAACACCACACAAGCCGTAGGCGCAGTGTGGTGTTATGCGCACCATCAAGCGAGTCCAGTGTCTCCGACACTGCCACAGAGGACTTGTATTCACACAAACGCAGATGGCGTCACAACCATGGAGAATTGAAATCTAACATTTTAAACAATAATAATATGAACGCACAAGGAAGAAAAGAAATCGCGAAGTATATTGCTTTGCTTGATGAAATCAAAAGCAAACTCGAATCCATGAAGGACGACGAGAAAATGAAGTACGACAACATGCCGGAGGGCTTGCAAGAAAGCGAGCGCGGCGAACAGATGCAGGAGGCAATAGAAGCCCTGGACGATGCAGTCATGAGTCTTGACGAAGCTATTGACAGACTGAACGAAATAGGATAATCCGAATAACTCTTTATGTGATTACAATCATTCCTCTTGCAATACCCTCTGATGGAGTAAAGTACAACGCAGGACGCAAGGGTCTATTTGATTGATATCCTTTTCGACAACAGCCGCTGGGCAGAGACCACAATCGGAGCGACACCGACAGCGGCTCATTATTAACATTCAACAATATGCATACAGAACTGAAACAATACACCGTCGCGGAGCTGTGCGACGGGTTTGTGTACAACGAGTTGGAGGAGAAAGGCCTTTACGGCCTTTCGGGCAGGCTGACTATACAGCCGGAATATCAGCGTAACTACCTCTATGCCGAGGACAACGGCAAGAAAGAGGTGGCGGTAATAGACTCGGTGCTGAAGCAATACCCTTTGGGGCTGTTGTATTTCAACCGTCTGCCCGACGGGAGGCTTGAGGTGTTGGACGGGCAGCAGCGCATCACCTCGTTGGGGCGTTTCCTGACGGACAAGTTCTCGGTGATAAGCAACGAGCTGCCCTACCGCTTTCATGCCTTGCCGAGGGACAAGCAGACGTTGATAGAAAGGACTCCGTTGCTGGTATATGAGTGCGAGGGCACAGAGAGCGAGATAAAGCAATGGTTCCAGACAATCAACATTGCTGGCATCCCCCTCAACGAGCAGGAGGAGCTGAACGCTGTTTACAGCGGTCCATTTGTCACCAAAGCCCGTGAGGTGTTCAGCAACAGCCGTAACGCCAATGTGCAAAAATGGGGTGCCTACGTTAGGGGGTCGGTGAAGCGACAAGAGTTTCTCAACACTGCCCTCGACTGGGTGAGCCATGGGCAGGTGGAAGAATACATGCAAGCGCACCGTCGCGACACTCGGATTGACGAACTGAAGGTCCATTTCGACGATGTCATTGCATGGGTGGAGAGTATCTTCACCGACTACTACAACGAGATGTGCGGGCAGAAGTGGGGGCACCTCTATGACGAGTACCACGATACCCCATACGACCCAAAGAAGATGACTGTCCGTGCCGCCGAGCTGATGGATGACCCCTGTGTGAAGAACCGCAAGGGTGTGTTCGAATTCCTGCTGGGAGGCGAACAGGAGACACGTCTGCTGGATGTGCGCGTGTTTGACGATGCCACAAAACGCCGTGTTTACAAACGGCAGACAGAGGATGCGCGACGACGAGGGGTGAGCAATTGCCCCTTATGTGCCATGGGGCATGAAGCACGCCGCACCAAGATATGGGGCGAGAAGGAGATGGATGCCGACCATGTGGAGGCGTGGAGCCAAGGCGGAGCCACCACGGAGGGGAATTGCCAGATGTTGTGTCTCACCCACAACCGTGCCAAGGGGAATCGCTGATTGTTCTATGGTTCGCCTGTCCGTGATGTGAGGTGATGAAGTGAAGGTGTGCGGAGAAAAAATGGCTTTTCTCCGCAAAAATGCAGAGAAAAATGTGTATATTTGCCGCATGAATTATGGTTTGTGGCCATCCACCCATTTGATGATGGCAATGGGCGGCTGGCGCGGACTATCACAGACATGCTGATGGCTCGCCTGTGCGGCACTGAGTGGCTGTACTTCAGTGTGTCGGCTGAGGTGTTGAAGCGACGCAAAGATTACTACGAAGTTTTGCAACGCACCACAGGTGGAGGGACTGACATTACGCAGTGGGTAGAGTGGTTTCTGGAATGTGTGCGGACGGCTATTGAGACCTCTGAACAACGTTTGGCCAACGTTTTGCGCAAGGCCACATTCTGGCAATACCATTCCAATTTGGGAGTGAATGAGCGTCAGCGAAAGGTAATCAACAGGTTGTTTGACGGGTTTGAAGGACCGCTCACCAGCAGCAAATGGGCAAAGATATGCCATTGCTCACCCGACACGGCATTGCGTGACATTACTGACTTGATGGAGAAAGGGATTCTCACAAAAGCGCCTACTGGCGGGCGGAGTACGCATTATTGCTTGATTGCCGAATAACAAAAGCCGCCGGTGCAGAAGTACCAGTGGCTTTTGTGTTTGTGGGCTATTGTGTAGTCAGCAATTATTTCTTGATGATGAAGTCGACGAAGATGCCGGGGGTCTTGACGTTTTCGGGGGCGATGGTGCCAGTCTTGACAATCTCCTGAGGTTCGACGATGACGGTGTCGGCTGCGGTGGCCATCATGGGGCAGAAGTTCTGGCTGGTGCCCTTGTAGACCAGGTTGCCGCTTTCGTCGCAGATGTTGGCTCCGATGATTGCCACGTCGGCGCGGATGGGCTTTTCAAGGAGATATTCTTTGCCGTCGACGGTGACTTTCTGCTTGCCGTTCTCGACCACGGTGCCAAGACCGGTGGTGGTGAGGACACCGCCAAGGCCAGCGCCAGCGGCACGGATCTGCTCGGCCAGGGTGCCTTGGGGCTGCAGGGTGACGTTGAGCTCGCCGGCATTCATTTGGTCAATGGTGTTGTTGTTGGTGCCGATATGGGTGGCGATGAGGTTCTTCACCTGGTGGTTGGTGATGAGTTTGCCTACGCCCACTTCGGGATAAGCGGTATCGTTGCAGATGATGGTGAGGTCTTTGACACCTTTTTCAACAAGGGCGTCGATAAGGGCGATGGGATTGCCTACGCCGAGGAATCCGCCAACCATTACAGTCATGCCGTCGTGAATCTTGTCGGCAGCTTCTTTTACTGTTACGAATTTATTCATGATTCTATAATATTAGTTTTTTATTTTTGTATTCTCATTGTTTCGGAGACCGCAATGGGGCGAGGGCGACAAACACATTTTTGGGTTGGCGGCCTCTCTTTTTGCCTTTGTTATTGTCTGTTTATTAACCTGTTCTAATGCACAAAAGAGTTTCGTATCCCATTCGGTATCAAATTGCAAATATAAGAATTTTTTCTGACACCGAAAAAAATTTTGTCTATTTTGTAAAATCTGTGTACTTTTGCATCGAATTTTGAGTTATTATAAGGCAATAAAAAAAAGGATTCGTCCGGCAAAAACTATCGTAGAGATATGAAAAGAACAGCAATGATATTGGCTATGGCCATGGCGGTGTGCGGCATGGCCAAGGCTCAGGATTATGTGGTCCCGGTGGAGACTTGGGACTATGAAGAGATTAACGGCAGCAACTACCACGGCTACAACTTCCATGAGAGCTGGGATGTGGATTTCACCGTCGAGAACCAGGACGGCCGCTACACCCCCACGGAGGAGGATATTGCCGAGGCCGAGCGGCTGATACAGAAACGTATCGCCTACGTGAACCGCTACCACATCAACCAGGAGGGCGACTGTCCGGTGGTGGACGAGCACATGCGCAGGTATGAGCGCCAGTATGTGGGTTTCACGGATATTACGGGTTGCCACATCGTATGGGTGAATTTTGTGTGGGATGAGAGCGCCGCAGAGCGCCTCACCAAGGACATTGTGCTGACCGAGGGCGGCTGCGGCCACTACTGGCACATCAAGGTGAATCTCACCACGGGCAAGGTCTCTGCCCCCGAGGTGAACAGTGCCGGCGATGTGAAGTATCTGCCCCGCCAGAAGAAACCTGCCCACCGCATCAGCCGTCCCAAGCGTCCGCAGCCTGCTGGCAAGATTCGCAAGACCGGTATTCCCCACGACCCCAACGAGGCCCGTTTCTAACCAACATGCCTACTGAATGACTGACGAGACCCTCGGTTTGCGTTTGCGGGAACTGGTGATGAAGTTCCTGAAGTTCGGTGTGGTGGGTGCCAGCGGCATGGCTATCCATGGAGGCTTGCTCTATCTGTTGAGGGAGCTGGTGGGGATGAACTCCTTTGTCGCCAACACCATTGGTTTCATTGCCGCGGCATCAAGCAACTATTTCCTCAACCGCATCTGGACTTTCCGCAGCAAGGAGAAGCAGGTGGGCGTGGAGTATGCCAAGTTCATCACCGTCTCCGTCATAGGACTGGGCATCAACAATGGGAGCCTGTGGCTGATGCAAACGCTGTTGCCCCAATGGGCTGCCGATTGGCGGTTCTACGTGTTGTGGGTCGTTGCCGTGGGCATCACCACCCTGTGGAACTTCTTCGGCAACCTGCTCTTTACTTTCCGGAACAAGAAATCTGCTTAATAAATAAGATGAAAAAGACTGTCATCCTCCTTTTCCTGTGCCTTGTCGCCCTGACGGCACGGGCTCAGGTGCTCCGTCCCGATGCTTTCCCGCCGCAGGAGGAGACCTTCGACACCAAGTCGCTCACCATGGCCACCACGCTGGACGAGATGTACCAGTGGAACCGATACCCGACATACGATGTGTATGTCGAGATGATGCACCATTTTGCCGAGACCTATCCGGCTCTCTGCCATTTAGACACCATCGGCACCTCGGTGCAGGGACGGCTGATACTCTCATTAGTCATCACCGGGACGGAGGACAACGACCTTCACCGCCCGGAGTTTTTCTACACCTCCACCATGCATGGCGACGAGATTACGGGCTTCTATTTCATGTTGCGCCTGTGCGACACCCTGCTGAGCAGCTACAGCTCCTCGGCCGGGATCACCAGTCTTTTAGACCGCGTGGTAGTCTACATCAACCCCCTCTCCAATCCTGACGGCACTTACCGCGGCGGCAACCATACCGTGGCCAATTCCATACGCTACAATGCCAACATGGTCGACCTGAACCGCAACTACCCCAACCCCTTTGGCGGAGAGCCTTTGGACAGCATCCAGCCTGAAAACCGCGCCATGATGGACTATGCCGCGCGCCACCACTTTGTGATGAGCGCCAACCTGCATGGAGGCAGCGAGGTGATGAACTACCCGTGGGACAGCTTCACCTCCTACGAGCGCCCACACGAGCAGGCCGAATGGTGGAAAGCCGTCAGCAAACGCTACGTCGACACCTGCCGCCGCTACAGCTCGCGCATCTTCACCAGCGTCAACAGCCAGGGCTACATTGCCGGTGGCGACTGGTACGTCATCTACAATGGCCGCCAAGACTACTTCAACTACTACCACCACACCTACGAGCTGACCATGGAGGTCTCCAACACCAAGAAACTCCCCACCGAGCAGCTACAACGCTACTGGAACATCCAGTCTCACTCGCTGATCAACTACATCAAGGAGGTGCTCAACGCCCCTGACTACCAATCCGAGGGCATCACGCCGCACCCTGAGGCCAATTGCCGTGTCTACCCCAATCCCACGCGGGGCTGGATTACAGTCGAAACCCCTCAGGGCTCCCGCAACATCGACCTCTCCAACCGTCCTGCGGGGGTCTACATCATCCCCGTCGAAGGCTATCCCGTCAAAATCACCAAACTCTGACAGCCGCCTGTGCCTCCCTACCGCCATATCTCTGTGGCTGTGCCCCTATTGGCCGAAAGGGAGAATCTGCCCCTGTTGCTTTCCCGCCTCCGCGCCCAGACCTTCCGCAATTTCACCCTTTACCTTTGCGTAAACAACGAAGAGCAAGGCTTCGGCTTTGACGAGAACCAGGAATGTCTCCACCTGCTGCAACAGGTGACGGACCTGCCGCTCGTGGTGATAGACCGCAGCTCGCCCGGACAGGGCTGGACCGGCAAGAAAAAAGGGGTGGGGTGGGCTCGCAAGCTCCTCTTTGAGCGCATCATGGCCGACCACGACGACAGAGAACTGGTGGTGAGCCTCGATGCCGACACCGATTTCGACCCCGACTATCTCGCTGCCGTCCTCCTTACCATGAATGCCCATCCAGCCAGCAGTGCCTTCGCCGTCCCCTACTACCATCCCCTCAGCGGCACCGACGCCCTGGACCGCCCACTGCTCCGCTACGAGTGCTACATGCGCCACTATCTCATCAACCTCCTCCTCATCTCCAGCCCCTATGCCTTCACCGCCCTCGGCAGCGCCATCGTCTTCCCCCTCTGGGCCTACCGCCGTGTGGGGGGCATCACCCCCTTGCAGGGAGGCGAGGATTTCTACCTGCTGCAGAAATTCGCCAAAACGGGCACCATAGAGCGTTGCTTTGCCGCCCCTGTGCACTCTCGCCTTACCGTCCGGCCCCAAGGGCGCCCCTCGCAGCGGGTCCCCTTCGGCACCGGCCCCGCCGTCGCCGCCGGGCTCGACATTATGGCCACGCGCTACCCCTTCTACGCCCCTGCGGGCTTTGCCGCCGTCAAGGCCACTTACGACGCCTTCCCGGCCCTCTACGACCACGACATCGAAACCCCCATGTCCGCCTTCCTGCGCCAACAACTCGCCACCGATGACCTCTGGCAGCCCCTGCGCCGCAATTTCCACACCCTGCAACACTTCATCCATGCCTGTACCGAACGGGTTGACGGTCTCCGCATCCTGCAATACCTCAAGGCCAACCCCGCTTTCCGCCTCCCCGACGAGGCCCAGCCCGTCCATTTCCACACCGACCCCATCCCCGTGCTCGATGCTTTCCGCAACCGCCTTTTCGACCAGGAGATGTCCCTTCGCCAAAAATGCGCTTCCGCATCCCCTGCATAAAATAAAAAGGCTCTTTTGCCGTTATGCCAGCATGGAAGAAAAGAACGTCATAGAAATCAAGAACAAACGAGCCGAGTATGAGTACTTCCTCCTCGACGACTACACTGCCGGCATTGTACTGACAGGCACCGAGATAAAATCCATCCGCGACGGCAAGGCCAACCTCACCGATGCCTACTGCACCTTCATCGGCACCGAACTCTTTGTCCGCCAAATGCACATCTCCGAGTACCGTTTTGGCTCCTACCTCAACCACGCCGCCAAGCGCGACCGCAAACTCCTCCTCAACAAGCGCGAACTCCACAAACTCCAAAACAAAATCAAAGAGCGCGGCTTCACCATCATCCCCGTCAAACTCTTCATCAATCCCCAGGGGCGTGCCAAGCTGCTCATCTCCCTGGCACGGGGCAAGAAGTTCTACGACAAGCGCGAAAGCATCAAAGAAAAAGACACCCGCCGCGACATGCAACGCCAGTTGCGCTAATCCTCATTGCACCCATGAAAGTATTCAAATTCGGCGGAGCCTCCGTCAACAGCGCCGCTGCCGTGCGCAACATGGCCTCCATCGTGGGCCAACACCTCGACGACGCCCTCGCCATCGTCGTCTCAGCCATGGGCAAAACCACCAACATGCTCGAACAGCTTGTGCCAGGCGTCCACCCCGCCAGCGAGCACGGTCTCCTGCTTGCCCAGGTACGCGACTACCACAACACCATTGTCCGCGACCTCTTCCCCCAACCCGCCCATCCCGTCCACCACGCCCTGGCCGTTCTCTTTGCGCAGCTCGAACAGCAGTGCTCCCTGCCTCCCACATCCTACAACTTCGACTACAGCCAAACCGTTTGTTTCGGCGAACTCATCTCCACCACCATCATCAGCCACTACCTCAACACCCTCGGCCTTGAAAACCAGTGGGTCGACATCCGCTCCGTCATCCTCACCGACAACCAATACCGCGAAGGCATCGTCGACTTTGCCGCCACCCAGCGCAACGTCGACCGTCTCATCGCCTCCATGCCGAAGCACAAAACCGTCGTCACCCAGGGCTTCATTGCCGGCAGTGCCGACGGCCACACCTCCACCTTAGGGCGCGAAGGCAGCGACTACAGCGCCGCCATCCTCTCCTACTGCCTCAATGCCGATAGCATGACCATCTGGAAAGACGTCCCCGGATTCCTCAATGCCGACCCCAAATACTTCCCCGACACCGTCAAGATTGAGCAAATCCCCTACAACGAAGCCATCGAGCTGGCCTACTACGGCGCCAGTGTCATCCACCCCAAGACCGTCAAGCCCATCCAGAACAAGAACATCCAGCTCCACATCAAATCCTTTCTCAACCCCGACGCTCCGGGCTCCATTGTCGGCCCCTTCCCCACCATCCGTCCCCTCACGCCCCTCTACATCTTCAAGCGCAACCAAACCCTCCTCTCCATCCTGCCCAAAGACTTCAGCTTCATTGCCGAGGACAATATGAAAACCATCTTTGCCGCCTTGGCCACGCTGAATATACGTGTCAACCTCATGCAGAACACTGCCCTCAGCTTCTCCCTCTGCATCGACGACAACCCGCTGCTCCTTGCCCAGCTCCGCGACCTGCTGCAAGGCCAGTTCCTGCTCCGCTACAACCAAGGGCTACAGCTCATCACCATCCGCTACTACACCCAGGACATCATCAACCGCATTGTCGGCTCCAGCACCATCCTCCTCCAGCAGCGCACCCGCACAACCGCTCAAATACTTGCTGATTGTCAACCTGATAAATAGAACCCAAAGTAATAGAATTCTATAGTCGTAAATCCGCTATTTTCTTTATAATAGAATCAATAGGGCCATTGGCGTCTGCAATGTTTTTCCGAAGATGAATTAACAACTCCTCTGAGATGAATTCATTCTTCTTATTATCATAAAGGTATTGGATAATATATGACATCATATAAACGGGAAATGCCATGTAGCAATGACTCTCGTCAAATGAGTATATGCTATCATTCATATATCGGACAATCCACTTACGAATATCATTACAATATTTGTATAACGGCACAGGTGGTGAAGGATCTGGCATTGGAGAAAGACGGTAGTTTATTTCTTCTCGCTTATGATTAAACCAATCAATGTTATTAATATTCTCAATTTCACCTATAAAAGCCTCATGTTTAAATAATTCAATGAATTTTTTAAACACTAATTGGTGAGAATTACCACTTTCTTTAGTAAAGGACTCTCCTTTAGCGACCTTAATAAAGTATGGTGTTGTTCCTATATAATAAATTCCATAGTCCCAATTACTTATAAGGACTTTACAGAAAAAGAAGACACTATAATATGAATTAATAAAAGCCCAAGAATAATTATTTGTGTTTACTGATTGTATTGCCGATGCATAGCATAGAATACCATTTACGAAAAAAGCATCCCTATCCCTATACAAATTTATTCTTGCATTTTCAACATCAGAATCTTTTAAACTGATGTTTGTACGACCTATAGGCAGGCAATAGTTTTTTTTATCAAGAAAACTAGTGAGATTAAGTTTCATTGGAATAATCAGAGCTATTAGAATTTTAATTCATTCTCCCTAGTAGTCTGTACATTAATTAAACCTACTAAATTGTTATAAAGCTCCTGTTTAGCCGTCTCTCCACTTTTTCCGCTAAAGTCTCTTTGCTTGAGCAGATTATCCTTAGTAAAAGAAAAGATTGATTTGAAATGCTCAAAACTAAAATCACCTTTTGAGAAACATATGGGCAGTATCTTATCTTTTAGCAAGTCAATCGCTGCACCAAATCCAGAAGAGAAAAGGAATGGGTTTTGAAGCTCATACCACTGCTTTTCATAATAGTATGCTATTGCATTAAAATAATTGATAAGTACCTTTGATTGATTTTTCAACTCATGTATTTGATATCTCTCAAATTCACCACGACTTTTGATTAGTGGCTTTATGGCATTTACTGCACTCGACAATTGTATTCCACCCTTAAAACGCGGAGATCCTGGGAACTTTATATATCCTTTATAAGGAGATTCTTCCTCAGTATTAAGAGAATATGCGATATCTCTCCCACGTTCAATACTATAATCCGAGTTAGACGTATTCAATAAACCATAAAGATCGTAAATCAAAGACTTAGGAACTGTTTTCTGCTCAGTGTTGATATTAATAAATATATCGGCACACTGTTCCGTTGATAAATTTACCGATAAAAGAACTGGGAATATAACATCACCCAATTGTGGATTTCGTTTAATTGCATCTTTCATTCCAGCAACTCGGTGCTGCCCATCCAAAACCTGAGCTATATGTTCTGCGGGGGTAATTGCGATTGTTTTTTCTTCTCTATTTAAACTGATGGCAGATTCATCAACAACATTCAATATTATATTTGTCGGGAAAAAGCCTCCTTCTAAAATATAGTCAGATATACTTGTTATTCGAGATTTGTTCAGAATTCTTTGAACTGCACCTTCTTCTTCCGATTCTCCTCTGCGTGCCACATAACTAATTGTCACAATGGTTTTACAATTCAAAGCACATAGATAAAAATCGATTCCTCCGTGATTAATAGCAATATAATTAATATCCATTTTTTATTGATTTTCTGACTTTAACGTCATTATTATATTTTTATTGTATGCTATTTGAAAAAAAATACTTAATTTTGCACTATGAAATTATTAATATCCTCGCATCAGTCAACACTCGGAAAAATGAACCGCGTCCTGGCTGGCAAGGCATTCGACAATGCACGCTTCTTTATACTTGTGGACGAAAACACCTACAACCACTGCCTGCCGCACCTCATTGCGCGTGTCAGCCGTCTCCATGAGGCGGAATTCATGGAGGTGCCCGTGGGCGAAGAGTGCAAGGACATAGCCATCGCCACCCAGCTGTGGCAGACCCTGCTCGAATCCAACGCCGACCGCGACACCGTCCTTGTCAACCTTGGGGGTGGTTGCATCAGCGATCTCGGCGGCTTCGTGGCAGCAGGCTACAAGCGCGGCATCCGCCACATCAACATCCCCACGACCCTTGTCGGCATGGTCGACGCTGCCATTGGCGGCAAGACTGCCCTTAACCTCGACAACAGCAAAAACCAGATAGGCTTTTTCCACCAGCCCGCCATTGTCTGCGTCGAACCGGCATTTCTCGACACCCTTCCCGACGCCATGCTGCTTGACGGCGTGTTTGAGATGCTCAAGACCTTCTTGGTCGGCGACCCCGGCCGGTATGAAAGCCTGTGCGGGATGATTCTCGACGGCACGTTCGAGGTGTTGCCCGACATGATTGCCGCCTGTGCCGACATCAAGACCGCCATCGTCCGCCGCGATCCCTACGACCATTCCACACGCCGCATCCTCAACCTTGGCCACACCTTTGGCCACGCCATCGAGGCCTTCAGCCATCAGTCTGGCCGCAAACCCCTCACCCATGGCAATGCCGTGGGCATAGGCATGCTCTGCGCAATGCAGCTCTCCGTGCGCCTGACGGGGCTCCCGCAGGCAGTGCTGGACCGCTACCGCACAGTGGCTACCAAGCTCACCACCCTGCCCCACTACACCCTCCGCGACACCGAGGAACTCCTCTCCCTCATGCGTCAGGACAAGAAAAAACGCTCTGGCAACATCCTCTGCGTGCTGCTCCACCAGGTCGGCACCCCTGTCATAGACCTCCCCGTCGACGAGAACCTCATCCGCCAAACCCTCCTCAGCCTATGTTAGAGCTCCTCTCCCCCGCCAAAAACTACGACCAAGGACGCGAAGCCATCAGCCACGGTGCCGACGCCGTCTACATCGGTGCCCCTGCTTTCGGTGCCCGCGAAGCTGCCGGCAACACCCTTACGGACATCGAGCGGCTGGCACAATACGCCCACCTCTACCACGCACGCGTCTTTGCCACCGTCAACACACTCCTCTTCGACAACGAGATAGAGGACGCCGCCCGCATGCTCCACCAGCTCTACAACGCCGGTGTCGATGCCGCAATCATCCAAGACCTCGGCCTGTTGGAATGCGACCTGCCACCCATCGAGCTCCATGCCAGCACCCAAACCCACAACGCCGACCTGCCGCGCATCCAGTTTCTGCAAAGTGTCGGCTTCAGCCGCATCATCCTGGCCCGCGAGACCTCCCTCCAACAGATGCAGCACATACACCGCAACACCACCGTCGAGCTCGAATCCTTTGTCCAAGGGGCCCTCTGCGTCTGCTACAGCGGCCAGTGCTACCTCAGCCAGTACCTCAACAACCGCAGCGGCAACCGCGGCTGCTGTGCGCAGCCCTGCCGCTCCGCCTACGACCTCTACGACGCCCACGGCAACCTCCTGCGCAAAGACCAGCACCTCCTCTCGCTCCGCGACTTCTCCGCCGCCGACCATCTCCGCGCCATGATCGACGCCGGCATCACCTCCTTCAAAATCGAAGGCCGTCTGAAGGACATGGACTACGTCAAAAACACCACCGCCTACTACCGCCAGCTCCTCGACTCCATCATCGAAGACCGGCCCACGCTGCGTCCCGCCTCCTCCGGCTCCTGCCGCTTCTTCTTCACCCCCGACCTCGAACGCACCTTCAACCGCGGTTTCACCGACTACTTCCTCCGCCAACGCCAACCCATGGCCACACTCACCACCCAGAAATCCCTCGGCAAACGCATAGGCACCGTCGCCGCCCTAAGGCGCGACACCATCACCCTCCGCACCGCCCTGCCCCTCACCCCCGGCGACGGGCTCTGCTTCTTCAACCCCCGTGGCCAGCTCGAAGGTTTCTTAGTCAACCATGTGCAAGGCGCCACCATCCGCCCCAACCGCATGCCCGAAGGCCTTGCCGTGGGCACACCCCTGTGGCGCAACAACGACCAAGCCTTCTCCCGCCAGCTGCAAGGCACCACCGCCGAACGCACCATCCCCCTCAGCCTCACCCTGGCCGACACCCCGTCGGGCCTCAGCCTCACCCTGGCCGATGCCGACGGCTGCCAAGCCACCGCCACCGCCGACTGCCCCAAAGAGCCTGCCCGCGACACCTTCCGCGCCGCCGACCAGCTGCAACGCCAGCTCACCAAACTGGGGGGCACCCCCTTCCGTGCCGACACCTTTGCCAACCGCTGCGCACAGCCCTGGTTTGTCCCCGCAGCGGTGCTCAACCAGCTGCGCCGCGATGCCGTCCGGCTGCTGGCCGACAGCCGCACCGCCACACACTTGCAGCACCGCGGCCACTGCCCATCCCTTGCCCAGCGCCAGGCCAACACCACACCCTATCCCGAAACCGCGCTTGACTACCGCGCCAACATCATCAACCGCCTCTCCGAACAATTCTACCGCCGCCACGGCGTGCAACAGATAGCCTACGGCCTCGAAAAGACCCTCGACTACGACGGCAAAGCCCTCATGACAACCAAATACTGCCTCCGCTACGAGCTGGGGCTCTGTCTGCAACGCAACCCCGACGCCCTCCCCGGCCCCCTCTTCCTCCACAACAACGGCCGCTGGTTCCGCCTGCAATTCGACTGCTCGCGGTGCCAAATGCAGCTCTTTGCCACCCCCCACGGCCCCGACCGCCCCTCGCGCTGACCATCCCCGAAAGTCGGCGCCAACCCTGCCGCCAATGCCCCCACACCATACCCACCTGAAAGCACGGCTATATGTCGGCCATATCATCTATCCTCAATCCCTCGTCCCCCCTTCGCTCCTTCCCTGTTATGCGTCCCTCATATCGCGGAACATTTCCCCAACGGAGAAAGGACAAGTGTAGGACATCCGCCCCGCACCGATCCCCGACCGACCGAGGGGGCAGCGGAGGCCGCATCAGCCATCAGAAACGCCGGGGCTGCACCGGGGGACGGTTCCCGCCCTGGTGCAGCCCCGGCGTCAACAGGCATCCGCCATTCGGCCGATTGTCTGCAGGGGGTGCCTTTCGGTGTCTCTGCCTTTGGGGTGCGCAGATTTTGCAGCCTATAGGCATTATTTAGCTCATATCATAAGAAAGCATTCCCTTCCGGGTGTCACCCGTTTTCATGTTCTGAT
>JAFVCA010000024.1 GCA_017479705.1 Bacteroidales bacterium
ATTGTAATTGGATATACTGGCATGCTTGCATCTCTGCAAAATTCCGCTGCCTTGAATAGGAGGTTACAAAAAAAGACAGCCTGTGCAGACTGTCTTCTTGGTACTCCGACCGGGAATCGAACCCGGATCTACTCTTTAGGAGAGAGTTATTCTATCCATTGAACTATCAGAGCTTTTTGAATGTGTTAATTCGTTATGTGTTAATCCGTTAGTCTTTTTTAGGGGTCAGTCTTTGTTTGACGGTTATTGCTGAGGAGTTGAGCATCTTGAAAAGTTCTTCCACTTGGCTGCTCATTTGTGTGTATTTCTCATTGTCAATGTAGTTGCTGTCGTGTAATAGGTCAAGCCAATAATATGTTTCGTTTGCTTCTTTGATTGAGATGGACACTTTGTGTATGAAGTCTTGGGGACTTTCTGCACAGACTGCTTCGCAGTAGTTTGCGCCAATACTTGTACCAGATTTAAGGACTTGCTTCGACATGATGTATTCTCCCTTCTCATGTAACTCATTGCATAGGGCTATTACACCTAATGCAAATTGCTTGCTCTTGTCGTACAGCACTCCTTGTGTTCTCATAAGCTACAAAGATTCACGAATTAACACATTCACGAATTAACACGTTCTTCAGAGCTTACGCTTGATTTCTATAATCTCGTAGGCCTCGACTATGTCGCCGACTTTGATGTCGTTGAAGCCTTCGATGTTCAGACCGCAGTCCTGTCCGCTGACAACTTCCTTGACATCGTCCTTGAAACGTTTGAGGGAGGCCAGCTTGCCAGTGTAGACCACAATACCGTCGCGGATGATGCGGACGTTGTGGTTGCGGGTGATTTTGCCATCGAGACACATACAACCGGCAATGGTTCCGACCTTGGAAATCTTGAAGGTCTCGCGGATTTCGAGGTTGGCGACAATCTTCTCCTGCGTCTCAGGCGAGAGCATGCCTTCGATAGCGTCCTTGAGTTCGTTGATGGCGTCGTAGATGATGCTGTAGAGACGGATGTCGATATGGTCGGTCTCGGCCATCTTGCGGGCACCCACGGAGGGACGTACCTGGAAGCCGATGATGATGGCGTCGGAGGATTCGGCCAGCATGACATCGGTCTCGGTAATCTGGCCGACGGCTTTGTGGATGACGTTGACCTGCACCTCGTCGGTGGAGAGCTTGAGGAGGGAGTCGGAGAGGGCTTCGACGGAGCCGTCCACGTCGCCCTTGACAATGACGTTGAGTTCCTTGAAGTTGCCGAGGGCTATGCGGCGGCCAATCTCGTCGAGGGTGAGGTGGGTCTGCGTGCGGAGACCTTGCTCACGCTGCAACTGGGTGCGCTTGGAGGCAATGTCCTTGGCTTCCTTCTCGTTCTCGGTGACGTTGAAGGTGTCGCCAGCCTGACAGGCTCCGGTGAGGCCGAGGAGCAGCACGGGCTGCGAGGGACCGGCGGACATGACTTCCTGGTTGCGCTCGTTGTACATGGCGCGGACACGGCCACTGATGGCACCGGCAACAATGGGGTCGCCCTTGCGGATGGTGCCGTTCTCGACAAGAAGTTTGGCCACGTAGCCACGGCCTTTGTCGAGGGAACTTTCCAGTACGGTGCCCTTGGCACGCTTGTTGGGGTTGCCCTTGAGTTCCATGATGTCGGCCTGGAGGATAACCTTTTCGAGCAGCTCCTCGACGTTGATACCCTTCTTGGCGGAAATGTCCTGGCTTTGGTATTTGCCTCCCCATTCCTCGACAAGGAGGTTCATGTTGGCCAGTTCGGTCTTGATGCGGTCGGGGTCGGCACCGGGCTTATCAATCTTGTTGATGGCAAAAACGATGGGGACACCGGCAGCCTGGGCGTGGTTGATGGCCTCGACGGTCTGCGGCATAATCTTGTCGTCGGCAGCGATGACGATGATGGCGATGTCCGTCACCTTGGCACCACGGGCGCGCATGGCGGTGAAGGCCTCGTGGCCAGGGGTGTCGAGGAAGGTGATTTTGCGGCCGTCGGCAGTGGTGACCTCGTAAGCACCGATGTGCTGGGTGATACCGCCCGCCTCGCCGGCGATGACGTTGGTTTTGCGGATATAGTCAAGCAGAGAGGTCTTACCGTGATCCACATGGCCCATGACAGTGACAATGGGGTTACGGGTCACGAGGTCTTCGGGACGGTCATCCTCTTCAATCTTGTTGAGTTCGTCGATGACATCGGCACTGGCGAAGTTGATTTCGAAACCGAACTCGTCAGCAATAAGCTTGATGGTCTCGGCATCGAGACGCTGGTTGATGCTGACGAAGATACCGACTGACATGCAGGTGCTGATGACCTGAGTGACGGGGACATTCATCATGGTGGCCAACTCGTTGGCGGTGACGAACTCCGTCACCTGCAATGTCTTTTGGCTTTCCATCTCATTGAGCTGTTCCTCCTCAATACGCTGGTGCACCTTTTGGCGTTTTTCGCGATTGTGCTTGGAAGTCTTGGACTTGCCCATGGGGCTGAGACGAGCCAGAGTGTCGCGAATCTGCTTTTCGATTTCGGAGTCGTCAATCTCGACCTTGGCTACCTTCTTCTCTTTCTTCTTTTTCTTTTCGGTCTTCTCGCTCTTGGCATCTGTGCCTGTGGCGGGAGTTTCTGCCTTCTTGCTCTTCGAGCTGTTCTTGGTATTGTTGGTGTTGGTGTGAGGAGCGGATGCATTTTCGGGCTGGCCGGTGACATCGTTGACTTTCACACCTTTGTTCTTGATGCGTTTGCGCTTGCGTTTCTCGCCTGAGCCAGACTTGGGTTTTTCGAACTGGCTGAGGTCTACCATGCCTACCAGCTTGGGACCTTCGAGCTTTTGATATTGGGTTTCGATGAATTCGGGTTCTTTGGCGGGAGCCGGAGCCGCAGGAGCCGGTGTGGTGGCGGCAGGGGCAGGAGCAGGGGCAGATTTCTGCTTGGTGGCAGCAGGCTTGCTCTCCTTGGTCGTCTGCGTGGATTTGGCAGCCTTGGTTTCGGATGCGGGGTTCTTGGCCGCCTTTTCAGCCTTGGAAGCCTTATCCGATTTGCTCTTCTTTTTCTTGTCTGGACGGGTCTTGGTGTTGATGGCGTCGAGGTCAATCTTGTTGATGATGCGGAGTTCGCCGACCTTGATAGGGTCGAAAGCGGGCTCTTCTTCCACGGCGGAAATCTCTTCCTGCGGAGTCTCGGGTTTCTCGGCGGCAGGGGCTTCCTCAACAGCCACGGGAGCCTCCTCAGCTTGAGGCTGGGGCTTGGCGGGCGTCTCTGGCTCAGTCGGGGTCTCGGCGACTTCGGCTGCGGGCTGCTGTACATCCTCGGCCGGGACTTCGGGTTTCGGTTCGGGTACCTGTGGAGCGTCGGGAGTGACGGCAGATTCGACGGGTTTGGGGGTGCCCTTGGTCTCAACAATCGAGGAGTTGTAATTCTTGATGATGACCTCTTCGGTCTCATCTTTACGCTCTTCGGTATTTGCCTCGACCACTACGTTGTTGCCGCTGGGGGTGATTTCAATCTTGTCGGCTTGCTCTTTCACGGCGCGTTCTGCCTGGAAAGCCGTAGCTACAATATCGTACTGCTCGGCGGTAAGACGGGTGTTGGGGTTGGACTCAACCTGATGACCCTTCTTGGCCAGAAATTCCACCAAGGTGGAAACGCCGACGTTCAGTTCGGTAGCAGCTTTTTTCAGTCGTATTCCTTTGTTTTCTTCTGCCATATTACACTCCTTTTATTTTTCGGCGGAACGGGTTCCGCTCAACATACATTCTTTTTCATCCGAGGGGGGCTTGCTGCCCTCATGCCAGCACGGGGCTTACTGCTCAGCCTCTTCAGTAGGCTGTTCGGTCTCTTCGGGCTGGGTGGCCTCCTGAGGTTGCTCCTCCTGTGCGGCGGCCTCGTCGGTGTTCTCCTGCTCGTCCTCAAATTCGGCTTTAAGGACACGGATCACCTCGTCGATAGTCTCCTCCTCCAGGTCGGTGCGGCTGATAAGGTCCTCTTTGCTCAGGGCCAAAACATTTCTGGCGGTGTCGCAGCCAATGTTAATCAGCACATCGATAATCCAGGGGTCAATCTCATCCGCAAACTCGTGCAGATCCACATCGTCGGGATACTCATCACCCTTGCGGTACACATCGATGTCATAACCCACCAGCTTGCTGGCAAGCTTGATGTTGCAGCCACCCTTGCCGATAGCCAGCGACACTTGGTCGGGTTCCATGAAGACCTCCACCTTCTTGTTCTCCTCGTCCACCTTGATGGAAGAGACCTTGGCGGGAGCCAGTGCACGCTGAACCATAATATCCAGACGCGGGGTATAGTTCAGCACATCAATATTCTCGTTGCGCAACTCGCGGACAATGCCGTGGATGCGGGCACCCTTGATGCCCACGCACGAACCCACAGGGTCGATACGGTCGTCGTATGACTCGACGGCAATCTTGGCACGTTCGCCGGGGATGCGGACAATGTTTCGGATGGTGATGAGACCGTCGTAAATCTCCGGCACCTCGGCCTCGAGCAGACGCTCCAAGAATATGGGCGACGTGCGCGACAGGACAATCACGGGGTTGTTGTTACGCATCTCCACCTTCAGCACCACGGCACGCACCGTGTCGCCCTTGCGGAAACGGTCGCTCGGTATCTGCTCTGTCTTGGGCAGCACCAGCTCAATCTTCTCCTCGTCGAGGATCAAGATCTCCTTGTTCCAAGGCTGGTAGACCTCGCCCACTACTATCTCACCCACCTTCTCCTTATATTTCTGGAAAATCAGCGACTTCTCGTAGTCCTGAATCTTGCTCACCAAGTTCTGGCGGATGGCCAGAATCTCGCGGCGGCCGAAGTCAGACATATAGATGGGTTCCGACAGCTCCTCACCCACCTCGAAGTCAGACTCAATCTTAATGGCGTCACTATATGCAATCTCCAGATTCTCGTCCTTCACCTCGCCATCCTCTACGATGGTGCGGTTGCGGAAAATCTCAAGGTCGCCCTTGTCGATATTGACAATAATATCGAAGTTGTCCTCGGTGCCGTAGCGCTTGGCCAGGGCGGCACGGAAAACCTCTTCGAGAATATGCATCAACGTCTCGCGGTCAATGTTCTTGAATTCTTTAAATTCCGAAAAGGAATCTATCAGGTCTAATGTCTTCATCTGACTTGTATATTGTTACTATATCTATATTTGCGTTAATGATGGGTTTGGCAGCTCCTGTCAGAACTGGATTATCACCCGGGCGGTCTTGACATCGTCGTAGGCAAAAGTCAGCTCTTGCGGAGCCTCCTTTTTTGTCCCTTTTGTCTTGATGGTGAACTGCGTGTCGCCCGCTTCGGTCAGCCTTCCTTCCACTTTCTCTCCGTCAAAAGGCTCCACGCTCAGCTCGCGGCCCACATGGCGGCGATACTGGCGGGGCATCTTCAGTGGCGCGTCGGCGCCAGCCGAACTCACATTCAGCTCGAAATCCTCCTCGTCACGGTTCAGGCCGTTCTCTATTGCACGGCTCACCTCAATACAATCGTCAATATTGATGCCGTTATCACCGTCGATGTCCACAAAAATGCGGTTGTCGGGCGTGATTTTCATATTTACGAGGTACTTGTCGCTTCCCTCAAGCACATCTTTTACAATGTCTAAAACCTTGAACTTGTCTATCATAAGCAATAAAAGAGGGGACTCACGTCCCCGCACTTAATCGTTGCAAAGATACAACTATTTTCCGACATAGCAAGAAAAAAACTTGCATTCTTTCACACATTCTTACGAATCCACGGATTAGTAAGACCGTCAATACCTATATGGTTGGATTCTTTTTCGAAGGAGTTTATTCGAGTCTGCCGCATGCAATCTGAGTGCTATGCCATCATCCGCCTAAGCCACAACCCGAAGAACCTGTCGTTGACGCGGTATCGCCGAGCCTCCTCAACAACGTAGCCCTCTGACAGCAGTCTCTTGATGGCCGACTGAACCGAACTGGCCGAAGACAGTTTATGGCGTTTGATAAAGTCCGCTGAAGTTATTTGGGTGGCCACCCTGTCTGCTGCAATGGCATACAATAACATCTTCTGCTTTATCGTCATCCGCGACAGCAATTCCCTGTAGTAGTAATCGTTGCCGACAAGAATATCCCTAAGGGATGTTTCCATGACCTTTTCCGTACATGAGCCTCCCGCAAGGGTGTTGGCAAAGGCTTCATTCATCGTTTTCTGCACATAGTACGTGTGCCCCTCAAACAGGTCATACACATCCTGCGCGACGTGCGTCGCTAATGTCCTCCCTTTCTCCTGGAACTTCGAACACATAAAATCAACATATACATCCCTGTCTATAGCACCCAGTTTCATATTGTCTGCACTCTTATAGAAAGGGTGGTTCCTGTTGTCAAACATCTGCTCTAACAGGTGTCGCTCACTACCCGCGAACACAAATCGGCAATTGCTTATTCGTTGTATATGGCCTCTAAGTAGTGCCTCGACATTCTTTTCGGGATAGGTTGCCACTTGTTGAAACTCGTCAATGGCAACAATACACGGCTTGTCCGCCTGTTGCAGGTAGCCGAAAATCTCTTCCAGCGTATATTCTGGCTGTTCAATATCGCCAAGACCCACGCTGAAAGTCGGCAGCCCAGTGCTTGCATCAAACCCCATCTTCCCTGCAATGCTGTGCAGGGCCTTGATAAAGTTCTGCACCATCTTTTTACCTCGGGGTACAGTCTGTTCATACACAGTCCGTCCCAGTTCATGCACCAGCTCTTGCAAACAGGTGGTGTGTAGGATATCTACAAAAAATGTATAGTAATTATTGTGCAGCACAGGCTGGTCAAAACAATACTGTATCAGCCCCGTCTTGCCCATACGTCGGTCAGACTTCAGTACCACGTTGTTCCCGTTGGTCAGCAGTTTAATCATCCGTTCCGACTCAGCCTTGCGGTCGCAGAAATACTCAGGCCTGATGCGCCCAGACACTACAAAAGGATTCTCTTCCATAATCTTTTATTCAATAGTTTCCGGCTGCAAAGATACGAATTATTTTTCAAATTATGCAAACAGCATTATGTAATTTGCATAATGCTGTTTGCATAATTGTGTAACTTCCATTTATGCAATGAAATAGTGGTGTATTATAAACGCAAGAAAGGGGGTTGTCCACTATCCCACACTGCGTTCTTTCTGGTAGCTTAGTGTGGGGTTAATAGGATTTCGTGCCGTTGGCACGACTGCTGATGTCACAGGTGTTTGGGTGTGTTTTTTTCAGGGTTTGTAGTCTGTACGGGTAGATATGTGCTGAAAGCACATCATTCTATTAACCCCACACTAAGTCGATAGACGCAGTGTGGGGTATGAATGCTGATAACATGTGTGCCGAAGGTACACTACATCCACATACTACAATAAATAACTATAGTCTGCGTTATCCATGCATGAGTTATACAACTTCTTACTATCACATTGTTTTTCGCACCTATCATAGTGAACCCACTATTTCGACTGACCATGAGCGTGAGTTGTATGCCTATATCTATGGCATCGCAAAGAACCTCTCGTGTCAGACCTACCGCATAGGGGGTATGCCTGACCACGTGCATATCTTTGTGTCCGTTCCTCCGACTATGTCTGTTGCGGAATTTGTACAGCGGGTGAAGACGAGTACAAGTAAATGGATGAAAGGAAACCCGATGTTCCCACATTTCAGGGGTTGGAGCCGTGAGTATGCAGGATTTAGCTATAGTCTGCATGATAAGGATATGATAGTGGGCTATATAATGCGACAAAAGGAACATCACCATAAAGTGACGTTTGCCGAGGAATACCGATCTTTTATAGAGGAAAATGGTGTGGTAGTAGATGACAGATATTTTTTGAAAGACGAGTAGTGGCGTGCTTTCAGCACGCTATTATCTGATTACAGCAACCCCACACTGTGCTCCCCTTCGGTCGCTTAGTGTGGGGTTAATGGGATTTCGTGCCTTCGGCACGATTGTTGCTGTCGGCCTTAATCCCACACTAAGTCGATAGACGCAGTGTGGGTAAGCCAAATAAACCATAACTGTGTTTCGAATACACACTACATTTTTCTGAGCATGATTTCCAAGTGCTCAAAATCAGTTTCTATTAGCGTCATCCCCTCTCTTTCGAGATAGGCAGAAAGAATAAAGGACATCGTCAAAAAAAGCCAGCTTTGACCCAGCAAAAACTTACACCGTTAAGGACGACATTGGACACCCCGACCTCCACAGCGTTCCACAATGGTGTTTAGATTTCTCTACAGATGGCTCTAATCTTCAAACGGGGAGGGTCACAATGCCTCCCGATGCGAAACAGGCCTAACTAAAACAATGGGCTGGTAGTTAGTCTTTTGTATTTAGAGTCGCCAATTTCAGTTACAGACAAATTGTTCGCATAACCGAGGTCTGGAAATTCCGCATCGTACAACGTAAGGGCTTTCAAACTTAAGAAACTGGCATTTACTTCGATAATACGGAATTTTCCACAATCACCTTCGACCGTTTCTCCATTCTCAGCGGTTATCGAAAGTAGTTCAAGTTGGTTGTCTCTGATGCGAAAAGTACCAGTATAACTACTCATATAATCAGAAACAAGATCTTGTGTCACTAAAAATGTTCCATTATTCTTAAACTCTACTGTGAATGTAAGGGGTTCATAAATAGTAAGATCAATTTCTTCCCCAGTGCCTGGATTTATGGCCACCGTTTGCTGCCATTTGCCGAGTAGTTGCTCCATGTAGCCAGCTTCTTTGGTGCAGGAGACAAACAATCCTGTAGCTGCCATGCATAGCACTACTGCGATTCTTTTTAGTCGTTTTGAACTTGACATAGTAATATACCCTAATATCCGTGTCGGGTGCAACTTCTAATTCTTGCCCCAAGTCTCCAACGGGCGGTCACTACAATAAAGAAAGGCATGAGACTTATGTGCTCATATCGTTTTCTTTGAGGTATCGCCAAACACCTTTCACGGAACGATTTAGAAGGGAACAAATCTCACGCCTGAAGATATGCCGCGGCGTGAGCCTATAGCATACACAACAAGCGAAAGCATAAATGCTCTTTTCCTCCGTGAATAATTTGGCGAATTTTCAAAGAAAGGATTTTCGCAATGCTTTTCTTGCTTACTGCTTTCTTGCCTTTCGAAAGCAATTGCAAAAATACGCATTTTTTTCGATATAAGATGTTTTTTTAGGGATTGATGTTTTTTTATTGGTGCGACGGCGATAGTTTTTGCCTGCCATGTCATTTTTTTTGTTTATCTTTGCACTGCATTCTGTGGCCATGGGCGGAAGCCTTATGGTCTAATAATAAAGTAGTTTCTGTCAGGCACCATGTTCGACGACACCTATCATACCATCGCGGCTCCCGCCGAGGGCCTTTACAAGGAGAAGGGCAGCAAGTTCCTCGCCTTTGCCTTCCCGGTGCACAGCACCGACGAGGTGAAAGGCCATTTGGAACGCCTTCGCAAAGAGTATTTCGATGCCCGCCACCACTGCTACGCCTACATCCTCGGTCCCACGAAAGAGGCCTACCGCGTCAACGACGACGGCGAGCCCTCCGGCACCGGCGGCCGTCCCATCCATGGGCAGCTCCTCTCCGCTGACCTTACCGACACCCTCATCGTCGTGGTGCGCTACTTTGGCGGCATCCTGTTAGGGGCTTCCGGCCTCGCCAATGCCTACAAGACCGCTGCCCGCGACGCCATCGCCAACGCCACCATCATTGAGAAGACCATCGACGTCACCTACCATCTCCACTTCGAGTACGCCCTGATGAACGACGTCATGCGCCTCCTCAAAGAGCTGGGCGTCCAGCCCCGCAACCAGGAGTTCAACCTTGATTGCCGTCTCGACATCTCTGTCCGTCAATCCCAGAGTGTCCGCGTATTCGACACGCTCTCCAAACTCTACGGACTGGATATAAACTGACATCCGATAACAGAATAACAATGAACACCGAAGATATACTTTCCCAACTCAACGAATCGCAGCGCGAGGCTGCCGCCTGCACCGAGGGCCCGGTGATGATCATTGCCGGCGCGGGCAGCGGCAAGACGCGCACGCTGACCTACCGTATAGCCCACCTCATCAACTTGGGCGTCGACCCCTTCAACATCCTGGCACTCACCTTTACCAACAAGGCGGCAGCGGAGATGAAAGAGCGTATCATGAAGTTAGTGGGCTCCGAGGCCCGCAACATCTGGATGGGCACCTTCCACTCCGTCTTCGCCCGCATCCTGCGCTCCGAAGCCCAGAAGATTGGCTACATCAACACCTTCACCATCTACGACACGGACGACAGCAAATCCGCCATCAAGCAGATTGTCAAGAACCTCAACCTCGACCCCAAGACCTACAGCCCAGGCTACGTGATGGGTCGCATCTCAATGGCCAAAAGCAACCTCCTCTCGCCCGAGGATTACGCCAACAACCCCGAAATCCAGCAAGCCGACAAGGATGCTCACAAGCCCATGATCGCCGAGATTTACAAGCTCTACAACCACCGCCTACGCAATGCCATGGCGATGGACTTCGACGACCTCCTTTTCAATATGAACATCCTGTTGCGCGACTTTCCCGACGTGCTGCTCAAATACCAGAACCGCTTCAAATACATCATGGTGGACGAGTATCAGGACACCAACTACTCACAGTACCTCATTGTCAAAAAGCTTGCCGCGCGGCTGCAGAACATCTGCGTGGTGGGCGACGACGCACAGAGCATCTACGCCTTCCGCGGGGCCAACATACAGAACATCTTCAATTTCCGCCGGGACTATCCCAACCTGCACCTCTTCAAACTGGAGCAGAACTACCGCTCCACCAAAATCATCGTCAATGCCGCCAACTCCATCATTGCCAAGAACGTCGAGCAAATCGAGAAGGAGATTTGGACGGACAACGCCCAGGGCAACCGCATTGCCCTGCTCCGCGCCGCCGACGAGAAGGAGGAGGGACGCATGATAGCCGAATCCATCAAGGAGGCGCACATCGGCGAGGAGCTTGACTACCGCTCCTTTGCCATCCTCTACCGCACCAATGTCCAGTCCCGCGCGCTGGAGGAAGCCCTCCGCCGTGCCGAAATCCCTTACCGCATCTACCAAGGCCTCTCTTTCTACGGCCGCAAGGAAATCAAGGATGTGCTGGCCTACATGCGCCTTGTGGTCAACAATTACGATGAGGAGTCCCTCCTCCGCATCATCAACTATCCCGCCCGCGGCATAGGCCAGACCTCGATGGACCGTGTGCGCGTGGCCGCCGCCGACAACGACGTGGCGGTCTGGACCGTATTGGAGAACGTGGACGCCTTCGGCCTCGGCATCAACAGCGGCACCCTGCAAAAGATGGGCGAGTTCGTCATGATGATTAAGCGCTTCTCCGCCATGCTCCCCACCATGAATGCTTACGACCTCGCCAAACAGATTGTCTACAACAGCGGCATCATCACCCTGCTCCGCAACGACGACGACCCCGAGAACCCCAACCGCATCGAAAACATCGAGGAACTGCTGAACGGTGTGAAAGAGTTCTGCGAAAAGGAGGCCCAGTTTGCCGACGACGTGGAGGACGGCCAGGAGAATCCAGGCGGACAGAACACTCAGATCAAGACCCTCGACCAGTTTCTGCAACAGGTACTCCTGCTCACCTCCGAGGACAAGGACGACGACAAAGAGGCCGACAAGGTCAGCCTCATGACCATCCATGCGGCCAAGGGTCTGGAATTCCCCTACGTCTATGTGGCGGGACTGGAGGAGAACCTCTTCCCCTCCTTCATGTCCATCTCTTCGCGCCAGGAGCTGGAGGAGGAGCGCCGCCTGTTCTACGTGGCCGTGACCCGTGCCGAGAAGCAGCTTACCCTCTCCTACGCCATGACGCGCTACCAGTACGGCAACTCCTCCTGTCAGGAGATGAGTCGTTTCATCGAGGAGATTGACAGCAAGTATATTGAGATGCCGCGCCGCAAGGCCTCGTTCCCCACTCCCGGCGAGCTGCCCCGGGCCTTCCAGGGGGTGAAGGGTGTGCGGTGGTCACCGGAGGTGGAGCGCGGCTTCAAACGCCGCGAAACCGCCGAGCCCAAAGCCCCGCGCCGTCTTCAGCCCAAGGCCGTGGCCGTCAAAGGCCCCACAGCCCCCAATTCCGCAGCCGACATCAACGCCATCCAGGTGGGCATGCGCGTGCGCCATGCCAAGTTTGGCGAGGGCAAGGTCCTCACCGTCGAGGGCGCAGGACAGGAACGCAAGGCCACCATCTTTTTCGATCAAGTGGGGCAGAAGACCATGATGCTGGTCTTCGCCAAGTTGGAGATAATTAACGATTGAACAACCATGCGTATTGTTATACAACGTTGCCGCCGCGCCTCTGTGACCATCGGGGGTGTACTGAAATCCCAGATAGGGCAGGGGATGATGATCCTGCTCGGCATTGAGGAGGCCGACACCGACGAGGACATCGACTGGCTGTGCCGCAAGATAGTCGCCCTCCGCATCTTCGACGATGCCGAGGGGGTGATGAATCTCCCCATCACCGATGTGCCGGAGAGCGGCATCCTGCTCGTCAGCCAGTTTACGCTGATGGCGCGCACCAAGAAGGGCAACCGCCCCAGCTATATCAATGCCGCCCGCCCCGAGGTGGCCATCCCCATCTACGAGCGTTTTGTCCGCCGCCTCTCCGCCCTCTTCGGCAAGGAGGTGCTGACGGGCGAGTTCGGAGCCAACATGCAGGTGGAGCTGATCAACGACGGCCCCGTCACCATCCTTATCGACAGCAAGAACCGCCAGTAGCACGGCATTGAGCCAAGGCCGGGTCAGCATTCTGAAACAGCGGATTGTGTGCCGCGTCCCGCCAGGCTTTCGGCAACGTTCAGCCATGCTCGTTGTTGCCGCCCCCGGCGCCATATCACTGTTCGGTGTTCCGTCGCTCCTTAGGGGTCATTTCCTGAACATTTATCCTTCATTTCTCCCAATTTCGTTGGACGAATGAATTGCCACATGAGGGCTGAGTGACCGCTGAGGAGCGAACCTGCGGCTTGGATGGGGTGCGGCTTGGCAGAGCCATGACAGGGACGGCCTATGGGGCAGGAGGGAGGGAGGCCGTGATGCTGCGGGGGTTGCCGCGGAAGTCGTGGTGGGTTGCGGTGATGAAGCCGAAGGTTTGGAGCAGTTGGGCGGTTTGTGCGGGGAGGGATTGGTTGATTTCTACTGCCAGCAGGCCGCGGGGCGAGAGGTGGGTGGCGGCGCAGCGGCCTATGGCGCGGTAGAAGCGCAGGGGGTCGTCGTCCGGCACAAAGAGGGCCAGTGCGGGGTCGTAGTCCAGCACGTTGCGTTGCATGCCGGCCCGTTCGCGCTCCATGACGTAGGGGGGGTTGCTGACAATGAGGTCGTAGTGGTTGGGCAGGGAGGCTGTCTGGGTGCTGTCCAGAATATCCATCTGTATGAACGTCACGGCGGCATGGTTGTCTGTTGCATTTTGGCGGGCGATGCGCAGTGCCGGTCCGGAAAGGTCTACGGCCGTGACTTCGGCTTGCGGCAGGTGCTTTTTGAGGGCAATGGCTATGCAGCCGCTGCCGGTGCAGAGGTCGAGGAGGCGGAGCGGAGCCGCGTCGGGGCGCGGAGGGAGGGCGGAGAGGTGGGCGATGAGGCGGGTGGCGAGTTCCTCGGTTTCGGGGCGCGGGATGAGCACGTCGGGGCTGACGTGGAGGCGGCAGGAGCAGAAGTCGGCATGGCCGATGATGTGCTGGATGGGGCGGAAGTGTTTCAGATCCTCGGCGGCCCAGTGGAAGCGGAGCAGGTCGGACTGGTTGATGGTGTCGTCGCGGTGTAGCAGCAGGTGGGTCTTGTCCCAGCCCAGAAAGGCCTCGAAGAGCATGGCGACGAACATGCGCAGCTCTCCTTCGGGGTAGAGGAAGCCCAGCTCGGTGCGGAAATACCTTTCGATGTCGCGCACGCGGTTGGAGGGGATGTGCATGTTGGCGGTGTTCATTGCTTGGTGGCGGAGGGGTCGGCGCCGTCGGCGTTGGCGCGGATGCGGCGCCATGCTTTGACGAAGGTGATGAAGCCGTAGGTGGCAGTGATGAGGAAGCAGGCACTGATGAAGAGCCATTTGTAGCTGCCGCCCATGATGCCGAGGGGGATGTAGATGGCATCGCAGATGAGGTAGCAGATCCAGGCGTTGATGTCCTTGCGCACCATGAGGTAGGTGGCTACGGCTTGGAGGGCGAAGATGGCGCAGTCGAGGATGGGGAGGTTGGAGTGGAGCACGCGGGCGTCGAGGATGTAGGTGGCGGCGGCTATGGCAACGACGGCCAGCAGTGGCCACAGGGGGTTGCCCCAACAGATGGTGCGGCGGTTGTCTTCGGCTTTTTTCTTCCAGATGAAGACGCCGCCGATGGAGGCTATCAGGCTGTAGACCTGGAAGGCGAAGCTCATGTAGTGATGGTCGGTGAAGAAGTTGTAGCAGAGGATGAGGCCGGTGACGATGCTGAAAATCCACGTCCAGCGGTTGCCGCGGGCGGCAAGGTAGACGGTGGCGATTTGGGCGATGGTGATGAGGATGGTGAGTATTGCGTCCATTGTGGTTATTTTTTGCGGTTAAAGTCGGCGGGGATTTCGCCCCAGTGGTCGGTGTCCCACTTGCGTATTTCAGTGGTGTAGGTGTTGGCGTTCAGCCAGGCCTCGGCGCGGCGGATGATGTTCCATAGGTCGACAGTCTGCGGGGTGAGGGGCAGTTTGGTACGGCATTCTTTGCGTCGCACCCAGTTGATGGCATTGACTGAGTCGGAATAGATGATTTGGTTGAGACCGTGCTTCTTGAGGTAGGCAAGGCCGTGGACGATGGCCAGGAACTCGCCGATGTTGTTGGTGCCCAAGGGTGTTTTGAAGTGGAACACTTGCTGGCGGTTGGCCACGTAGACCCCTTGGTATTCCATCACGCCGGGGTTGCCGCTGCAAGCAGCGTCGACGGCTAAGCTGTCGAGCACGGGGCCGGGGACGTCGCCTTGGCGCACCACGGTCATGCCCAGTTCGTCGATGCCGACCATGGACTCCTTGGCGGTGCGGGTGCCTTTCACTTCGGCGTAGGGGCGGCTGAAGGCGGATTGGGCTGCCGAGAGGCTGTCGAAGGACTTGTATTGCGCTCCTGAGACGCCGGTCACTTGCTTCTGGCAGTCGGCCCAGGAGTTGTAGATGCCGGGCGCATTGCCTTGCCACACAACGTAGTATTTTTGTTTCTTCGCCATAATTGGGAGTGCAAAGGTACGAAGTTTTTCTCATATTTGGTTTTTTATTTGTATCTTTGCAAAATAAAAAGACTAAACATTGATTGTCATGAAAAGATTGGTTATGCTGATGTCGGTGCTGTGCCTGTTGTGCGCGGCTTGTGAGGAGGATTTAAGAGATGGTATCACGACGAGTTACCCCATTGAGGATGAGTACACCGACTTGGAGGTGAGCGACGGCTTTGCTGTGGTGATGAGCGACTCGGTGAGTGAGGCCATGGTCACGGTGAAAGGTGGGGAGCACAAGAACGTGATTCTGAAGGTTGAGGACGGCACATTGAGGGTCGGCTTTAAGTCGAGCCTGTTCAACTGGTACCATGGTCCTGCGCGTGTGCTGCTGCCTGTCAACAGAGTGCTGTGCGATGTGGAGCTGTCGGGAGCCTCAAGTTTCCGCGGCAATTTGCAGGGCGACAAGGTGGAGGTGGATTTGTCAGGGGCTTCGATGCTCTACGGCAATTTGCAGGGTGACGAGGTGAGCATCGACCTTTCGGGTGCTTCTAAATTTGATGGCAGTATCCATGCCGATGAGGCGGAAATGGAGCTTGGCGGGTCCTCTACGGTCAGGAGTGTGGGAAGCTGCAACGGATTGCTGAAAATGGAGGTTTCAGGCTCCAGCGAGGTGGATAGCTACGGGTTAGAGTGCCGCAAGGCGAATGTGAAGGTGAGCGGTTCCAGCAATATCAGGATTTCGTGCTGTGAGAGCATCACGGGGACACTCTCGGGGTCCAGCGACCTTTACTACAAAACAATGTCCGGCTGCAATCCGCGGGTGGAGTGCAGCACCAGTGGCGGCTCGGAGGTGCACAGGCAATAACAATAAAATGCAATTAAAAGTGTAATATCCCGTTACGGTGTCAGGTATGAATGGTTGATATTATCCGCAGCGATTCCGCCAAACAACCCGTGTTGAAGGCTTGGCTGTTTAATTGTGATTCATTGTACCCTTGTATTTGGATGGTTTATGTTTGAAGAAGCTGTCCAGAGGTGCTGTCATTTGTTTTGTTATCGGTTGCGGAACTGCCGCGGGGTTTCGCCTTTGGTGCGGAGGAAGAATTTGCAGAATGAGGAGGCGTCGGCAAAGTGAAGTCGGTCGGCAATCTGGGCAACGGAAAGGGTGGTGGTGCGGAGGAGGAAGGAGGCTTCCATGAGTAGCATTTGGCTGATGTAGTCCGCCACGGTGTGGCCCGAAATGCAGCGCACAATGCGGGAAAGATAGACGGGCGAGATGTTGAGGAGGGAGGCGTAGTAGGCAATGTCGCGGTGGTTGAGGAAGTGGGCTGGGAGCAGCTGCATGAAACGGAAGAAGAGTTCTTCGTATCGCGATGATGGACGAGATTGACTGATGGTGGACTGCTCTTGCGCGTGGAGCATGTCTAACAGGAAGAGGTCGAGGCTGAGACGTAGACTTTCTTGGCAGTAGGGGTGAGGGTTGTTGAGCCGATAGATGATTTGCTTCATGGAGGTTTGGAGGTGGAGTGAATCGGCAGTGGAGAGGTGGATTTTGGGTTCGTGGAGCAGGGTGAGAGGCCGGTAGGCGGCACGGACGATGTTGCGAACGGTGGGTGATTCGAGGGTGAGGCTCTCTTCGGCTAATAGGACATAATAGTGGAGGTCGTCGGAGGCGGAGAGGATGGTGACGGGCTGCCTTGGAGCGTAGGTGTAGAGGTCGTCGACGTTGAGCGTCAGTATGCTGCCGTTGTATTGAAGCGTCATGGAACCTGCGGTGATGAGGTTGAAGGAGTAGCAGGAAGCCATGCCCTGCGTGCGGTTGGAGAGCAGGGCGCGGTCGCGGTCTATCTCCATGCACATAAAACGCCCTTCGCCTTCGGGTTCACGGCCATAGAGTATTCTCATTGTCTCTGCCAAGGTGTACATTGCTGTTGTTGTTTTTGATTTCGAAATGCAAAGATACGCATTCTTTTTTAATTGGCAAAATTGCAGGATTCTTGTTATTTGAAAGATGTTGATGCTTAGTAGTTTATTGTAATTTTAATGGGGGTGGGAATGGCTGAGAGTATCGCTTGGGACAATTTTTGTGTTGCTTGGGATTTGGTAGAACACATTATTTTAAATGATTATCCGCAATGTTCCGAACTGTAGGTTCTGTGCTTGAAGCTCGGCCTGTATGATGTCGCCGCCAGCACAATCCTGTCGAATATTCTGTCACCGAAGTACATTCTGTTGAACTTGTAGCAGAACTCGTCCAAGTA